>JAHIVT010000054.1 GCA_018816555.1 Pseudomonadota bacterium
AGGTGGTTGAATGATCAGGGAGCATGGGTGGGCGAGGAGTCGGCGTTGTATCGCGGCAACCTTTTTCTGCTGGAGCAATCTCCTGTTTTCCGGGGGGATACGGCAGAACTGGCAAGCGGTGACTATACCTTTTTCTTTGCCATCATGCCCGCTGAGGGTGTGGAAGACGACGGGCAGAATGGCTTTACCTCGCAGCTGCAGGTGACAGTGACTGCTGCAGAGGCAGCCGCTGCTCAGGCACCCCCTGAAAAATCAGTCATTACTGAAGAAGTGATCAATGAATAACTGATGGCTTCGTAACATTCACGTTTAACCAGGAGTTCAGATGAAAAAAATATTCATTAAACTCGGCTTATGCCTGGCAAGTTCCCTGATGGTTGCCATGGTTGCCGTTCCAAACTGTCACGCTTACGGAAACGGCTCAGGGATTCCCAGTTGCCATGATGATATTGCCGCAAAAAACACGGGACCCGGCACAAGTCCGGAATGCACCCCGCTTCTCATCGCGAGTGACAGCGCCCTCAATTTTTTGAAGGAATTTTCGGTCCGGAAAATAAACAAGAAATGGTATCTGTTTATTTCCCCTGAAGAATTCGCAGGGCAAATGGACGCAGTGGCAAGGTGGAAGACCATCAGCTTTCTGGTCTCGGCGGTGACCAGTCAATTCGGCGAGGAGGCGGACTGCATTATTGCCAGAGCCCCTGTAAAAAAGGAGGAAAAGGAAGCGCTGCTCAAGGGTGACTATCCCCAGGAACTTATTGCTGCGGCAGCGCATCATGTCACGCTGTCGAAGGAGGAACTGAGCGGGAAGATGTGGCCTGAGTACCATCATCACTCTCTCTATACGCTCACGGTTTATTAATGCCCTTGGGTTGGGTAAACGGGACTCGATCGATGTTAGGGGCGGTTCGTGGCCGTCCTATACTCCGATAATTATCACTTCATGGTCTTTAAAATAAAAAAAGGGCCGCCGGCATAAGCCGGCGGCCCTTTTTATTTTGCAACAAGCTTTATCAGCTTTCCATCATTATTTCCCTTCCGGTGCTTCCGGCTCAAGAGACTTGAACCGGCCTTCCAGGAATTTCCAAGCCCTGTCCACGTCCTTCTGCGACTGAGCCATCAATTCATCAGCCATGGATGGGTTGGTGATCTTCAGAGCACGGTAGCGGTTCTCGCCCAGGGCATACTCCGCAAAGGGCATGGATGGTGCCTTGCTGTCAAGGTGCAAGGGATTTTTCCCTTCTTTGTCCAGGTCCGGATTGAAGCGGTACAGCGGCCAGTGGCCGCACTTGACCGCCTTGACCTGCTGATCAAGTCCCTTTGCCATGTTGATGCCGTGGTTAATGCAATGGGCATAGGCGATAACCAGGGACGGTCCGTCGTATGCCTCTGCTTCGGCAATGGCCTTGGCAAGCTGTATCGGATTGGCGCCCAGTGCTACCTTGGCCACATAAACATTGCCGTAGGTGGAGAAGATCATGCCGATATCTTTCTTGGGCATTTTCTTGCCGCCGGCGGCAAACTGGGCAGTGGCAGCGCGCGGGGTTGATTTTGACATCTGGCCGCCGGTGTTGGAGTAAACCTCGGTGTCAAGGATCATGACGTTGACGTTTTCTCCGGAGGCAAGAACATGATCCAGACCGCCGTAACCGATGTCATAGGCCCAACCGTCGCCACCGAAGATCCACACGGATTTTTTGACCAGATAGTCAGCCACATGGAAGAGCCGTTTGGCGATAACGTTGTCGCTAGCCGCCAGGATCTCTTTCAGTTTGGCAACCCGGTCGCGCTGTGTCTCGATTTCCGTCTGATTTTTCTGTGAGGCGTTGACCAGATCGTTTGCCATCTTTTTGGTGATGATCTTTTCGGTAACGGCTTCCTCCAGCAGTTCCACCGCCTGGTGACCAAGCTTGTTCACCGTCTGGCGCATGCCGAGACCGAACTCGGCATTGTCCTCAAACAGGGAGTTGGACCAGACCGGACCACGACCGTCACTGCGTTTGCAGTAAGGGGTGGTGGGCAGGTTGCCGCCGTAGATAGAGGAACAGCCGGTGGCATTGGCAACGAGCATGCGGTCACCGAACATCTGGGTGACCAGTTTGATGTACGGAGTCTCACCGCAGCCGGCGCAGGCGCCGGAGAACTCAAACAGAGGACGCTTCAGCTGGCTGCCCTTGACGGTGGAGGGGTCAATCTCGGAATAATCCATCTCGGGAAGGCCCAGGAAGTACTTGACATTGGCAGCCTCGGTGTTTCTGAGCTCCTCCGTATTGGTGGTCATGACCAGGGCCTTGGTCTTGGCCGGGCAGACTCCCTCGCAAAGTGTACAGCCGCAGCAGTCCTCGGTGAATACCTGAACAATAGCCTTGCGTCCCTTGAACTCTTTGCCCACGGCGTCCGCGGTTTTGAGTGCCTTGGGGGCTTTCTTCAGATCGGCGGTTTTGACGATCTTCATACGGATGGCGGCATGGGGGCAGACCAGGGAGCAACGTCCGCACTGGATACAGTTTTCCGGCAGCCAGACCGGAACGTGGACCGCGATGTTGCGTTTCTCGTACTGGGTGGTGCCGGTGGGCCAGGTGCCGTCGTCAGGCATCTGGGAAACCTTGATCTCCTCGCCCTTGCCCTGGATCATTTTTGCGGTGACTTCCTTGACAAAGGCAGGGGCATCGTCCGAAACAGTGGGCGGCATTTCGTGGCCGCTGATTGTTTTCGGCACTTTGACTTCAACGATGTTGTTCACCGCCGTATCAACCGCGCTGTAGTTCATGTTGACGATTTTTTCGCCCTTCTTGCCATAGGTCTTGAAGATGGCTTCCTTGATGGCCTTGATGGCCTCTTCCTTGGTGAGAATGCCGGAGATGAGGAAGAAGGCGGTCTGCATGATCATGTTGATCCTGGCGCCCAGACCGATGGCCTCAGCCAGGTTGATGGCATCGATGATGTAGAATTTGGCTTTTTTGTCGATGAGCTGCTTCTGAACGGCGCCAGGCAGCTGTTTCCAGATATCTTTCTGCTTGAAGGTGGTGGTCAGCAGAAATGTACCGCCATCTTCCAGGTTGGCCAGCATGTCATACTTGTCCAGGAAGGTGAAGTTGTGGCAGGCGATGAAGTTTGCCTTGTTGATCAGGTAGGGCGCCACAACCGGATTTTTACCGAAACGGAGATGGCTGGTGGTGATGGAGCCGGATTTCTTCGAGTCATAGACAAAGTAACCCTGGGCGCTGTTGTCCGTTTCCGTACCGATGATCTTGATGGTGTTTTTGTTGGCGCCCACCGTACCGTCGGCACCCAGGCCGTAGAACATGGCGCGGTAAACGTCTTTTCCCTCAATATTGAAGGACTTGTCATAGGGCAGGCTGGTGAAGGCCACATCATCGTTGGGGCCGACGCAGAAATGGTTTTTTGGAGCCCAGGCTGCCATGTTGTCAAAAATCGCCTTGACCATGGCCGGGGTGAACTCGGCGGAACCGAGGCCGTAACGTCCGGAAAGAATCATGGGGTGATTCTTCATGGAAGAGGTTTCAATGGCTTCACCCACCGCGGCGCGAATATCGAGATAGAGAGGCTCGCCGGCGCAGCCCGGTTCCTTGGTGCGGTCAAGCACGGTGATGCGTTTGACCGTGGCCGGCATGGCGTTGACCATGGCCTTCATATCAAAGGGGCGGTAGAGGCGGACAATGACCAGACCGACTTTTTTACCCTGGGAGGCAAGGTGGTCAATGGTTGCGGCAACGGTCTCGCTGCCGGAGCCCATCATGACGACGATCTCCTCGGCATCCGGTGCTCCATGGTAGTCAAAGAGATGATACTGGCGGCCGGAAATGGCGGCGAATCTGTCCATGGTTTCCTGGACAATGCCCGGAGTGACGTCATAGTACTTGTTGACTGTTTCCCGGCCGGTGAAATAGACATCCGGGTTCTGGGCCGTACCTCGCATCATCGGCCGATCCGGTGACAGACCGCGCAGACGGTGGGCAACGACGAGATCCTCGTCAATCATGGCCCGCATGTCATCCATGGTAAGCTGCTCAATCTTCTGGATTTCATGGGAGGTGCGGAAACCGTCAAAGAAATGCATGAAGGGAATGCGTGATTTCAATGACACCTGGGTGGAGATCAGCGCCATGTCCTGGCATTCCTGGACGTTCTGGGAGCAGAGCATGCCCCAGCCGGTCTGGCGGGCGGCCATGACGTCACTGTGGTCACCGAAAATAGAGAGCCCCTGGCAGGCCAGCGACCGTGCCGTAATATGGAAAACGATGGGGGTCAGCTCACCGGCCAGTTTGTACATGTTGGGGATCATCAGCAGCAGACCCTGGGAGGCGGTAAAAGTGGTACACAGGGCGCCGGTGGTCAGCGAACCATGCAGAGAGCCGGCAACGCCGCCCTCAGACTGCATCTGTGTGACAACCGGAACGCTGTTCCAGATGTTTTTCTGCCCGGCGGTTGCCTTGGAATCTGCCTCGGCTGCCATGGGGGAAGACGGGGTAATGGGATAGATGGTGATGATTTCGCTAGTGGCATAAGCGACATGGGTGCACGCCTGGTTGCCATCAATGGTGACCATTTTCCGTGACATAACTTCTCCTTACATGTTGATAGGTTAGATATAAGATGATAACAAATCGGGGGTGCCTTAACGGCACATGTATTGGCAAAATTATATATTACTAATCCATCTTACAAATTATTTCCACCCTTTCGTCGGTAAAATGATATTTTTTTTGACTTTTGCTGTTCCGGCACTGCCGACGAAAGATTGTATCCGATCACCTTTTTTCACGCCGGAACACTTTGCTGCAATTTGTGGAATTTCATCAGCAGGAAAGGGGGGGAGAGAAAAAGTCCACCAAATTCGTCCGTTATCTTTTCAGTGTTTTTCCCTGAGAAAATTCAGAAAATACCTGCACTTGAACAGCTATGCGACATTTTACCGCATTGACGGGGATCAGATATTATTTTTAGCAGTAATGATATCCTGGTAAACTGTTGAATTTGCCGGGTCGGTTTTCTGTGGAATTTTTGTCAGGGACCTGCAGCCTAACGTTTGATCCTGTCTGAATCATAGTAAAACGGTTTGTCAAGGTTCCCTCAAGCCTGTCCCGCAGGAGCAAAAAAACAATATGGGAGCACAATGAGCAATATTGTAAAAATCAGCAAACCTCGTCTCGGCGCTACATTACCCCGCGAAGGCCTCTTTCTTCAACTTGATAAAGCCAGGAATCTTCCCGTGACGTTCATCACCGGCCCTGCCGGTTGTGGCAAGACGTCCGTTGTCGCAAGTTATCTGGAGTCACGGCAGCTTCCATCTGTGTGGTATAAGGTAGACTGCGGTGATGAAAATATCAGTTCATTTTTTCACCACCTGAGCCGAGGACTGGGAAATTTTGCCCCGGAAGCCGGCCGGATCATAGAGGAACTGGCAGACAAATCTGCCAAGGGTATTCAGAAATCAAGCAGACAATTTTTCAATAACCTGGCCGCTTGCATCAAGCCGCCGTTTGTGCTGGTTCTGGATGATTACCAGGAAATATCCCCGTATGCTCCTTTGCATCGAGCGCTTCTGGCCGGTTTGTCGAGAATACCCGAGGGGCTGTCGGTGATCATTATCAGCCGCAACGGTCCTCCCACCAAGTTTTCAAGGTTGCGAGTCAACCGGCAGATGGCTCTTCTGGGCTGGGAGCAGTTGCGTCTGAGCGAGAGCGAGTGCAGGAAGATCTGTGAATTGCACGGCTTCAATACGTCGGATATGGAGCACTTCCCGGATGTCTTTGCCCAGATTGACGGTTGGGCGGCTGGTCTGCAGCTGGTGATGAACGGCTGCCTGGCAAATAACGATATTACTTTGCGCTTTTATATCTCCAGTCAGGAAGATATTTTCGAATATTTTGCCGGAGAGGTCTATGATGAACTGGAGGACAATATTAAAGATTTTCTCCTCAAGACTTCTTTTCTGAGCAGCATTGACCCCGACCAGGCCGCTCGACTTACAGGTTTCCCGCATGTCGGCAGCCTGCTGTCATTTCTGTGCCGCTCCAACCGGTTTACCAAGAGGGTGGAAAAGGATCAACCGCTCTATCAATATCATCCCCTTTTCCGTCGTTTCCTGCAGGACCGGGCAACCATGCAGTATTCCGTCCAGCAGAAAAAGGTTCTGTTGCAGAAGGTGGCCAGTCTGATGCTGGAAGCTGGCCAGGAGGATCAGGCCTCTTTCCTGCTCAGGCAGGCATCTGACTGGGAAGGTCTCGCCTGGTTGATTCTGCAGAAGGCAAGATCTCTGATAGAGCAGGGACGTTGCCAGGTTCTCGCTAAATGGCTGCAGGCCCTTCCCGGCCACATGATTGACAATGATCCCCGCCTGCTTTACTGGATGGGCATGGCTGAAAAGGAATCGGATTCACTGGCTGCTCGGCAATTCTTTCACCGGGCTTTTGCCATTTTCCGGGATGCGGACGGGGGAAGGACTGACACCCTGCTGGCCTGGGCAGGCATCATGGAATGCCTGCTGGCAAGTCAGGATGATTCCGCTGTTCTTGATCTTTATCTGGCAATTCTCGAGGAGATTCTGCCAGATCCCTATCGGCTTCCCGTTGGAGAAGCGGCAGAGCGGGTGACGGTCTGCATGTATGTGGCCCTGGTCATCCGTAATCCCCGGCATGAGAATTTTTCTGTCTGGGAAGAACGCGGGCTGCAGCTGGCCCAGTCAACCAATGATCTGGCGGTCAAGGCTCAGATCCTGGTGCATGCGGCTATTTACCGCGTTTACTCGGGAAAGTGTGATGAGGCGGAGGGTGTGCTTGATATACTGCGGCAGGCTGCCTGTTCTATGCCATCAGATCACGCCTCCCGGATCAAGATTATAGCCGCGGAGATATTTCTGGCAAACGCCCGGGGTGAATTCAACCAGGCGTCGAAACTGCTCAACGACGGACTGGCACTGGCTGATCTCTCGGGGAAACATTTAACGGATTTCATGCTGCTGTGCGACGGTGCCAGGGCTGCTCTCTACAAAGGTGATACAAAGTTTGCCGCAGAGCTGCTTACCCGCATGGCTGCCATTCCGCAGATTAAATATCCGACCTGCCAGTTCTGTTATCATTTTCTGCATGCTGCCCTGGCCCTGCAGGAAGGGAAGCTGGGAAATGCGGCATCGGCCGCCACTCTGGCCATGGAACTGGCGGATTCCGCCGTGCTCTGTTATGCGAAAACAGCCTGTATCCTTCTCCGGGCCGCCATCGCCTGCGCCCATGGCGACCGGGAACTGGCCTGGCAGTCCCTGCAGCAGGGAAAAGAAGCTGCGGCCCACGGTGATTTTCGTCAGCTGGAACTTGAGGGCAGCCTGCTGGAGGCGTATTTTTATTTTATCGACAGTGATACAGAGGCGGGGCTCAATGCGCTGCGTAAGGCCATGGATCTGGGAAGCGGACAGCATGGCCTGGTGCCGTTCATGCTGCAACGGACGGTACTGGCTGAACTCTGCGCCAAGTCCATTGTTGAGAATATCCAGGCCGACTATGCCCAGAAAATTGTGCAGCGCTGCCGGCTGCAAATCCCTCAGTCGCCGCAGGAGGTGGAGGAATGGCCCTGGATGTTCCGTGTCTATACCCTGGGCCGTTTCGGTCTGGCAAAGTATGGCAAAAACCTTCCCTATGCCTCCAAGAAAAAAACCAAACCGCTGGCTCTTTTCAAGGCTCTTCTGGCTTTCGGGGGTCGCAAGGTTGGTGAAATGAACATCATGGATGCCCTGTGGCATGAGGCAGACGGCGAAAGGGCGCGGCGTTCCTTTGATACCACCCTGTTTCGTCTCCGCAGTCTGCTGGGCGCCCATGAAGCCATCCTTCTCCAGAAGGGCAAGGTGACCATTGACCCAAATTGCTGCTGGGTGGATGCCTGGGCCTTTGAGCGTCTGCTCAGCCGTGCCGAGGCACTTCTGAAAAAAAATGGCGATAATGCCGCCCAGGCAAACGCCCTGGCCCGCAAGGCATTCCGTCTTTACCATGGCCCCTTTCTGCCCCAGGATAATGACGAGCACTGGACAATTCCCATGCGCGATCGGCTGGAGAGCAGGTTTGAGCGGGGCATTGAGCTGTTTGGTAAACAACTGGAGGCGGCCGGCAAGTGGCAGGAGGCCGCCGGTCTTTACCAGCAGGCCATGGAGAAAAGTCCGCTCTCCGAAGTTTTCTATCAGCGGCTGATGATCTGCCTGCAGAAGCAGAACCGCACAACCGAGGCGCTGAAGGTGTACAGCAACTGCTGCCAGGTGCTGCGCGCCGTGCTCGATGCAGAACCCTCATCCGTGACCACAAAACTGCACCACTCCATGCGGGCGGGCGTTGATAAGGGCCCACCTTCATCTCAGCCTCCATCCTGAAGCGGCTGAAGTGTCCTCCCCGCTGTCTCACTTATCTTACCTGTCTATTTCCTGTTACAGTAGTAAGCAGGCTGTAAGTTTTCAGCAGCCTGAAAAGTCTATTGGGTAAGAACAGAATGGCATAATCGATCGGTGTATCGTGTCGAAAATTAGTGATGAATGAAAATAAGTGAAAACAATTGGTTATCTGTATCCGCTTGCTGTCAAGTTTTTCTGAAAAAAGAATTTTCTGTAAGTCTACGGTAAGATTGCATCTGGCATATTGTTCTAAGGATAGGTCAGGCCAGCTTTTTTGGGGGGAGTGGTGCCCGAGGCAAAGGCCTTGAAATTTCAAAGCGGGAAAAGCGATCAGGCCTTGCCTGAGTACGGAGTGTTTTTCTATTGAGGGCAAAAGAGTGTTTGGGTCGACTGGAATGAAAAAAACAAAATCTTTAAGGAGGAAATGATGAAAAAGGTAAGTCTCGCAATGCTTGCTGCAACAATGGTTTTCGGATTCAGCCCGGCCGCCAAGGCTTCGCCGGTGCTCACTTTTGACATAGATTTTTATGGCGGGGATACGGCTCTGGCCAAAGGGACGCTGGATACGGGCACGACCATCGACTTAACGGTCGGCGACACGGTGAAGGTGGATCTGCTGTATTCCATTACCGAAGTGGGTCTATGGAAGGCGGGCTGGGATGTGCGGTTTCCCGCGGATAATCTTGTGGCCTCCAATCTGACTTTACCCGCGATTGGCGCCTGGACGGCCTATCCGGATGACCCCCAGGGCATAACACCCGGCCATGTGAAATTCCGTGGCCAGACAATGAACGAGTGGGCTTTTACCGGTCTGGGACCGGGTACTAACCTGTTGCTCGGCACCTTCGAGCTTACCGGGACGAAAGAAAGCCTCATGAATGAAATTTGGTTATATGACTACAATCCGGACGGTCCTGACTGGGCAGCTGGAATAGTTTATGGTGGTGGGACTCTCGATCCTCTGGTCGTGCCCACCAGGCTGGCATACATGAACAATTATGCTAACAATAACCCGGTGCCGATCCCCGGTGCCGTGTGGCTGCTCGGTTCAGGGCTGGCAGGTCTTGTTGCCCTGCGGCGCAGGATGAAAAACTGACGGGAGCCTGTTGATCTTTTTTCCCTTGTTGCCACGGGACGTCCAGCAGTGGGCCCGTGGCGACAAGGCGGATGAGTAGTGCTGAAATGGTTCGGTGCATCAGGGCAGGGTCTGACCATGGAACGGTCCGGCAAGGGGCATGAACAAAGGGCATAGCTGCAGGGAGGGTCTTTCGTATTTGTTTGCTGATGAGGCGCAGGGGAATACACTTGTCCTCCGCTATTCCGGAGAGGAGAAAAATCGGGAACCTGCTGCCTGTTATACTCCTGGCATCGATTCAGATGCCTTTGTGCCGCGGCTTGAGAGCGGACAAGGGGAAATCTCCTTGTCATAATTGAAGAGAATTTGCCCGACAGGTGAATAGATATTTACAAAGGGGGGAAAAATGACAGGGAGAAAGAAATGTCTTTGGGGAATTTTAATTGCCGTCTTCTTATTGATCCATGCGGCTACTGTAAACGCTGAAGAAACAGTCATCTATGAGCAGGGTTTTGAAACGGGTTTTGGCGGGTGGGCACCTGACAATGGGGTGTGGGATGTGTGTCTTAGCAATCAGCAGGAGGAATGGGGTGGTGGCCTATTTTATGTGGCAACGGTTTGTGATGGCAATTATCCAACTACAACTGACAGCCGGTTGATCAGTCCTGAGATTGATTTAAGAAATGTGGAGCTCGTTGACAACGAAGAGTTGTATCTGCGCTTCTGGCACTGGTTCTCGTACTATTCCAGTGACTATGGACGTGTGCAGATATCAGCGTACGATGAGGCGACGGGAAGCTGGTCGGCGTTCACGGACATCAGTGGTACCATAGTCTATTCTTCAGAGGTTTGGTCGCCAATGAGCATCGACATCAGCGCCTATGGGGGCAAGAAGGTGCGGATAGCCTTTTACCATTATACGAATAACGATAGTTATGTTGGCGTGGGCTGGTATGTTGATCAAGTTGAGATCATCAAGAAAGCGCCTGAATGGACCGGGGATTTTGAGGGCGGCTGGGATGACTGGCATACGGATAATGGCGTGTGGGAGGTTGGTACGCCAACTGTCGGACCAGGCTCCTGCTATAGCGGGACACAATGCGCCGGCACGATACTGGGTGGGACTTATCCATATTACACGGACAGCCGGCTGATCAGCCCAACAATTGATCTCGGTGAGTATGAGGTTTTAGGCAATGAAGAGTTGAGCCTTCGCTTCTGGCACTGGTTCTCGTACTATTCCAGTGACTATGGACGTGTGCAGATATCGGCGTACGATGAGGCGACGAGCAGCTGGTCGGCGTTCACGGACATCAGTGGTACCATAGTCTATTCTTCAGAGGTTTGGTCGCCAATGAACATCGACATCAGCGCCTATGCGGGCAAGAAGGTGCGGATAGCCTTTTACCATTATACGAACAATGATAGTTATGTTGGTGTGGGTTGGTATGTTGATCAAGTTGAGATCATCAAGAAAGCGCCTGAATGGACCGGGGATTTTGAATGTGGCTGGGATGACTGGCATACGGATAATGGCGTGTGGCAAGTTGGTACGCCAACTGTCGGACCATCCTCCTGCTATAGCGGCACCCAGTGCGCCGGCACGATACTGGGTGGGACTTATCCGTATTACTCGGACAGCCGGCTGATCAGCCCTGCATTTTATCTGCCCGCCGACGGTGTGCTTTCCTTCTCCTTCAGGCACTGGTTCTCATATTATTCTAGCGATTATGGCATCGTGCAGATATCCGAGTATGATGAGGCGACGGGGCATTGGTCGGCGTTCACGAATATCAGTAGTCAAATAGTCTTTTCTTCATCTGTCTGGTCGCCAATGAGCATCGATATCAGCGTCTATGCGGGCAAGAAGGTACGGATAGCCTTTTACCATTATACGAACAACGATAGTTATGTTGGCGCAGGTTGGTACATCGACCATATCAGGATCGCCGGCTTTCCCCATTACTGCGAGTGCGATCTCAATCAGGACACCCAGTGCGACATGCCGGATTGGCTGGTGTTCGGCGGTGATTGGGGCAGAACCGATTGCAACGAGGTTGGTGCGCCGCCGTGTGAATGCGACCTCAATCATGACGGCAGTTGCAATATGCTGGACTGGTTGCGCTTCGGTGAGAACTGGGGGCAGAGTGATTGTCTGATATGTGAGGAGTAGCAGACGGCTGATTGATCAGGCGGGAATGTCTTTTTTGTAAAACGGGCATTGCAATATGCGGGTTTTCATCTGAAGCGGATTGGCCGCTGTTCGGCCAGACTTATGGGAGGAGGTATGCAACTCAAATTTCTGCCGCAGGTCTGATGATCCAGTAAAGCCAAACCTATCGTGAGGTGGGGACGGAAAGCCACGGGTTTTTTCTGTCTGCCTTGACATTCTATTATTGATCAAAACAGCCGGGCTGCCGGGTCTGACTTCGTAAAGTCGGAATCACGGCGCAGCCCGGCTGTTTTTTGTCCTGTGAAAGCCACGTTGAAAATTGCCGCCGTTGGTAATCGGCGGTTGCATCACTAAAAAGATTTTGACAAGGAGGGACTATGAAACGATTATTCAATGCAATCCGCAGGCAAGGATTGACCTGCAGAGCGGTTGCTCTGTGCCTTTTCAGCATGCTGTGGTGCTGGACAAATTCCGCACTGGCGGTCACCATCCCGGTGATGGTTGATTATTTCGATACTGCTAATTTGGGTGCACTATCTCCAGACGGCATCACCCATATCCCGTCAACATGCTATTTTGCCATCGTTGATGACTCTGTGGACATGGTTTATATCGTCGATCGGGCAGGTATTGTCCAAAATCAATTTCCTGTCGGACCGTATTCCAACTATGCCAGCGGCATTGCCTATATCCCTGAGGGGGTGTATGCCGGGCATTTCGCCATCACCGATGACTCCGTCGATAAGGTTTTTATTGTTGCCTACGCGGACGGCAGCCTAGTTGCTGAATTTCCCACCACGACCTTTGGCTCAGCCAATCCTCAGAGCATTACCTATGTGTCTGGCGGCACTTATGCCGGAAATCTTGCCATTGTCGATCCTACAACGGATTATGTGTATTTTGTTGATTTCGCTGGTAACCTGCAAGGGTCATTTCCCATTGGTTCCAGTGGCTGCACTTACTCCGGGGGAATCACCTTCATATCCGGCACAGAGTATCTGGCCATTATTGACTACTCTTTAAACGATGTGTTTCTCTTCGATCAGTCCGGCAATCTGCAGGACCGATTTGACGTGGGCTTTGTTTCCTCATCCTCCTACGGCATTGCCTATGATACCTGCAATGAAGACCTGGCTGTTGTCAGTGACGGACAAGATGAGGTTTTCTTTTTTGATATTCGCGGAAATGTGGTCAAGACAATCAATCTTTTTGATCTTGGCAGCGCCAGCCCAATGGGCATCGCCTATGACCCGAGCCAAAGCGTATACGCCATTATCGACAATGCGGGGGCAGAGGTGTTTTTTGTTGATCCTGAGTCGGAGGCGTTGGTCGCGCAATGTGACATATCCGCTTTTTCACCCAGCGCCAAAGGCATCACCTATGGTCCTGGCGCCGGGAATTTCAGCATTGTCGACGACAACAAAGATGCAATATTTACTATTGACTCAAGCTGTACTCTGATTGCGCAGTTTGACATAGGGACCTTTGGTATCAGCTCCACCTACCCCAGCGGCATTGCCTATGTGCCGAGCAGTGGATATATGGCGGTAGTGGATTACACGAAAGATGCGGCCATGCTGGTGGACCTTTCCCGTCCCGGAAGAATAGTAGACCAATTCAGCTTGGATGCTTTCGGTTCCAGTTATGCCAGTGGTATTTCCCATATCCCTGCAAACGGTAATTTTGCCATCACTGACAGTCTCTTGGGTGAGGTGTTTGTTGTAAATCCCAAGGGAATCCTGGAGGCAAGATTTGACACAACACCTTTTTTCACAACCCCACAGGGCATCGCCTTTGACAGCGACACCAACACCTTTGGCCTGGTCGATAACACCAAGGATGAGTTGAAGATACTCTATCTGCCCTGTCTCCTAACCCCCCCGCCTTTGCCCTGCGAATGCGACCTCAACAACGACGGCGCCTGCAATATGGAGGACTGGCTGATATTCGGCTCGAACTGGGGCCGGACAGATTGCCCGCTGCAATAGTTCGGGGGCCGGGGCAATGGTTGTTCAAATTCAGGAAATGTACTGAGAACCGGCAATCACAGCACAGAGTCCGGCAGGGCTCTGTGCTGTAAAATTGTCCTGTCGCTGGTGATGTGCAAGGCATCAATTTCGCGCTTTCAGGACAACCTGTTCCTCGCTGTCATGATTTCGTTTTAAACACCAGCTCCGGCGGATTGAGAATGACCTTGGTGTCTTGCGGAATGGAGTGGGTCAGCCAGACGTTGCCGCCAACCACGGAGCGGGCGCCGATCACCGTATCGCCGCCCAGGATGGTGGAACCGGCATAGACGGTGACGTCATCTTCCAGGGTGGGGTGACGTTTGCCGGTGCGTTCCAGTTCCCCTGACTCGGTTCTTTTAAAGGAGAGAGCGCCCAGGGTGACTCCCTGGTAGATTTTTACCCGGTTGCCGATCACCGCTGTCTGGCCGACCACCACTCCCGTGCCGTGATCAATGAAAAAGGATTCGCCGATACTGGCCCCAGGGTGGATGTCGATGCCGGTAATACCGTGGGCGTACTCGGTCATCATGCGGGGCAGAATGGGAACGCTCAGCTGGTACAGGAGGTGGGCGATGCGGTAGATGGTGATGGCCGTAATGCCGGGATAGCAGAAAATCACCTCATCGTAACTGGTGACAGCCGGATCGCCTTCATAGGCGGCCCGCACATCGGTGGCCAGGATTTTTCTCAGATCCACCAGGGACTGGATAAAGCTGAAGGCCTTCTGCTTCCCCTGTTCATCGCACTGCTGGCAGGACCTATGGTGTCGGATGCACTCATGGCGGATGCTGTAGGCGATTTCCAGGGAAAGAAGATCGTAAAGGGTGGAGACCTCCTGGCCTATCTTGTATTGGAGGCTGATCCGGTCAATGTCCTGGCAGCGGAAATAACCGGGGAAGAGGATGTCCCGACAGCGATCAATGAGATCAACGGCCCTTTGCCGGGAGGGAAGGGGATCGGTGTTGATGTGTTCAAAGCACTCATCGCACTGGCAGCTCTCGACAAGTTTATCCACCACTTCCGGGATTCTGGAGCGGCATTCACTGGTAATATTCCGTTCATCTGCGCAAATGCCTTCCTGGGGAAATTGCACCCCGTATTTGATGTTCATATCTCTTCCTGATTGATTTTTCTTGGTTTTTTATTCGTTATAAGCAACAATAACATTTGATCTCACCAATGACAAGGAGCCGCCCCATGAAACAGCGATCTCTTGCCAGATTTTTCCTCTGTCTGCTTACCCTGGTAACTGTTTTCTGCTGTACTTCGTCCGGCCAGGCAGCCACCGACAAGGTAAAACTGACAACAGCGGACGGTTACCGGATTGCCGGCATTCTTTCCCGCCCGACTCAGGGCGATGGCAGGTGCCGGTGCAGGCCGTCGTTGTCATGACTCCGGGCAGCGACTATCTCGGCATCCCCACTCTGCAGCAGATTACCCGATGGCCCGGGGGGCTGCCGCTGCTTATTTTATCAAGTGCGGAAGAAAAAGAGCGGGGAGGTGAGGAGATTTTCCGCAAATTGGAGAAACAGGGGGCGGAGCTTGTTATTTTTGCCCAGACCGATATACATGGCACCAATATGTTTGGCCGGGTTGACGGAGTGGCGGAACGCATTGTTAACTGGTTGAACGGGAAATTGCACTAACCATGAACGTTCTTTCCTATAACCGCTGCATTGAGACAAAAAATAACCGGATATTGCGGGGCGAGGTTCCTTCCGCCGAGGATATCCGTGCCATGGAGCAGGCGGATGCTATTATCCTACCCCAGGGTTGCCGGGAAAGTCTCTATTTTGCTGCCCGGCGCGCCTGCCGCCACGTCTTTCCCAATTATGATGTTTCTTTCACCTTCCCCGATAAAACAGGGCAGGCCGTTCTGTTCAAAAAAATGGGCGTCCCCCATCCGCAGACCCTGGCATTCCCGTGCGTCAGTGACTATTCCGGCGTTTCACTGCCCTTTGCCTACCCTTTTGTCTTTAAATTCGGCTGGGGCGGGGAGGGAAACAATGTTTTTCTCATCCAGTCCGCCGCTGAGCTGCATCAATGTCTGGTGATGGCTGCCGGATATGAACAGCAGGGCAAAAGAGGTTTTATCGTCCAGGAATACGTCCCCACGGGCGGACGCAGCCTGCGCGTTGTGGTGATCGGCAAAGATTTTTATCCCTACTGGCGCTGTGTTGCCGGCGGCGGGTTTTATACCAACCTGGCCAGAGGAGCGTTCATCGATTATGAGTCATTTCCCCATCTGCAGAAAAAGGGTGTGGCTGTGCTGCGGGATTTCTGTGGGGAAACCGGCATCGATCTGGCCGGATTTGATTTTCTTTTTGCTGACGGAGATATCAATCAGATCCCGCTGTTTCTTGAGATCAATTTCTGTTTTCGCTGCCGCGGTCTTGGGGGGGTGGATATGTACCATCGTTACCTGGAAAAGGCCGTCAAGGCGTGGCTTGGGGGAATCAATGAGGAAAAGCCCGGGCCATTATGCCTTGACATTGATGCGGCAGATGCCCTTCAATAAAAACTGACGAACGGATTGCCGTTCCGTTCTTAATTCTATTCCCGTGAGTATATGCCTTTAATAAGTATAAGCCTCAGATACGCCATTATCGGCGGCCTGCTTGCCATTGTGATTCATGCCTTTTTTTTCGAGACGGGCTGGCATGGTGAAAATCCCTATCTTCATGCACTTGATATCCTGAGCTGGATCCTGGCCGCCTTTTTCATCGGCAGGATGAAGGAGGGATGGGACAGACGGACCAGGGAACTGGAATATGCCAATGCCGAGTTGCAGAAACAGATGGAAGAACGGCAGAGGGCGGAACAGGCCATGCGGGAACGGGAAGAGCTGTTCAGTGATCTTTTTGACAATTCCCGGGACATGATCCAGAGTATCGCCCCTGATGGCAGGACCATCTATGCCAATCGCGCCTGGCGGGAAAATCTGGGCTTTGCCAAAAACGAGGTCCCGGGGTTCCCCATGTTTGAGGTCATTCATCCGGATTTTCATGCCCACTGCATGGAGCGCTTCGAAACGCTGCTCTCAGGCGATGAGGTGGATAAAATTGAAACCGAGTTTGTGACGAGAGACGGCCGGAGAATACTGGTTGAGGGAAAGTGCAATTGTAAGTTTGTGGACGGCAAGCCGGTTGCCATCCGCGGTATCTTTCGCGATATCACCGAGCGCCGCAAGCTGGAAATTGAGCTGCAGAAGGCCCAGAAACTTGAAGCCATAGGCATTCTTGCCGGCGGCATTGCCCATGATTTCAATAATATATTAACCGGGCTGCTGGCGGTCATCTCCCTGGTTAAAAGTGCTTTGCCCCCGGAAAATGAGCAGGTTGAGATCCTGGAGGAAGCCAGACAAACCTGCCTGCAGGGCAAGGAATTGACCGGCAAGTTCATCACCTTTGCCGAAGGGGGCTCCCCCCTTAAAAAATGTGTGAACATCAAGGAACTGCTGAAACAATCGGTGGAAACCGCCTTGCGGGGTTCAGGTATTGAATACGGGTTTGCTCTTGCCGAGGATATTTATAATGTGCTCATTGATTCAGCGCAGATGCAGCAGGTCATCAACAATGTGGTGATTAATGCCAGGGAGGCCATGGTGAACGGAGGAGGGGTGAAGGTCCGGGCGGAAAATCAGGAGATCGCCCAACAGAACGGCCTTGATATTGCCCCTGGCGCCTATCTGTGCATCTCCATCACCGATGAGGGGGTGGGCATTCCCCAGGAAAATCTGGCAAAAATCTTTGACCCATATTTCACCACCAAAAGAATGGCAAGCCAGCGGGGAACGGGTTTCGGGCTGGCCATCTGCTACTCCATCATGAGAAAACATGACGGCACCATTACCGTGGAATCCGAAAACGGTAAGGGGACCACTTTTCACATCTATCTACCCGCCTGCTTCTGAGGTTAATCAATGGCGGGGGGGCACTCATAGATCTTTGCCACAAATTTCCGCACTGCTGTCGGTGTCAGGATGAATCCTGCGAGTTTACGGCCATCGGCCGCAAGGGCGGGTATGATCCTGATGCCATTGCGCAGGCTCTCCACAGGGCGTGTCGTCACCTCGACTTTTTCCACCACCAGATTCGGGTATTCCTGCTGTAGCTTCTGCAGGGTCCGTCCCACCAGCAGACAGCGGGGGCAGAGAGCTGAATGGTAAAAGGTAATTTTCATGTCCGCGTTTTTACCTTGCCTCACTTTCCTGTTTAGTTTCATTTTATCTGCTCATCAGCAGCTAATGTCTAATGCCTCTTGCCTCTTGACTTATGCCTTTCTTCAAAATCATTTTTCCAGCATGCTCTGGATATAATATTTTTCCGGCTGTTCCGGGATGTAGGTTTCCAGGTTATGATTCCAGCGGCTGACGAAGTGTTTGGTCAGGAGGAGGCGCATGGCGTTTTTCAACTGTACCAGGGTGGTATAATGGTGGAGAAAATATTCGCCGTAATTGTTGACCGTAATAATTGCCGATTTCAGGGTGGGCGATCCCTTTACCGGCTCATTTTCAAAATTGACGATGACCAGGGCCATGGTGACTTTTTCCTGACTGAGCAGTTCGCTGGCCGTAATCTGAGAAAAATTGAACAGGGGAAAGGTTTTAATGATCATGTCACCCAGATGCTGCAGGTCGGACAGGTTGACGGAGAGAAAGTTCTTGGTCAGGTGAATATTTGTCTTCTTCTGCATGATGCCGTTGATCACCAGCCAGATCACCAGAAAAATCGGATCGGTCTCACGTTTGATCAGCGCCTGCTGGTTATTCTTGATCGATTCCGCGTCATGGATTCCCTGGAAAACATAGTAATAGACTGCCCCTTCATACCGGCTTGCGTGGAAAGTGAGGTCGGACTGATGGATGGACTGGCGGGAAAGGGTATGCAGGTAGGGTATCTTGTCCGGTTTGTGATCGTAGAAACTGAAGAGCTTTTTACCCAGGATGGAAAGGTCCCGGTCGCTGATGGTCCGGCCTGTTTCGTCCTGGAATGATTTCCGTAGCCAGCGCAGCCGGTTGTAAGTGTCAAGCAGGTAGGCGTGCACCCGGGAGCCGAGAGCCAGAAGATCCTTATAGTCCCAGCGATGCAGCTTGATCAGTTGCTCGTAATTGGGCGGCAACAGATCCCATTTTTTCATCAGGGCCAGGGTGGTTTGCAGATGCCTGTCATCCTTTTCCGACTTTGTCCCCTCCAGGGTCTTGAAAAAGAGGCATTGCCTGATGAGGTCATCCTCGTCCTTGATTTTATTCTTCTGGTAGAATGCCACCAGTTCCTTTGCCAGCAGCAGGTAAGGGTCAATGTGGTTGAGGGGGAGTTTGACCTCGTTTTTCGGCAGCCGTTCCGGAAAGGTTACCAGGCATTGTATCTTGGTGGAAAAGAGAGGCAGAATGTTTGTCTGATGCTTGAGCAGGAGTTCCAGATAAGCGAATTTGATGACTGACTTGAAAGGACTATCAAGGGCTTTATTGAGCTGCCAGAGACAGGCTCCGAAGATTTCCGCCTTGGGGATATCGGACAGATAGCCGAGATCGATAAAATTATCCAGGTTAAGCGCCCGTTTCTTGATGAGCTGCTCCACATAATCTCGATACCCTTGTTCGGTCAGGCCGGGCGGAATCAGCCACCAGAGCAGCATTTTGCCGGCAACGAGAATATGGGTGCGGAACAGTTCGTCCTTGAGCAGCAGTTTTAAGGCGGATCCTGCGGATTCCTCTTCGGCGACGGATGAAAATTTGTTTTCCCTGGTCTGGTCTATATCCATTAAAAAGAAATAGACTTCAAATCCGTTTTCCAGTGCCCATTTCTCGATTTTTTTACATTTTTCCTCAAGCAGGGTAACCCCTCCGGCGCCGATTTCTTCAAGTCGGATGCTCACCCAGAAATCACAATCCGATTTTTCCGACTCGGCGATGGTACCGATGCTGCCGATGGTTTTGAGCGAATGGATACAGGGATTGCGCGGGTAAGGGGAGGACGTTTTATAGTTTCTCGCGGTGGAATCCGGGAAATAACGGCGAAACAGCTCGCTGTCCACGATTTTCTCCGGCAGGAAACGGTAGATACCGAAAGGGCATTGCGGGTCGTCCACATAGCCCGGCAAATCGGGATAATTGCAGTGCAAAAGATAGGGGATTATCTTGAAGAGCAGGGTGGCCTTGGCCGGGTGGAAGTTGATGGCCTTGATTTTTCGGCTTTTGTTGTATGTCTGATATCTGATGAGTCGCTCGCGCATCTATGGTTGGCCGCCTGATGTTTAACCATTACCCATGGCGCTGCCCTTGCTGATGGCGTGGGTCATTTTAACGGCCTGCACGGTCCTTGCCACATCATGCACCCTAATGATGGATGCCCCGTTCCAGGCGCAGAGAGCGGAGATAACCGCAGTTGCCTCATCGCGGGCGGAGGCATCCTCAATTCCCAGGATTTTGCCGATAAAAGATTTGCGTGAATGACCGATCAGTACGGGGCAGCCCAGTGTGGTGAATTGCCTGAGTTCCCGCAGGATGGTCAGGTTGTGGCTCACGGTCTTGCCGAAGCCGATGCCTGGATCAATGATGATTCTGTCCCGGGATACACCGTGTTTTTCCGCCCATTGAATGCGTTCACCCAGGGCAGAACAGATCTCGCCCACAACATCATCGTAACGTGGCTTGAGCTGCATATTGCGCGGGGTTCCCTGCATGTGCATGATGATGACCGGCACCTTATGCTCAGCTGCCACGGAAACCATGGCAGGGTCGTGGCTGAGTGCGCTGATATCGTTAATGATGTCAGCCCCGGCCTCAATGGCGCATCTGGCCACTTCCGCCTTGGTCGTGTCGATGGAGATGGGGATATGATGACGGCGTCTGATGGCGGAGATTGCCGGAATGACCCGGTCAAGTTCTTCCTGCAGGGTGACTTGGGGGGCAAAGGGCCTGGTGGACTCTCCGCCGATATCAATGATATCCGCCCCGCTGTCCACCATGTGATCGACCAGGGCAAGCAGCGAGTTTTCATCGCTTATATTGCCGCCGTCGGAAAAGGAGTCCGGGGTGATGTTGACAATGCCCATGACATGGACTTTGTCAACGAAGTTCAAAGCACGATCCCGGGTGAGTATTTTCATCAATTACTCTGCTGTTGCTGTTACCGGAGGCGGTCAAGCCTCTGCCTGGCCGGTGGACTGTTCCGGCGCAGGGGGCGGCGGGACTTGCGGCTCCGGATTCGGTTGTTGCGGGGGCTGCTCTTTGGCGGCACTTGCTTGCGGTTCATTCGGCTGTGTCTTCACATCTGGTTTCGGCTCAAGATCCTGACCGCTGATCAGCTTTTCGATATCAACCAAGGTCAGTGTTTCCCGGTCAAGCAGGGCATTAGCAATGTTCTTCAGCGATTCTATATTTTCCCGGAGTAGTTTGATGGCCTTTTCATTGGCCTCCAAAATCAGTCTTTTCACCGCTCCGTCAATCTTGATTGCGGTTTCCTCGCTGAAATCGCGGTGCTGGGCGATATCCCGACCCAGGAATATCTGCTCTTCCTTCTTGCCGAAAGTCAAGGGCCCCAGTTCCTCACTCATGCCCCATTCGCACACCATCTTGCGAGCCATGGTGGTTGCCCGTTCAATGTCATTGCCGGAGCCGGTGGTGATTTCCCCGAAGATCAGCTCTTCCGCCACCCTGCCACCAAGCAGGATACAGAGATTGTTCAGCAGGTATGATTTGGCGTGGGTATACTGCTCCACCGTGGGTAACTGCTGGGTCAGGCCCAGAGCCCGTCCCCTGGGGATGATGGTGACCTTATGCAGAGGGTCGGTGCCCGGCAGGAGTTTGGCAATCAGCGCGTGGCCCGCTTCATGGAAGGCGGTGATTTTCTTTTCCTTGTCCGTGATGATCATGCTGCGCCGTTCCGCACCCATCATCACCTTATCCTTGGCCCGTTCCAGATGATCCATGTTCACCTTGTCTTCATTAAAACGGGCGGCAAGCAGGGCTGCTTCGTTGACCAGATTTTCAAGGTCGGCACCGGAAAAGCCCGGGGTGCCGCGGGCAATAACCATCCAGTTCACATCTGCGGCCACAGGTACCTTTTTGCCATGCACTAACAGAATTTTTTCCCTGCCGCCCACATCGGGGATGGGGACGATAACCTGTCGGTCAAAGCGGCCTGCCCGGAGCAGAGCCGGGTCAAGAACATCGGGGCGGTTGGTTGCCGAAATGATAATGACTCCTTCGTTTGATTCAAAGCCATCCATTTCCACCAGCAGCTGATTCAGGGTCTGCTCCCTTTCGTCGTGTCCGCCGCCCAGGCCTGCGCCGCGGTGGCGGCCCACCGCGTCGATCTCATCAATAAAAATGATGCAGGGGGCGTTTTTCTTGCCCTGGGTAAAGAGATCCCTTACCCTAGAGGCGCCGACACCGACAAACATTTCGACAAAATCCGAACCGCTGATGGAGAAGAAGGGCACATCCGCTTCACCGGCAATGGCCTTGGCGAGCAGGGTTTTCCCTGTGCCCGGAGGACCTGCCAGCAGCACGCCTTTGGGAATACGGCCGCCGAGACGGGTAAATTTTTTGGGTTCGCGGAGAAAATCGATAATTTCGGAAAGTTCTTCCTTGGCCTCGTCGATGCCGGCCACATCCTTGAAGGTTACCTTGGCGGTACCGCTTTCAAGCATCTTGTGTTTGCTGCGGCCGAAGCTCATGGCCTTGCCGCCACCCATCTGCATCTGCCGCATAAAAAAGATCCAGACGCCGATGAGGAGAAGCATGGGAAACCAGGAAACGAGAATGGTGACATACCATGGGGTCTCCTCTTTCTGTTTCACCGTGATATTAACGCCTGCCTTTCTGAGCTGGGGAATAAGTTCCGAATCCGAGGCAGGTGTAATGACGCGGAAATGCTTTCCTCCGCTGATGCCGGATATTTCATCGCCCTGGATGGTAACCTGAGTAATACCGTTAGAGGAGACGGTGGACATGAAGTCGCTGTAACTCATCTCTACCGCTCCGGTCTGGGGATGATTGAACATATTGAAAAGCAGGATCATGGTCAAGCCGATCACCAGCCACATGGATAAATTTTTGTAAAAATTATTCAAGAAAGAACCCCGTAAAGAAAATTTAAAAAAGTGTTGATCTCTTTTTTTGGTTTAAGTTTAAACGGTAACAGCCTCGCCTAATGGGTCATATTCCGCAAGGCAAGGTTAACATTAAGTCCTTGATGTTGTAAAGTCCAGCCGTAATAGTGGAAAACCGTCACAATATCGTATAAAAACTTCACGATTGGCTTTGGGTGTCAAAGTACTCCTGGACCGATTTGACCTCCATGGATTGATGCTTGAGGGTTTCAATGGCCATGGCCATGAATTCCGCGCCGGCCGTTGTCGTCGTGTAGGGCAGATGGTAGTTCAGCGCCGCCCTGCGGATGGTGTATGAATCCTCAGTGGTTCTTGTCCCCCTGGAGGTGTTGACGATCCACTGTATTTCATGGTCCTGAATTTTATCCAGAATGTGGGGCCGTCCCTCGGAAACCTTGTTGATTCTGGTGCAGGGGACTCCATTGCTGTTGAGGAAGGCCGCGGTACCCCGGGTGCCCATGATATTGAAGCCAAGCTTGTGCAGTTTTACGGCCACAGGCAGGATAACGGCCTTGTCTTCCCCTCTCATGCTGAAGAGAACGGTGCCCTCAAGGGGAATGGGCTGTCCTGCGGCAAACTGAGATTTGGCAAAGGCCAGGCCCAGGGATTCATCCATGCCCATGACCTCCCCGGTGGATTTCATCTCCGGTCCCAGCAGGGTGTCAACATTGTCAAAACGGTCAAAGGGGAAGACCGCCTCTTTCACCGCATAATGGGAAATTCCCACCTCTTTGGTCAGACCGAGTTCCGGCAGTTTCATGCCCATCATGACCTTGGTCGCCAGTTTGGCCAGAGGAACGCCGGTCGCCTTGCTGACAAAAGGAATGGTGCGGGATGCCCGGGGATTGACCTCAAGTATGTAAAGGATATTGTCCTTTACTGCATACTGGATGTTCATCAGGCCGATAACCTTCAATTCCGTGGCCATGGCCCTGGTTGCCTCATGGATCTGTTCGATGAGGGCGGGGGACAGGCTGTGGGGGGGCAGCACGCAGGCCGAATCGCCGGAATGAATACCCGCTTCCTCGATATGCTGCATGATGCCGCCGATGATGGTGTTTTCTCCATCCGAAATGGCGTCCACATCAATCTCTATGGCCTCTTTCAGGAATTTATCTATCAGAATAGGATGCTCGGAGGAGACATCAAAGGCTGTGGCCATATACTCCTTCAGATTTTTTTCATTGTAGACGATGCGCATGGCCCTGCCCCCCAATACGTAAGAGGGTCTGACCACAACCGGGTAGCCGATTTCCTGGGCAATACGCAGGGCGTTCTCGGTTGTTCGTGCCGTACCGTTAGCCGGCTGGATCAGGTTGAGTTTCTGCAGGAACTTTTGAAACCGCTCCCTGTCTTCAGCCCGGTCAATGGAATCGGGCGAGGTGCCGATTATGGGAACATTCATCTTGGACAGCGGAACGGCAAGATTGAGGGGAGTCTGCCCGCCAAACTGGACGATAACACCATCAGGTTTTTCGTTTTCTATAATGTTCATGACATCTTCACAGGTCAAAGGTTCGAAATAAAGCTTATCTGACGTGTCGTAGTCGGTACTCACCGTTTCCGGATTGGAGTTCACCATGATACTCTCAATGCCCATCTCTTTCAGGGCAAAAGAGGCGTGGACGCAGCAGTAGTCAAATTCGATTCCCTGGCCGATCCGGTTGGGACCGCCGCCTAGAATCATGATCTTGCGTCTGTCCGTCTTGCGGGATTCATCCTCTACCTCGTAGGTTGAGTAATAGTAAGGGGTATAGGCCTCGAATTCGGCGGCACAGGTATCAACCAGTTTGTAGACAGGCTTCTGTCCCAGCTTCTCCCGCAGTTCCCTGATGTCATCCTTACTGGTGCCGGTAAGATAGGCGATCTGGGGATCAGAAAAGCCGAATTGTTTGATTTTGCGCAGGAAATCCCGGTCCAGCCCCGAAAAGCCAACCTTCTTTATTTCCTTTTCCAGATCGAAAATCTGCTGGAGATTGACCAGAAACCAGGGGTCAATGGCCGTCAGTTCATAGAGGCGCTCAATGGTCATGCCCCTGTTCAACCCTTCATAAAGGGCGAAAACCCTTTTTGAATTGGGAATCTTCAGCTTCAGTTCCAGGTCGCGCTGGTCCATGGATGAGAAATTGAACTTTGGGTCGGCGCCAAAGCCGGTACAGCCGATCTCCAGTGAACGTAAACCTTTCTGAAAGGCTTCCTTGAAGGTTCTGCCGATGGCCATGGTTTCCCCCACCGATTTCATGGCCGTGGTGAGAATGTCCGTTGCTTCCGGAAATTTCTCAAAGGTCCAGCGGGGGATTTTTACCACACAGTAATCAATGGTCGGCTCAAAGGAGGCATAGGTCTCCTTGGTAATATCATTGGGTATCTCATCCAGAGTATAGCCGACGGCAAGCTTTGCCGCAATCTTGGCGATGGGGAAGCCGGTGGCCTTTGAGGCCAGGGCCGAACTGCGGGAGACCCTGGGGTTCATTTCAATAACCATCAGCTCGCCGTCCACGGGATTGACGGCAAACTGGACATTGGAGCCTCCGGTTTCCACCCCGATTTCCCGCATGATGGCAATGGACGCGTCCCGCATCAGCTGATATTCACGGTCTGACAGGGTTTGCGCCGGAGCAACGGTGATGGAGTCTCCGGTATGGACCCCCATGGCGTCCATATTCTCAATGGAACAGATAATGACGACATTGTCATTCTTGTCGCGCATGACTTCAAGTTCGTATTCCTTCCAGCCCAGCAGACTGCGTTCGAGCATGACTTCGGTGTTGAGACTGAGGTCAAGCCCTACTTTGCACAGTGATTCAAGTTCCTGATTGTTGTAGGACACTCCTCCGCCGGTACCCCCGAGAGTGAAACTGGGGCGGACAATGACGGGAAAGCCGATACGTTCAGCAGCAGCCCTGGCCTCGTCGATGGAATGGACAATGGCGCTTTCCGGTACTTTCAGGCCGATGCGATACATGGCCTCACGGAAGGAATCCCGGCCTTCCGCTTTTTTGATGACGTCAATATCGGCGCCAAGCAGCTCGACACCGTATTTGTCCAGTATGCCAGTTGCCGCAACCTTAATTGCCGTGTTCAGGCCGGTTTGTCCACCCAGGGTCGGCAGCAGCGCATCGGGACGTTCCTTTTCGATGATTTTGCATACCATTTCGGTGGTGATCGGTTCAATATAGGTTCGGTCGGCAATTTCCGGGTCGGTCATGATGGTGGCGGGGTTGGAGTTGATGAGCACAACCTCGTAGCCCTCCTCTTTCAGGGCCTTGACCGCCTGGGTGCCTGAGTAGTCAAATTCACAGGCCTGGCTGATTATGATAGGGCCGGAGCCGATGATGAGAATCTTTTTTATATCAGTTCGTTTAGGCATAATAATTATGTAATTAAGCTGTTAGCTCGTAGCAGTCAGCTCGTAGCAATAATTTATATTGTGATTAAATATTTTACGTGCAATCCGTTGGTAACGGATCACCGTGCTTTCTCTGTGACTTTTTGTTGTTGCCAGATTCTTTGGCTCTATAATATTTTATCAGCCATCAGCCATCAGCCATCAGCCATCAGCCATCAGCCATCAGCCATCAGCCATCAGCTGATCAACTATTTCATCGCCTCGATGAACCTGTCAAAAAGGTAGATGGAATCATGGGGGCCCGGGGCATTTTCCGGATGATACTGCACCGAGAAGGCTGAAAACTTTTTGTGGCGCATACCCTCAAGGCTTGAATCGTTTAAATTGATATGCGTTAATTCCACCTCATCTTTGTCAAGGCTTTGCAGGTCAACACAAAAACCGTGATTCTGAGAGGTTATTTCAATCTTACCGGTCAACAGGTCTTTAACCGGCTGGTTTACACCGCGGTGGCCGAACTTCAATTTGTAGGTTGAGCCGCCGAATGCCAGGCCAAGGATCTGATGGCCCAGGCAGATGCCGAATATCGGCTTCTTGCCGAGCAGTTCGCGTACCGTGGCAACCTCACCCTGTAATGCGGCGGGATCACCCGGGCCGTTTGACAGAAAAATTCCATCAGGTTCCATGGCCAGAATATCTTTTGCCGTGGCTGAAGCCGGCATAACCTGCACGGAACAGTCCCTTTCAGTTAATAATTTCAGCTGGTTATATTTAAGGCCATAATCAAGGGCAACAACCTTATAGAAGCCAGGACCCGTTGTGGAGAAATTGGTCCCGGGTGTCGGTCGGTCATCCTTCCAGCCATAGGGCGCGCTGCAGGTTACCTCCTGCACCAGGTCACGGCCAATAAGCCCAGGCGCATTTTTTGCCTTGGCAACAAGGGATTGCGGATCAAGATCCTCAGTCGACACCACCGCCTTCATGGCTCCGCCGACCCGGATATGGCGGGTAAGAGCCCTGGTATCAATACCCTGAATGCCCAGCACATTATATTTCTTGAGGAAATCGGCCAGAGTGCCTGTGGATCGGAAGTTGCTCGGCCGGGCATGGTATTCCTTGATGAGAAACGCCTCAACGTGAATCCTGCTTGATTCCATATCCTCCGGGTTCACGCCGTAGTTGCCGATAAGGGGATAGGTCATGGTAACGATCTGTCCTCTGTAGGAAGGATCCGTCAGAACTTCCTGGTAACCGCTCATTCCGGTATTAAAGACAATCTCGCCAGAGGTCTCCCCTGGGCCGGTAAAGGATTCCCCCTCAAATATGGTGCCGTCTTCAAGGGCAATAAGGGCTTTCATGATATGTTTCCTCAGTTATTGTAAATCTTTTGCCGGAACAGACTGTCAGCCCGGCAAGAGAAAATGAAGTTGCTTGGTTAAATATGCTGTTGTTGCAAAATATTTCTAATCAGCTCCGATTGCCGACGGGCAGATCCCTGCTGAGCCATGGCAACGGTCCGGGCCTTGTCACATATATCCGTGTATTGCCCGGGGGATTGCAGCAAGGCAAAGACTGACCGGGTAAAATCCTCAGGCTGGCTGATCGGCAAACCCGCCCCCTGTGATTCAAGAATTTCCACGGCATCGGCAAAATCCTTCATATGGGGTCCGTAATAAACCGGTTTCCCCCATATTGCCGCCTCCATGATATTGTGACCGCCCTTGGGGACCAGACTTCCTCCGCAAAAGATAAAAGTGCCGATGGAATATAGGGCGGCAAGCTCTCCCATGGTATCTACAAGAATGATATTGTGCCGGCGCTTGCCAAAACATATCTGGCTGAATTTTTCATATGCCAGATTATGAGAGGCCATCAATTTTTCAATTTCCCCAAGTCGATTCAGGTGACGGGGAGCGATGATGAAAATTGCATCGGCAATACTTTCCCGCAGTCTGAAAAAAGGATCAATAAAGAGATTTTCTTCTCCGGTATGGGTGCTGCCGAAAATGAACACCCGCTGGTCTTTGTTGATTCCAAGTCTTTTACGGTAAGCATCAGCCTGATCCGGAGACGTATGCCCTTGTAAATCATATTTTACATTGCCGGAAACAAGCAGTTTCTCGGGATCAGCGCCAAGCTCCAAAAAACGTTTTCCATCGCTTTCGCTGATAACGGCAATGGCGGCAAATGATTTGATCAGGGGATGGATCAATTCGGGTATCTTTTTATACCTCGCTAATGACCGATCAGAAAGTCGTCCGTTCAGTAACAGTAGTTTGACGCCAGAGCGGTAGGCCTCGGTGAGAAAATTAGGCCATAATTCAGTTTCAAGGCATATATAACATGTTGGCTTCAGTTTTGACAGAGAACGTTTGACGATCCGGTTTACATCAAGTGGTGCATAAATGCACGACAGGGAGCCACTCAGTTGCTCCTTGGCTACCTGTTGGCCATGTCTGGTCATTGTGGAAAGAAAATAGGCAGCCTCGGGTAAAAAATTATGCAATTCAGGAAGTAAGGCCTGAGCGGCCCGTACTTCACCTACGGAAGCGGCATGGAGCCAAATGCGCTGCCGTAAGGTATTGAAAGAAGGCCTATCATTATAATAGCCAAGCCGCTCACGAATGCTGTCTTTATGATTTCCGGTAAACCAACTGTATAAAAAAAAGGGTGGAAAGCCGATGGTGAAAAAAAGATCAGTCAATAATTTGTAGGATCCGTATTGCAATGAGGCTGCCATCCCTTCATTAAAAAAACACTCTAAGTTAAGCAAAAAATCATAATATTAAAACTGGTATTTTTGTCTGCGTCAATAAAAAATGGTAATTTTGTGCAAAGTCAACAGATCTGTCTGGTGTTGCCCTTAAGTAGTATTGAATGTTCAGAGGGGGGGGATGCGTTTAGACCAGTCTGAAAATTTTCTTGCGCGATGCGGGAAAATTTGGATGGGCATTCCCCAAAAAAAATTCCTGGAAAGTTTGACTCCCTATGTTGGTGTATGATTATATATTAATGAAGGGATGGCCAGAAGCCTTATTCATGGTCAGTAAAACTATCTAGTTGAAATTTTGTATTTATATCAAATAAGTAAAAACAAATATTGACAAGGGCACGATGATTCATTAGGTTGTCGTCTTTCCGGCGGGGAGCGAGAAACAAAAGCGAAGCGGCGGGGAAAAAAGATATTGACAAGCCGGTAGTGATTGGCTAATATGTCTGGATCGCCTCACGAAACTGGGGTGTATTTGAGGTGTAATCCTCAGGCCGATCTTTGAAAACTGAATAGCAAACTATATGGGCCAAGCTGCCTTATTTATGGGGCAGCAACGTTTAATTTATTTGAGTATAAAAAGTCAGGTTTAGCCCTGACTTCTAGGATATCAAACTGGAGAGTTTGATCCTGGC
>JAHIVT010000055.1 GCA_018816555.1 Pseudomonadota bacterium
ACGGCGGGTGATGTTTGGCTATGACGTGCAGCAGAATCCCCAGTATGAGGCGGAGGTGCTCGGCGTAGAAGAAGACGGTGGCCTGCGACTCAGACATCTGGAGGATAATGTGGTGGTCACCGAGTATGGGGGGGAGATTGTCTATCTTGATTGATATTGGGGTTGTTTGTTTCTTCGAACACTAAAATCACCGGTTCATCCGGTGCATTTAATTGTTGGAATTCGGCATAGCGTCCCCCCGAATTCTTCCTGACTTTGAACAAAGAGTCGTTGGGCAACAGGCCGTATAGTTCTAATACTTATTCTAATGTATCCAGTGCTCAGGCACGAGTTTATTCCCATGCCGCCATTCGTAGCGGACCAAGTCCATAAACCATTGGTCAGCAAACTTCGCGTGATCCATCACAATAATTTGAGAGAACTTGTTCTGGGCGCTGATTTCGCTGAGTAACTGGTAGATGTCTCGTACGCGGTTTGCGTCTTCGGATTTGCGAGGGATCAAGTCACCTTCGTTGTCCGTATCCTTAAGCTCTTCTGGGAACCAAGCTTGACTAGGTTGATCTATAAGAAGTGTTCGTGGGACGGGACAATCGTTTTTGGAGAGATGGTCATGGATTGCCAATATGCCGGCAAGATGGTAGCAAACCCAATTAGCACCGCTCCCAATTTCTGATAAACTAGTCATTTCGTCGCTGTTCGGGTCGACTTGAACCTTGATCGCTAAGTCTTCGACAGAAATTGATGCATTTCCTTCTTTGAACTCGACTTCCATACGTCTGGCCAAGTTGGTCATACGCGTATCGATTTCTTTTTGAGTTTCATTTCTCCGTTTCCAAATGGAGTTGATCTTTTTCTGTAATTCATCAGCTTCTGAAATGAGACCAGCCAGCCCCGCATCTTCATCATCCATGTCACCAATGTCAACCGTGCGGAGATATTCTGCAATTCTGCCGAGTAGGCGGTCAATTGCTCTGTCGCCCGCAAGCCACTTTGCATTTTTGGAGATGACTGAAACTGCATCGCGAAGTTTGGCCCTAGCGGCTTCATGTGCTTCCTCTAACTGGACCAAGTCCTCCTCCAATCGAATGCGGGCCTTTCTTGCCTTCACATCAAGCTTAAGGGGAACCGCTCGAATGTTTTCGAGAGAGGACAGGGTCATCTTCAATTGTTCACGGTGGATTTCTGGGGCAAAGGTGTTTGAGTTACAGACTGGACAATTTTTACCGGCATAAGCCGTGGGTAAGAGGTCTGCAACGGAGAGTTTGTTAATCTGCCTCGCCACAACATCTTGGTGAATTTCAGCCGCCTGCTCAAAATCCAACAAGCTTTTAATTCGTTTTCGTTGGTTTTGCACGGCCTTGCGAGTATCCAGTTCGCGTGCCTCTAGTTCGCGGAAATCCGGCACGACGGTCGCAATATTGAACCGCTTTTCGTCATCAACATGAAGATCACGGAGCATCACCAGAAGTTCAGGAACAGATTCTGGAATCTTTCCATCTATCAAACCTACACCTTGGGCTTCAAGCCACAACTTATGACCTCGCGCGAAGGTATTGGCACGCAATCGTTGTCGTTCCTGTCCACGCATTTTCAGTTCACGAATTTTTCCTTTGAGGTGACGAAGTCGGGCCCTAGCGGAAAGGAACTCCACATTTTCAATGCCAAGTAAAAATGGAAGAGCGTCAAGCATGTGTCTACGATGATTTTCAAGATCCAACCCAGGGACGCTAACATATCGGTTGGCGACAATGTCTTGGGGTTGAAAGATTAGAGGAGCAGCATGGCGAATGTTTGCCTCAGCTTGAACAGCCTGCCACGGCTCCTTTGGGTTAGAAAGAACAGCGGCGCCGCTGATTCCAGTAAACGAGGAGAGTATATCGCGAATGACTTCACGATTTGATGCCATGTCAGGTAGTTCGTCAGGAAAGGTCAGTCTTTTCCCTAACTGGTACCATCCTTGTGTAGATACCTTCGATCCAGGGTCCGGGAGAGGACGCAGGATCATTAATTCGCTATCTGGACCGACGAAATGTCCTCCTACGTGTGATACTGCTTGGCGGATGATGCCCTTTGGAATAGGGCATGATTGGCTCATGAGAACGTAATTGAGGATGTCCAAAACAGCGGATTTTCCTGTCTGGCTATTGCCAGTGATTACATTGACCCCATGGGTTTTGAATTTTAGAACCCGTTTGTCATTTCCGTCTCGCTGGTACAGAATTAGGCTCTTTATTCGCCAACTCATGATTTGAACTCCAATCCAAGTGCGCTTGCGATACGAAGGTCATCTTGTTCTGCTCCGATTGTTCCCCCAATGGCTCGGGCAGCACGTCTCACGATTCCTGCAGAACTCGTTATGTCTGGGGAGATTATCTTTCCTTGAGCACAAAGGCGGCCATTATTCAGGGATAGAACGCCGGCAGCACTACCAAACGCAAATGCCCTCCAGAACGTGTCTTTCCACGCGAGGATGATATGTTTTGTGTAGCCACGCCACTCACGAGCCCCTTCTCCACGTATCCATCCCGTAAAGCTTTGCTTCTGTGTCGGCAACTTTACCAAAGTGGAATTCGTAGCAACTAGCCCGACCCCCAGCATTGCCCAAGGGATGAGGATCCCATCTTGGAGGCTCCGTACCTTCATGTGGCTCTCGGCCAGCCAATGTAAAAACACTGCAACCGTCATCGGTTCTTGATGGATTTCCGTATCCAGCAGCTGTTCCATTTATTTCCCTCCGTACAATGGGTTCCATTTCACGCGCAAACTATTGCTGAGTTCGTGGTAGCTTCCTTGAGCGAATTCCAGTGGCGGATCAGATCTCCCGAGACTAGGCTGGTATTTCATGCAAGCAGCATGTACTTGGCGACCAACATTTTTGGCATGTTCTGAGTCCACAACTGGGGAATATTCCTCGTGATTGGTAAAACAGAACGTACGGAGATCCTGGTCGTGTCTCTCCAGATCCTGAATTTCGTGAGGAGATCCATCTAAGAAGTCTTGTCTTCGAGTCCGAGCGCGGAACCAGCTGTCCAACGCCCTTGTTACAGTATCGGTTTGGTCACGATCAATGGCTGCAAGCTGCGGAATCAAATGTTGATGATGTTTTATTTGTAGCGCTTTGATGTCGGCGGCATCGTATGCCAACTCAGGGAAATCGTAGATTCCTGGCGTTGCATTTCGTGCATAGGCTTCAAGGAATTCTTTGTTCATTTCGTGGACACTTATTTCGAATCCTCCGGAATCGAGAGAGGCCATCAGCCGAGTCATGAATGCGCCGACATAGGACTTGCGAACACGAGCGACAATCAATGGAGAAACTGAACGCTGCTCCATCAGAGCCTCATCAAGTTTCTCGTTAGTCGCTGCCAACCGGCCTTGTGAACTTGCGATTTCTATACGGGTGAGAAGTTTGCGGCGATCTTGAAGGCTAAGTCCAATCCACCGTTGGTAGACTCCTTTCTTATTGAGCTCCTGATTTGGTGCATCTTTCGCTCGTTTGTCCATTTCGTCCAGAAGAGCATCCCAAGGCCTCGCTGCGGTGGGTTGGTAACAGGACGCTAAGAGCGAATCCGGGTGAAGGGCAGCCGTCGTCAATAGACGGAGTTTCACCGACTTTGCTGTTGACCCTCGTATCCAAGCATCTATCGCTTTCCACCAAATTGGATTTTCTTCGCTGATAGTCTGGTCAAGTTCGCTGTGCTTGAGTTGCTCGCAGGACCACACCTCTCCACTAAGAGATGCGACAGATAAGTCGTCGTCAACTTCAATTCGAATTAGTGTCTCGGGTTCCTCGGTGAGACATCGGAGACATGCTTCTGCCGGTTGCCACAGGTATCCTGCCAACTGGCCTCCGGCCGATGTGTTTGCAGTGATCAAAGCTTTTGCCTCCGTTTTTTGGATCATGGGAAAGAGAGGGGGCACTTTCTTCTCTTATCACATTCGAACAAGTTATTATCAAGTTTCTTGATATCTTCAATTTTCTCAGGTGGGGGCAATAAATTTCCTGGCATGTTTTGCTGTTTCTAACCTGATATCATGCATCAGAACATGATAACAAGAAAACTTGATAACATAACTATGGGAACACGTTTTCAATATTTGATGGAGATATTACTTCCACTTAATCTCATCTTTCACACTACATCATTATGAACGACTAGCTTGAATCGGATCTGACAGCCACGACTTGTGAAAAATCATTATCTGGTATATCTGTCCGACCGACCCACTACTTCTTTTTGCCCAGATAGTTGTCAAAATTAGCCTGGTAATCAGCGAAATGCTCTTCAAGCATTTTTTTGTATTCCGCCATGAAGTAGTCCAGTATATTTTCTTTTTTTGCGGCGAAATCAGCTGCCGAATCTGCGCCGGAGGCAGTAAGAAAGATGTTAAACCGGGCCGCGGCATACAAAAAAGTCGCACTGACCTTGCCCTGAATAACATTTTTACTCTGTTTATTGGCCAAGGCGATATACTCGTCCGCCATCTCATAAAATTCTTTGTCTTTATCGGTATCACTCATAATTTCTCCTGTTTGTTAACAAGTTGATATAGTTTCTTGATATCTACCCGAATCAGAAATGGTTGACAAGCAATGTCTTCTGTACAGCTCGATAG
>JAHIVT010000056.1 GCA_018816555.1 Pseudomonadota bacterium
AGGGTCGGGGTGTGCGTGGTTCTCCGGGCAACCCCTCCAGGGACACCCGGAGACCACCCACGCCTAACATGCAATGAAGCGGACGAGGTAAAGATACAGTCTTGGGGGCAGGTTGGGAGGCTCGCCGCTTATTGCCTAGTTGGCCGCCCCACCCACGACGGAGACATAAGGCACAGAACACCCGGGAAAGGGGCATAAAGAGCCGTAGCGGCAGAAATGGGGAAATAGCAGGGCAAGACTCCAGGGCAAGCCTAAAAACGCGCCAAGCTCATTTAAGGCCCTCTTTCCGGAATTTCTTTCCGGGACACTGTTCACCCCCACCGCCCCCCAGCTCCTCCCTTTGGGGCTCGGGGCGGGCGGGTGAAGGTAGAGGGTAAACTGAGACAGGGTTGATAGTATGCAGGAAAGCGGGGTTCTCCCGGTCCGGTCTCGCTTCGCTCCCCGGCCGGGAGCAGGCCTGCGGCCTGAGGTTTTTCAATCAAGATCCAGAGAGGAAATTGAACGCTTGTGCGCGGAGCCAAAAACCGGCCCTGCCAGGATGCCCCTTTGTACCACAAAAAGGACAACCCTGACAAAATGGAGTAACAGGCATTTTCGACCCAAAAAGCCCTATTTTACTGGAATCAAGGGAAAAGCAAAAAGGGTCGCCCATGACCCTTTGGAACGGTGTTACTACACCGTTCCTCTTTTTGTGGTACTCCTCTTTGAAAGAGAAAAAAGAAGGGCTCTTTTCCACCAGGTTGATAGAAATTTAGAAAGGGGAAATTCGAAAACGAATAATCAGGAGAAACGCGCACCCTTAGGGCACCCCCCCGCCCATGGTTGGGAGGGTACCCCAATGGTGCGGAACTAAGCGGAACTAATAGGAATACCCGGCCAACCAGGCAATCAAGCAGACGAGGGGGAAAGATCCAGGCTTAGGATGACCCCGGAGGCTCGCTGCTTATTGCAGACGTTAGCGGCCAAAAGATCATGAAAGCCATCACCTCTACTTTTTTAATAACTCTCATTGTCACAAGTTCTGCATTTGCTGGTGGAGATTATTGGAAATACAAAATTATGGCTTTTGATGAAGCAAAGGGAAATGCCACCATCACGCTGCAAGCAATTGATAAGAAAGACACTTTTAGCAATTGCAATGAAATAGAAATCTTTTCGAAATATGAACATGTCCCTTGGTTTTCCTGGTTACCATTTGTTCATACCAACCACCCGACACCGAAAGAGAACCACCAAGCTATCGATTTTATAAAACTGCATTATAAAAACGACCAGAATATATACTTTGGTTACATGGGATATGGGCTAGTCCCAACAGAAAATGCGTGTGAATTTAAAAGCAAAGGACTTAGGATCGAAAAAATAAATAATTTAGAAATTGTAACTTCATACCATAATGAAACTTAAAGACTTTCCGCTAACCAATTAATACACCATGACCGCAAGCACGGACGCTCTATGTTGTAGCCGATTACTTGTTTACTTTATTTCTGCCGCAATCCAGTGTGCTTGCGGCAGGTGATCATGTCGTTAAGTTTTAAAATAAACTCATGAATCAAAGAAATATAAAAAGGAGTAAGTTTCGGAAAAATAAATTATCCATTAAAAGGTCAATTCATGAGCTTGGAGATCAAGCTATAGACCAAAATGAACAATCAGTTGTTGGTTCAATTGAAGGATTTGAAAAACTACTCACGAAACCTGGGTTATCGAAAAACGATAAAATAAATATTTTAATAAACCTTGCTATTGCCTACAAACATAGAGGTGAGCACAAAAAGGCCATTGCCACGCTTGATCGACTGGACACTTCTGCACTTAAAAAAGATAAATCATTATCCGTTGTGATAAAGCAGCAATATGCTACTTCATATACAGCGCTGGGCTATTTAGATGATGCGTGTGAGCTTTTTACAGAAGCAATCGAAGAAATACAGGGTATAGAAGTTAACGCAATGATGCTTGGTGGTTTGTATCTTGAGGCAGGAAAAGCTTTTTGCCAAAACGATCAACCAGAAAAGGCAGAAGATTATTGGAATAAATCTTGTGATATTTTCGAAAAAAATGGCAATGAACCCCAGCACTTAGCAAGAGCAAAAGCTAATCTAGGATTTGCATTATTAAAAAATGAGAAAAAAGAAAAACAGGAAGAAGGTGTTGCTTTAATAGAAGAATCCTCAGAGCTCAAAAGAATGACAGGTGATATTGATGGGTTAGCAAGCAATTACTGTAACCTTGGTCTTTATTATTGGGGACAAAAAAAATATGAGAGGGCTATCGCATACACGAGAAAGGATCTTTATTTTAGTCGGAAAATAGGAGATTTGAGGTCTGTCGGATCAACGCTTGGGAACCTAGCTGCGATATATACAGACCTGAAACAACTAACTCCTGCACGAGATTGTTTGCGAGAAGCTATTGAAATTGGAAAAAGACTGAATGATGACAGGTTAATAGCAATTAGTGAACACAATCTAGAGCAAGCCAACAACATAGGAAAAGATGCAGGCAAAAAAGGTATCATCATAGGGCCATCAAGCCCATGTGGTTGTGATAGCGGTAAAGCATACAAAGATTGCTGCGGGCAGGCTGACTTTGAACCAGTAGATTTTTCTGCTGAATTTGGTGGAGTTTCAGAAGAACTTGAACCAATAATCAATAAAATTATCGAGGCAGGTGGCGAACCTTCACGACTAGATTTCATTTTTAGAGATAACAGTGAGTCTGCTAACTCAAGATTAGCTTGGACTAGACATCATTCCAAAGATGGTTGGGTTGAAATGCATGAACTCCCAGATATGGCCAATCATCACCTTATTGCTGCTAGGTTACTAGCAAAAGAAGCAAACAGTATTGAAGACAGCAATTTTAATATACAGAAACCACTTTCCTGTCTGTTGTTGTCAGTATGCGCAATTGAAGCTTTTATTAATCAAGTAGCATATTTTTTACATGATGTTCAAAATTATCATGAGAAGAAACTACATGTCATACCAGAAGAACTCAAAGTAGATCCATTTACCTTTCAGAGATCAACGGAACTTACTTTAAAATGGGAAATACTCGGAAAGGCTCTTTGCAGCCGTAAATGGTCTCCGCCTGTCGATCTGTGGAATGATGTTAAGTATATGATCATGATAAGAAATGAATTAGTTCATTTCAAAGTGAGTAGTTATGAGCAGGTTGTGCCTATTCAAGAAAAGCATCCTATCCTTAGTAAGGCTCCCAAAAACGTTACAATAAGAAAGATTCCTCATGCATGGCCCAGTCGACTTCTAACTCCTTCATTCGCATCTTGGGCCGTCGAGACTTCAGAGAAGCTAATTAGTTATTTTAAACAAAAATATATGGAAACTAGAATAGAATCCTCAAAAAGCAAAACTTAATCGGGTAGCCGGGGGTTTTTCCCCCCCAGCCCCCACAACACCCCGCATGCGGCTCCGCACGGGGCGTTTCATTAAGGTTATCGGGCCGAAGCCGGATAGTGAGTCTTCACCCACTGATCTTTGACAGATATCAACCCCTGTTCTTTCAGCCATTTATTGGTCATTCCCACTTGTGCGGCAAGGGTTCTGGCGAGATGCCATGGCCCTTTACGACTTAATGCTGTCATAATGGCTTGCCTTTTGGATGCCCCCAGTTTGAGGAGGTTGTACACTTTGGTTCGCGTATACCGCCACTGTTTCCAGAAGCACATCCGTACCCTGCGGCGAAGCCATTCATCTATTTCTGGAATTGGACGGTAGTACTCCGAAATTCCATAATAGTTCATCCAGCCTCGTACATATTCCGCAAGTTTGTGGAGACGATATTCCATGGAGACGAACCAGCTTCGCCCGGTAAAGAGACGTATACGTCTCTTGAACTCACGAAAAGCCTTATCACTCCATCTTATTTTGCCTCGAACAAAGACAAAGCCAAGAAAGCCACACTCTTCCACCGGCCCTACTTTACTTTTTTCCTCATTGACCGTAAGCCGAAGCTCTCTTTCAAGGAACCTGCGTATACTGCTCATCACCCGTTGTCCCGCAGAAAGACTTTTCACCATAATAATGAAGTCGTCCGCATAACGAACGAAGCGATGGCCACGTTTTTCCAGTTCCCTATCCAGATCGTCGAGAAGAATATTTGCAAGTAGTGGTGAAAGTGGCCCGCCCTGTGGAACTCCGAGAGGAGTTGCAAGAGGGCGGCCTTTGACCATAACACCAGCCCGGAGGTATTTACCGATAAGTTTGAGCACACGTTTATCTTCTATCCGACGTGAAACCCGGTGCATCAGGACATCATGATTGACTGTGTCGAAAAACTTCGACAAATCCATGTCAACGGCCACTTTATAGCCTTGTCCGATATACCGTTTTATCTGCTTAATACCGTCATGAGCTGACCGCCTTGGCCTGAATCCGCAACTCGATTCTGAAAACCAAGGATCGAATATTGGCCCCATGACCTGAGCGACGGCCTGCTGGATAACACGATCCAGCACGGTTGGGATACCTAGAGGACGAGTACTTCCATCTGCTTTTGGTATCTCAACTCTTTGAACAGGAGAAGGGATATAATTCCCTTCAAGTATGGTTGAACGGATCCCAGGCCAGCATTCACGGAAGGTGAAGGGGAATTCCTCGATGGTTATGTCATCGATTCCAGGAGCGCCCTTATTGGCACGAACCTGCTTCCAGGCCAGACCGACATTCTCTATCGAAAGAATACGTTCCAGTAGTTGATCGTTTGAGAACTGTTCTTCCTCAATACGCTTGTACACTACTCCCCCATTCGGGTTCACGGTACGCACAAGGTGTCTTGGTAACATATTTCTCTCCTTAATGTTCAGCCCTTCACCATGTCCAAGGCATTACCCTTGGCATTTGGCTACTATGGCCTCTGCTGACTTCTGTATTCTCACCACCCAGATTGCTCAGTGTGGCGCTGTATATCGTCATTTCCTGTCTGCCGTCTTTGTTTCGTATTTCACAAACGGGGCGGGCATTCCTTGTTTGTGCCTGGGTATTGGAATACCGGTAACCCTGCCGGTGATTTCACTGGAAACAACTTTATACTGCATGGAATACAGATCTCCCCGAATAAGAACGTGAACTTCCGATGTGCGAACGCATCATTTACCGTATCTCCTGCTCCTTGGGCTTAATCATGTTGTGCTGACTTACCCGGAAACTCGGCCTTATATGATATTTCTGTTCGTCGCCCCACATCTTTGCACTTAGGCTTCCTTCAGACCCTACCTCACGGTAACGCCCTTGCCATCGGCTAGTAATTTTGTTACGTTTCACAACGTTACATGGAACACTTACAGGGGACTTTAACCCCATGAGTTCACGCCCATGTCGGGCGTACACCAAAGGGTCAACCTGACCGGAAGAAACATGGCGGCGCTAGTCGCGGCAAAGCTGGGTGGCCGGCAGGTTACCCAAATCGTTGGGCTAACAAGACAGAGGCACCGTTTTGGTGTCGAACCCCATCGGAATAAAGGAGATCAAGATGAAGCAACAAACCAGCAACTACAGCGGAAAGATAGTTAGTATTCTCCTCCTATTGCTGTTATGTACGATGGGGAGCGGATGTACGTCACTCGAAGTGATGAGGCAGGAGCAATGCGATACGGTCATGTCAGCGCCACTCGCTCCAGAACAGGCAAGAGTGTGTTTCGCTAGGATTTCGAACCTGCTAGGTGCAGTGGTTCCGCACTATGTCATGGATTCTGGAAGTAACATTCAGTTTGACTCCAAGGTTATCGAAAAGGGCCAGATACTATTTTTAGATGATAATAAAATTAGAATTACTGAAACGCAAAAAGTGGAGGCGGAGAATACTGACCAGGGGAATTATGTATATTTTCTAGTACTCCCGACAAATGTTTCAGGAAAAGAATTGACGCTGAAACTAAACGCCGGTCGAAGATTTAATGATGACCAACTACTACGTGCTTTAAGTGAAATAATGCCGAATGCGAGGTATGTGGGATCGGTGTTGTCAGGTGAGTCGATAGTCTTTGACCGGCCAGCCGGAACCATGCAGCTCAAAGTTATTACAACTGGAGGCGACGAAGCATTCGCGCCCAATTTCCAAATTGAAGCGGGCAAGAAATATTTTGTCTCCTATTCTTATGCTTTCTCTGGCGTTGGTTTTGCACTAAGCGAATGCCCTGTTGGGGCTTTAAGGTCAAAAGCGAGATAAGAATAGAAAATGGGGACATCAGAATTAATTTATATACTAAAGCAAAATTTAACGGCAAAAAATCGCCCAACAAAGCAATTAACCGGAGCGCGAGAAGCACTGTCTATTTTCAGCTTGCGCCTCGGCGCGCCCGGTTATCGCTAGCGTTAGCGCATACAGGAAAAGATAGAAACCATGGAGCTTCTTGCAATTGCAGTTAAAGAAGACAGACTTAGTCTCAAAATGTCTCAGCGGAAGGCTGAAGAGCTTGCACAAACTCGTGCAAAGAACCATGGAATTTCAGGACTGAGAACCCGTTTCATGTCTTTTGTGGAACGTGGTATCGCTCGTGAAGTTCCCCTAGCCGAGAGATGGCTCATTGCTGACATATTACAGCAGCCTCAGAATCGCTATGATAACTGCGAAACCAGCCCTCTGAGAGTAATCTCAAATCTGAGTGAGGTTCAGGATCAAATTCAAATGCATCCTACCGTAGAACGTTCCATCGAATTCCCACCACAGTTTAGGCAAGCTGCTGTGGGGATTCTAAGCTACTTCTCGGAGGTTCTTGAACGCAAGTATCCCGACCAAGAAGCCAGAGTCAATATCCTGCAGGATGGAAACACTATCACGCTCCGAGTCGAGACGGATGAAGGGCAGGTTGATGAGATTGAGCGGACTCTCACAGAGTACGGGTTGGTAGTCACGGGGCAGATGCCAATCGATGCATTCACCAAGGATCGGGAGCTAATCAGAGATTTGAAGACCCGATTGGAATTGACCAGCCTGGAGTTAAGGCTACGCCAAGAGACATATATCGAGGGAAAAAAGCACTATGAGGGGCGGGTTCTGTCCTTAGAGGAGCAGGTTGGTAACCTTTATCATCTCGTTTCTATAGGGCTCACTCACTCGACAAGTTTGGCCGATATAATCAAGAGTGCCACGGCTTCTCAAGAAATCGAGGGACGAATTGCGAAAAGCTTGGAGGCGATTGCATTGCTGAGCAAACGAGAATCGAGCCCCGAAAATGTCCGTAAACTTAACGAGGCGTTTGGCATAGTTCGAAAGGAATCACCCACCTTATACGGACGTTTAGTACACACGCTGGAATCCATTCCCGCCAGTGTGATGGCAAATTTGGCAACACCTTGGGTTCAGGTGGTTATCAATTCTTTACTAAAATAACTCTAACCATGCAAATTCAGCCGACGAATAAAACCGCGCGGCTGATTTGCGCCGTTATGTGTTTGAAATTAATCACAGATTTAAATGAGAGATTTCCCATATGAAAATCAAGTCAATAGAAATCACTAATGTTAAAGGGATTTCAAATAGTAAGTTCACGTTTGATCTTATTCCTAATAAGCCAAACTTATTGGTTGCGCCAAATGGATTTGGGAAAAGCTCCTTCAGCATAGCATTTGACTCCCTAAAGTCCAACAAACTTGAATTGAATGAAAAGAATTACCACCAGTGTACGCGAGGCCGGGGTCGGACCGAATTAACTGGCTGATTTCATAGAAAGAAAGCTGAAATTCGTGGTGTTTTTGAGCCTTAGAAGGAGTTTTTTGTGGTGAAAAAAGGAGTTTTAACGGGCGATCACCGTGCCGAGGGCTAACAGATACTTCGTTCCTGGATATGTGTGGCATATTACCCACCGTTGTCATCAGAAAGAGTTTTTGCTGAAATTTGGGCGTGATCGGCAGGTTTGGATTCGGTGGCTTTTTGAGGCGAAAAAAAGATACGACCTTGAGGTTCTGAATTTTACGATCACCTCAAACCACATTCATCTCCTGGTCTATGGAGGTGAAGACCGTGAGGTCATCCCCCGATCGATGCAATTGGTTGCCGGAAGGACCGCTCAAGAGTATAACCGCCGCACGCAACGAAAAGGCGCCTTCTGGGAGGATCGCTATCATGCCACGGCAATAGATACAGATGACCATCTTGTGCGGTGTCTTGTCTATATCGACCTGAATATGGTTCGTGCAGGAGTTGTGCAGCATCCGAGTGAGTGGTCGCACGGGGGATACAATGAAATTCTCAATCCTCCTGCCAGATATAGGCTCCTTGCCATGAATCGTCTCAGGGAATTGCTGTCCATTAATGAAGATACGCTTGGTTCAGTGTATTCAGGTTGGATAGAAGAGGCATTAAAGGCAGAGGCTTGCCGCGAACCGGCATGGAGCGAGAGCGTAGCAGTCGGCGGTAAAAAGTTTGTTGAGGGAATTAAGGAAGAGCTTGCTTTCAAAGCAATCGGCCGGAAAATCCAGGAAGGGCTACATGCCGGAACGAACACTTTGCGAGAGCCAAACGCATCTTACAGCGTTGATTTCGGCATAGAAAACGGGGCTCTAAGCGATGATAATAGCCTGTTTTGGAGCATATTCCCTGATTTATCAAATGGTTAAGTCGGTCCGACCCCGGCCCGCGGCCAGCAAGGCGCGCGTCTTAGCTTTGCGTTCTGTGTGTACGAAGATCAGGAAAGAGAATGTTTGAAAAGTTAGAGAGAATCAACGAACGGCCCGAACCGTTCCAATTTTACACCGCAAGCGATCTATGGACCGATGAACATACGTCAAAGCAGATGCTCTCGTTCCACCTCAACGAGGTCCTTGACGTTTCTTCGCGAAACGCAGAATTCATTAATCGATCTGTGGAATGGATCGCATCTGAGTTCAACATCGGCAGGGAAACCCAAATAGCTGATTTTGGCTGTGGTCCTGGATTGTATGCAGCCCCTTTGGCGAAACGCGGGGCAAATGTGACTGGCATCGATTTCTCGAAAAGGTCCATCGAGTATGCAAAGGAAGTTGCAGCCCGAGAGCAGCTAAAAATCAACTATGTGAATCAGAATTACCTGGAATTCGAAAGAGAAGACCAGTTCGACCTTGTGCTGATGATTATGTGCGATTTTTGCGCCCTCAGCCCATCACAAAGAAAAGGGATTCTGAGTAAATTCCACAAAATCCTGAAACCGGGCGGTGCGGTCCTTCTTGACGTGTATTCGCTATCGGCGTTTGACCAACGGGAAGAGGCAGCGACATACGAAATGAGCCTCCTCAACGGATTCTGGTCACCAAACAGGTACTATGGATTTCTAAATACCTTCAAATACGACGAAGAAAAGGTTGTACTTGACAAGTACACGATTGTCGAAACGGGTCGCACCAGAACGGTGTACAACTGGCTGCAATATTTTGCTCCTGAAGAACTGGAGAGGGAGTTTGTCGAGGGCGGCTTTTCCATTGAGGCGCTCTATTCAGACGTCGCCGGAACCCCGTATGACCGCAATTCGAACGAATTTGCGGTCATCGCCAAGAGGTCATAGCCCGGCACAGAACAATGCCATGCACTCGGACGGGAATTCCGCTGCGCTCCATTCCCGCCGGTGATGGTCACGTTAGCATAAATGATGAAAAATAATTTACTGATTATTTTATTGATTTTTTTACTCGTTGGTTGTGACGTGGTAACAAATCGATACGATACATATGCAGAAGCAAAAAATGATCAACTCTTTGGTCGCGGGTGGTTACCAGAATTTATTCCTTCATCTTCATTTAAAATTATTACATCGAATAACCTTGATTTTAATACATCAGAGGGAGAGTTTTATTTTCGTCCAGAAGATGCTGATATTTTCATTTCAAATCTCAGCCCTTACATGCGGAGGAAAACGCCTTTTGAAAACTATGACAAGCACATCAAAAAGTTGGAAAGTAAAGGATACAAGGTCTATGAATATTTAGAGGATTCATCAGTGTGGCTTTTCTTTGTAAAAAAGAAGACGGGCCATGTATACTATGACTTTTGGCTTGAAAGAGAAAATGCTAACAACCTAGTCCAGCCGACACCGGGAAGGCCGCGGTTTTGAATCTGAACGTCAGTGGCCCGGTGCGGCTGACCAGCACGTTGGTCGGTGCTCCATAAAATGTCGTTCAAGGCATGGTTTTGGTCTTGTAACTTTCACATTTTTCACTCGTAAAAGGAGGCGATATGAAACGCTTATTATTTATTACAGCACTTGGCATAGCATTGATAGCAAGTCCGTTATTTGCTGATGAGGGAAAAGACGAATCGGGGAAGGGAAAGGAAGGCAAACAATATTCTGAAAAATCTTATCGAGATCACCAGGGTGGAGGGGAGTCTTACTTCCACCAACATGGATACGATCGGCTGAACATCCCAAAGGGCCATTATCCACCCCCCGGCGAATGTCGAATTTGGTTTCCTAACCGCCCAGCAGGCCAACAGCCTCCTCCAATCAAATGCGGCGAACCTGTACCACCAGGTGCCTGGCTGATCCAGCATCCAAATGATATCCCTCGCGAACATGTTACTGTCACCGTTTACGAGCCGCAACGGCCTGGTATTATCCACGCTGTGGGAGAGTTTGATATCGGCTCTGGAATGTTTATTCGTGTTATCCTGGACAAACACACTTAGGGTCAGGTCTTGAAACATAAGAATATGACCCTCATTTTACAAAAAATAAGGAGGTCACTATGTACGCAGTCGCCATAAACGGAAGTCCACGCAAAGGCGGGAATACTGAATTACTCCTAAAAGAGGTACTCAGCGAACTTCATGATGCCGGTTGGGAAACAGAGCTTGTAAAGGTTGGCGGAACAGCAATTCGCGGTTGTCTTGCCTGTGATAAATGTTTCAAAAATCAAGACAATCAATGCGCCACGAAAAAGGATAAATTTAACGAGATCTATGCAAAAATGCTGAAGGCTGATGCCATGATTCTCGGCTCCCCAACCTACTTTGCCGCTGTATCTGCTGATTTAAAGGCTTTAATTGAAAGGGCGGGTTATGTTGCCTATGCCAACAATAACGCTTTTTCCGGGAAGATAGGGGCAGCGGTAGTGGCGGTCAGACGGGGCGGAGCCACCCATGTATATGATACCATTAACCATATGTTCCAAATGTCAAGGATGATTATGCCTGGCTCAACCTACTGGAATATGGGCTATGGCCTCAACAAAGGAGAGGTTCTGGAAGATAAAGAAGGCCTGGCTAATATGCGCCACCTTGGAAAATGCATTGATTGGCTTGGCAAGGCCATTGAACCCACTATTGCCAACTATCCAAAGGCCTAGCTTTTCTATGTAAAAATTACAAGGAGTAGAGCATGACACAGATTAAAGAAGGTGTTTGTGAGGAATGTGGTAAAAATTACAGTGAAATAACCACGGTCTGCGGCCATTGCGGCTATTCCCCCCATGGGGCAACCCTCACGGCAAATGAGGATCCGTATTGGAAGTGCGGGGAGTGCGGCAGAACCGTTCAAGCTGCAAACCCACCGGAAAAATGCCCAAGCTGCGGTGAAATTTGTGATTTCAAAAATATCACCTGCTACGCTCCTGAATGCGGTGGGCCGGGAAATATAGATCCGCAGCTTTGATGTTTCCGCGGTGGCTCTTGGTAACAGCTTTCCTGGCCACATCTTAGAGCACTTGGGGTCACCTATTTTCTCATGGCCCTCATTTTCAGATCCTTTTGATCACCACCGCACCATGCCCCTACTGCGTCCTCAGGATTTATACTCATTTCATGATCAGGAGATTTCATGAAAAAATTGACCCTTTTTCTGTCCATGGTGTTTGCCTCTTCCCTCGTATTATCCGCTCAACCGGTACTGAGCAAATCATACCGGTGGGTCGATGATAACGGAAATATACGTGTTACCGATTATCCTCCGCCATCAAGCTCAAGCGCAGGCCGTAGCGATCCAACGTCAAAAGCTCCTGTTGCCCGTCAACAGGTTGAACTCTATGTCACCAGCTGGTGTCCTTACTG
>JAHIVT010000057.1 GCA_018816555.1 Pseudomonadota bacterium
GGCATTCGAAATAAAAAAGCTGTAGCGCGGCTCCTTGTCCATAGTTCTCCTGATCAGCAACCAGACCGTCTTTTGAGGAAGCCCCCCGTGTGCGAGCACAATCCGCTTCTTGGTGAACTCGTACTCGATAGGCCCCTTGGCCCCTTCGGATACTTTTCTGCGATACCAAAAAAAATTGTTAATGCCGGCAGCCAACATCTTGATTGAGATGGGTTCTCTGGTACTGTCCGAGAGGATTTTCTTTGTCCGCTCCTGGCCACGATATTTGTAAGTCTTTGTCACTGTTCCAGGATGCTTGAGCCAGCAAAGAGTATCTTCCGGCATCTGCACCATATACGTCACTCCGACCAGGGCATCAGCAGCGGCAATAAACTCCGGACTGGTGGCATATACTGAATCGGCCAGCACATACCGGAACGGCAATTGTTTCTGCTCCGCGATCTCACCAAGCATCTCGGCTGCCAATTGCGGTTTGGTTTTGAATTTGATGTCGGCGGGGAGTTTGCACTTCTCGCGTCTCAGGCGGTAGTCATCTGAAAACCATTGCTCCGGGATATAGAGTCGTTTATCAATGAGGGCATAGCCGTAAGCAGAGGTATAGGCGGCAAAAACACCAACCTGGCAATTATCCACCTTGCCGATGGTGCCGCAATATTGCCTTGCTACTCCAACGGAATCATCTCCTTTTTTCACGAAGCTGCTTTCATCGAATACGATGGCACCGTCAGACTGGCCCAGGTCATCGTTTACCATACTGCGATACTTTTGCATGATATGCTCATCATCCCACGGCGCATCGGACACAAAGCGCTGCATCGCCCTGACCTTGGCCCCTTCTATGGAAAAAGCGATGGGCTCGATAGATTTTCGCTCCAGTTGGTTAAATTGGCCGGACATGTATCGATAAAAATTCTCCCGCGATTCGCTGCGGTGGAAACAATCCGTAAAGTTTTCGTGAAACCCTTTGAGTTCACAGGCCAGATCGAAAACATCGTTCCTGTTCAGTTCAAATTTGGGCACGCTATACAAATAGTCCGACTGGCGAATCTCTGGCAACATGAATACCTCCTCTCTGGTGTTTTTCTCCAGAATACCAGATACGCCCAGTCGAAATCAATAGCAAATTAGCTCAAGTTGCGTTGTAGTGGTAATAGGGCTGAAACAATCGATGAAGCGTGAGAAGGAACCCAGGTTGGGCCGGGGTGGAATGGGGCATGGGCGATAATTCTTAATTTTTCTTTTGGAGTAATCATGAACACGTTGAAAAGGGCTTTGCCGTTCAGCACGGCTAGGGAGATGGGGTTGGTACACAGCGACTATTCATTGAAGAATTTGCCGGAAGAATTCACGGCAACGATTGAATACAAAGTGTGGGGTAATTCCACGAACTTACTACTCTATGTTGTCACTGATAATGGCCAAAGATGTTTATTGTCTATTTTTCGTAACCGTTCCAATAAGAAGTATACTCCTCAGAATTTACCTGATTTTGACCTATCCGATGCGAATATTCAGCCGGGGAAGAGAATGAAATTCTTCACAAAAACAAGTAGTAAAGGGAATGTAAGTGTATTGAGGGTTGAATTGTTGGCATGAATTGTAACTCCGGTTGACAATCTATCCACTATCCACTATCGTAGATTTCATGATTACCAGAAAACTCGCAGACAGGCTGTTGCAACTCGCCACATATTATCCCGTTGTGGCAGTGACCGGTCCCAGACAGGCAGGAAAAACCACGCTGTGTCGAGCCACCTTTCCTGATAAGCCTTATGTGTCGCTGGAATCCCTGGATTTCCGCGAGTTTGCCCAGAGCGATCCCCGGGGATTTTTGGCGGAATACCGGCAGGGCGCCATCCTCGACGAGATCCAGCAGGCATCTGGACTGGTAAGCTATCTGCAAGCCGAAGTCGATGAGCATCCGGAACCTGGCCGTTTTATTCTCACCGGCTCGCAGCATTTCGGCATATCGCAGATCATTTCTCAGTCCCTTGCCGGACGTTGTGGTCTGTTGACCCTGTTGCCTCCTGATTTTGATGAGCTGCAGGGCTTCCCCGAGGTCCCGGATGATCTTTTCACCCTGCTCTGGCAAGGCGCTTACCCGAGGATCTATGACCAGAACATTCCTGCCCACCAGTGGCTGGCCGACTATATCGCCACCTATGTGCAGCGTGATGTCCGGCAGGTCTTGAACGTCGGGGACTTGCTGACCTTTTCCAGCTTTCTCAAGCTCTGCGCCGGGCGCACTGCGCAGGAGATCAATCTTTCGTCCCTGGGGGGGGATGCCGGGGTTTCCCATAATACGGCAAAATCCTGGTTATCTATTCTGGAGGCCAGTTATATCATTCACCGGCTACCAGCCTGGCATGTCAACATTCGCAAGCAGATAGTGAAGGCACCCAAGCTCCATTTCCTGGATACCGGGCTGGTCTGCTATCTTCTGCAGATCAGAGAGCCTGGACAACTCCGGTTGCATCCGCTACGAGGGGCTATTTACGAAAGCTGGGTGGTGTCGGAGTTGTATAAAGCACTGGCCAACATGGGTGAGCAGCCGATTCTGCACCATTATCGCGAAAGCCGCGGGTTGGAAATGGATGTGCTGGTACAACGTGGTGATTGCATGCATACCGTCGAGGTCAAATCTGCGGCTACGGCAGCTCCTGATTTTTTTAAGGGATTTGAACAGATTGCCGGGAGAATACAGGCAGCCGGCTTGTCCCTGCGTCTGGACAATGTGGTGGTCTATGGAGGCGAGACATCGCAGCAACGTTCAACAGCGCGGCTGCTCGGATGGCGGGACGTGGGCAAGATTTTGCATCAGGCATTATAGCAGTAACCGGGCAGGCACATTTTTACTCATGTATACTGAGCTTATCAGGAAACATCTCCATCGATTTCGTACTATTCCAGATTGAAGTATCCGGTTTGAATCTCTCTTATTGTGCATAGCAAAAAACAGCCGCGACAATTTGACATATTTGCATATACTCTATCATTTTGTAAAGGTTGTCAGGTTAGGTAAAAATACCGAATCTGGTGTGCGTGACACGGGGCATGACAAGCATATGCAAGTGGGTCTTGAAATGTTGAATTTAAAGGATTTTTACGCAAAAACTTATATTTCAAGACCTAACCCTCCTGGTGCGCGCCAGGCTGTCAAGCTTCAGGACGGAAATGCTGGTCTGCTGCCGGGCGGTGAGTGACACGGTCCAGACCGAGGGATTGAAGAAATTCTCGCCGACTATCTCGCCCTTGCCCATGTTCTTGAAAAATAATTCTTTTTCGCCGCCGGAGTACGTGACTCTGACACTTCCATGGTTGATAAAAAAAAGTCCGTCGTTTTTCTCGCCCTGGGCGACAATGATTTCTTCAGGCTTGTACGTCCGCTCTTCCATCTCGTGATAGAGGGAGTTGAATTCTTCGGAGGAAAGCGCCTGGAAGAGATTTGTCCAGATTTCAACATGACCCTTGCTGATGGCCCCCTTTTTTTCCTGCTCAATGATATCGCCCGATTGGATGATCTCCATCAAGGCCATGGGATCAATTTCATACATTCTCTCCCGCAACCGTTCCGCGTTATTAAAGTCCTTTTTTTTGGCACAAGCGACCACCAGTTCAAAAAGCTGTGTTTTGGCGGCATCGGTGCTGCCTTACGCGGCCAGTTGAAAAATCTGCTCTTCCCGGAGGGTGAGTGGATCCTTCTTCTCTGCGCCGCCGGAGGATTCAGCCGGGGGAATGACTGACTGCCGTGATTTTGCCAGGCGCAGAACCTTATCAGCCTCCGAGCGGACTTGTTCGCTGACTTCCAGGCTGCCACTCAGGGCCTGCAGGACGGGGACAATTCGGTCGAGGCAGTCCCATTGTCCGGCCAAGCTTAATTTTTGAGCAGTCCCGACCAGACAGGAGGATGATGCGCCGCTAATGTTCTTGTCGTCGCTGCGGGTGGCAAGGGCTATCTGTTCAAGGAGTTTGTCAGCTAACTGCTCTTTTTGATTGCTGATAAGGCGGCTGACTGTTTGCGCCACGGCCGCGGTTAGGGCAGGATTCAGCAGGACTTGGTGATCACCTTTCAGGA
>JAHIVT010000058.1 GCA_018816555.1 Pseudomonadota bacterium
ATCTGGCCAAAGGTACTCATATTACTGCCGGCAAGAACCGTACTCGTGTTACCGGTAACCTGGATAGCCCGGCCGTCAGTTGAGGTCAGGGTTAACATACCTGCAGCATCAACGCTGGCGGTCACACCATGCTGATCCGACTTCTGATTAATAGAATTCACCAAAGCGCCATTGGAATCATTGGCAGAAATTTCCACCGCACCGATGGCTATTCCATTAACAGCAAAATCAGAACCGGTGGTGCCGGCTCCAACAGCTCCGGTGCTGGACACGGAAACATCCGTCTGCGCGGTTACACCGGTAACATTGGCAACCTTGTTAATAGCATCAGCCAGAGCCCCTATACCATGCTGGGCCTCATTATCATATGCCAGAGTTACCGATTGCAGTGCTACCGTGGTCGCCTGCAGACTGCTCTGAATGGTCATGCGGACTTCACCGCCATTTACCGCATCAGATTTCAGTATTGCAGTGGTCAGATGGCCGGTTTTGGTTGACTCTGAAGAACCGATCGAAACACCGACCGTCTCACCGGAGTACGCGCCAACCTGAAACTTCTTATCGGTAAAAGCCCCAGACAGAAGCTTTTGTCCATTAAACGAAGTCGTTTTGGCAATGACATCGAGTTCCTGCATCAGCTTATTAATATCCGCCTGAATCGCCTTGCGGGAATCCGTGGTTTGCCCATCCTGAGCTGCCTGAATTGATTTGGTCTTAATCGTATTAACGATATTGATGGACTCTTCCAAAGCACCATCAGCTGTCTGTACCATGGAAATACCATCATTGGCATTCCTGATAGCCTGACCAAGACCAAGGCCCTGGGACTTCAATGAGTCGGCAATTGCCATACCGGAGGCATCGTCAGCCGCCTTGTTGATCCGCAGACCGGATGATAATTTCTCCAATGAGGCCGAGAGAGAATTATCGTTCTTGATCATGTTTTTGTGAGCTGACAGAGCAGCCACATTTGTATTAATTCGTAATGCCATAATTTATTCCTCCTTGATTTGATTCACTACGGGAATCCTTTCCCGACTAATTGCAAACTATCAACTACAAGTTTTCCATGGTTTCTTTCCTGGGCGAGACACCTCCTTTACTCTTTTTTTCACACGGGACAACACTTCGTAACGGTTCTATTGTCAAGTATCGGATAATGCTGCCGGCAACTTTAATCTTTTCTGTCGGAAATTTTTCCCATCATCTCGTCAGCCTTGCGTTTCCCATCTCTTGCCCAGGTATCGGCCGGATCTTTTGCTAATACCGCATCATAGGCGGCCATGGCCGGCTGAGGTTGCTTTGCCAGCAGGTAACAATCGCCGATTTTATTCAGAGCGATCAGATAGTGCGGCAAGGCAAGAAAGCATCGTTCATAGGCCAATACCGCGCTCTCCAGATCGCCGTCCGCGACCAGGACATCCCCTAATTCCCCCCACAGCTTCGCCTGCAGGGGATCGAGAGCAACAGCCTTTTGCAGGAGACTGATCCCCTGATCAAACTTTCCCTGCTCCAATGTTAAACGGGCCTGAAAGGCAATCCACTCACCACTTCCCGGTTCGCGGGCATTCAGCTCTTCCATGCATTGCCGTGCCGCTTCACGTTCTCCTTCCCCTGACAGCAATAATGCCCGGCAGAAGTCTATTTCGGTAATCCAGCTCTGAAATAGCCGCCAGCCTGTAAAGGTAATCCTGGCCGCGGCCACATCACCTTCATCAAGCCATGTCCGGATGCGGCCAAAATGATTTTCCCACATTACCCTGACCTCGGCAGGAAGATTTCCATCCTGCTCAACCAGTTGAAAAATTCTTCCCAGCCAGACCGGTAACAGATGAGGGAAATTGTCCCCCTTCTCGCCGGCATTTCCATATCTCTCGACAAACCCGAGCCAGAGAGCAATCTGCTCACGGCAGAATTGAGAAATTGCCTTTTGACTTGCTTCGGCAATGACGACCGCCTGTTGCCAAAACTTTCCCGCCTGTTCATAATCCAGCAATGCCGCCCAGGTGTTACCCGTCAGCACATTGAGCTCAGCACTTTGTCCATGAAATTCAGCAGGCCCGGACCTGACAATTTTCTTTGCCTGCTGATAGACATGATTATCCGTATAGAATCGTGCCAAATCAAGAGTAGCCTGCAGCGATTTCTTTTTTTCATACCTGCCAATCAGAACTTTCTCCTGTTTCAAAAAACCGACAAGTGCCCCCACCTCTGCCCGATAGGTCATCAGCGCCTGCCGCCGCTCACGGTTTACCAGATCAATACGATCCAGCTCCGCCAACAACCAGCGCAAATAAGGCCCTTGTTCCTTTAATTTTGTATTCCGGGCGTTCCTCACGTCATTTTCACTCAAGGAATTATAGGTCAACTCCAGCACCTGCTGCCAGAACTCCTGCTCTTTGTCAACTTCACAATTGATGGCATCGACCTTCAGCAGCTTTCTCATCAATGAATCAGGCAAGTCGCCCATTGCCTTGATGGCACGGTCTTCTTTGCCGATGACCTTCAAGCTTGCTACAACTTCCGGAGTCATGGTCAGGGAAGAGTCCAACTTACCGGTCAACTTCCTGGCAAGCGTTATATTCATTTCACAGGTGCGGCAAAAGTCTTCAACCGGGAAAGGAATGCTTTTGGCGACACAGCGGTCAACAACGTCCGAAACGGGAACCGGCAGTTCATCCACCATATACTCCTGTCGGGCCGCGGCAAGTGTCATTACTCGGGTTCCCTGGATATGCGCTCCGGCAGCAGAAACGTTAATAAATTGCCCGGGAGCTTTCGCAAAAATATCCTCAAAAATACTCTGAAGCGACATCAGCTGACGGTCGGTTTTCACCTTGCCGCCATTGATACTTTTCACATAAAAAACCTCATGCTCCGGCTCGGTCCCCGTCTTCATGATGATGGTACCCTTGGCATGATCCTCTTCTGCCGAGGTAAAACTTAAATCCTGGCCGACCAAAAAGACAGGTTCAGCCTCAAGAATAAGAGCAAGCCCAAGAGAAAGGTGAGCAACCGATGAAGCAGTGGCCACATATCTTTTCACGCCCAGAGCCTGAATAACCCAATCATGGGAGCGATCCTCGGGAAAGGCGGCAAAAATATGGCGGGCAGGGCACCTCTGATTGACGATCGGCGCCTGTTTCACCATGGACACCAAGGAAAAATCCCATTCCCCGGAGAGATACGGCGCCAGTTTCTCGATATTCAAATCCAGAAAATCAATGGAGGTGACAAAATCAGGAATGATTCCTGCTTCCAGAAGAGGGGCCAAGGCGGAATCCGCAGCAATGATCACGCAATGATTCTTAACCTTCTTCAACTCCCCCAGGCTCTGGGTCAGGGACGGACCTGCGGCGACCAGCATGGCCGGCATGCCTTTAAATGCCCCATGCAGCAAGTCGATTTCATTAAGAGAGCGAAGACGCTTCAGATAGGTCAGGCGATTCCTGAAGAAAGTCGGCCCCCAGCGCCGCGTGGTCCCGCCGCTGGCATTGATCTTGTTCAAAATCATGTATGCCTGCTCATTTAATGATTCATACAGATCAGGCCGCCATTGAAAAGATGGAGCATGACGCAGAACATGGGAATCGTCAATGGACGCCAGACGATACGCATCCAATTCAAACTTCTCAAAGTCAATACCGCCGATCTGAAACAAAACCTGTTTTGAAGTGATGAGGGGCTCCAGATCAAGGGCGGACATGGCAGCAAAAAATAGGTCCGTGGACGGTTCAAGAATAATAATCCGGCCCAGTTCCTGACGTTCCCGGAGCAGAGTTAAAGGCCCATACCCCAATCCCATGCCCACAAAGACAACCAGTCCGGTGGCACCCTTCTCCACAGTTTGCAGATGCCCGGCACAATCCTGCCAAGGATCGTTCCCATAGGCGAAAAGCCGGTTATTACATCCATGATACCTGAGAGAGACGTCGCCGGCCGGTGTCTGAAAAAAATCTCCGACAGATTCAAAGTGGACATCTTTTAACCGCCCATGGAGTTCCGGTTCATATTGCTTGAGCAAATCCATATTTGCCTGCCAATAATTTTTCATTAGGTCCCCTTTAAAAAATCTTCAAAGTTACTTGCAAACCATGTTTTTTTCTGATCTTATCATTACTGATATAAATGACATAATTTTACTGCATTTTGCTACAATATCATTCATTAACAGCCGCACGTCACAACAATGCCGCATACTCAGACAGCCATTGATCTCCTCCATAAAGGAAAACTGCAGGAAGCAGAACAAGACTGCCGCCGGACCTTGGCACAGAATCCTGAAGACCCGGAGATCCTGGGAATTCTCGGGCTGACCCTGCACCATCAGGGAAAAAACAGCGAGGCGCACCCGTTTTTCGAAAAAGCCGCCTCCCTGCGGCCTGACAGCTTCAAGGCCCTGCACAATCTGGGTTTTATTCTCCTGCAACTTAAGAGGCTCGATGAAGCAGCGGCAACTTTCCTCTCTGCCATGCAACTCTCTCCGGATTCGGCGGAAACCTATTTCAACCTCGGCAATATTGCGGTATTGCAAGGACGAGTGGAGGAGGGCCTGGAATATTTCCTTAAGACGATCGCATTGCGCCCCGATTACCAGGAAGCCCTTCGCAACCTGGGACGAATTTATGAGTCACGCAACATGCTTGGCGAAGCGGAAGAAATGTACCGAAAAGCCCTCTCGCTTCATCCTGAAGATTCCTATGTGCTGGATCAGCTTGGCACAATCCTTCAATCCCAAGGCAGGTCACAAGAAGCATTGGATATTTTCCTCAAAGCTAATACAGCAGACCCGCTGGCGGTGATGCCTATCGTCAAGGCAGGCCTGCTGCTCCAGGCAGGCGGCAACTCAGCTCACGCGGCAACCTGCTTCCAGACGGCACTTACCCTGCAACCCGACAACGTCTGCGCTCTCAACAACCTTGGTTTATTATTATCGGAAGATGACCGGAAAAATGAAGCCATTTCTTATTTCAGAGAGGCCTTGAAAATAAACCCCAATCTCCCGGAAGCCAGGTACAATCTCGGCAATGCCCTGTACAACTTAGGACAACTTGAGTCCGCCGCCGGGGAATTTGAAACCGCTCTCACTCTGAAACCAGACTATCCAGCGGCCCTGAACAACCTGGGGATCACCTATAAAACACTGCAGCGTTATGCCGAGGCGGAAATAATTTTCCGCCAAGCTTTGCAGTTGCACCCCGAAGACAGCAATGTCCTGGAGAATCTAGCTTTGACTATCCAGCTTCAAGACCGCTTTGCAGAAAGCATACAGGCCTACGAGCAGTTTCTCATCTTAAAGCCAGGCTCAGCGCAAACCTATTACAACCTGGGGATCGCCTATCATAAGGTGAAAAATTACCCAAAAGCGACAGAGGCCTTCCACCAATCACTTGCTCTCTCCCCCGACAATGTGGATACGCTTAACAACCTCGGGCTCAGCCTGGAAGAAAATGGTGACATTGACGCTGCCATTGCCACCTTTCAACAGATACTCACTCTGCAACCGGCTTTCAGCAAGGCGTATTGCAATCTGGGCAATATTTATCTGAAGCAGGAATCCTTCAATGAGGCAATCGCCGCCTATGAACTGGCCACTTCCCATGATCCCGACTTTGCCGATGCCTGGTACAATCTCGGCACCTGTTATTCCAAACTGAAAGACACCGGCAAAGCCATTGAACATCTTCGCCATGCCATTGCCATAAATCCTGATCACGTGGAGGCCAACTGGAACCTCAGCCATCAACTGCTGCTGACAGGTGACTACCGGGAAGGTTTTGACCTCTATCTCTGGCGATGGAAAAGAAAAAAAGTCATTATTCTACCGATCAACAAGCAGCAGTGGCAGGGAGATTCCTGCCCGGACAAAACAGTATTAGTCCACACGGAGCAGGGCTATGGCGATTCGATTCAATTTATCAGGTATGTCTCTCTTCTGAAAGAACGAGTCGGCAGAATTTTTGTTTGCTGTGAAAGAGCACTCCTGGATCTCTTCAGGCCGCTTGCCGGAATAGACGCCGTCATCGGCAAGGACCTGCCGGCCGCGATGATGGCAGAGGTTGATTACCATATTCCCCTGCTTGATCTGCCGACAATATTCCGGACAACCCGCGACAGCATTCCCGATAAAGTCCCCTATATTGCCGCCGACAGCAAGCTGGTGCACCTGTATCTCAAAAAGTTGGACGCTGCAGCGGGGAAAATAAAAATCGGCATTGTCTGGCGCGGCAATCCAAAGCACAAGAATGACCATAACCGGTCATGTCGTCTGGAGCACTTCGAATCGCTGACCCGTATGCCCGATGTGCAGCTTTTCAGCCTGCAGCTAGATGCGTCCGAGCTTACCTCATTTCCGGAGATCAAGGACCTGAAAGAACATCTTTCATCTTTTTCAGATACCGCGGCCCTGATGCACCACCTGGATCTCATCATAACGGTGGACACATCCGTTGCCCATCTTGCCGGGGCAATGAATAAACCGGTCTGGCTTTTATTACCCTATATCCCGGACTGGAGGTGGCTGCTCGATGGACGCGAGAGCCCCTGGTATCCCTCAATGACCATATTCCGCCAATCAAGACCAGGGGACTGGGCCGCTGTGTTTGCCGAAATCAGCAATTCTCTCAAGCAATTCAGAAATGATTTGAGTTTAGCGGCAACAAACCGAAACGACAGATAAAGATCCCTGCCTCAATTGACCGATTCAGGTTTTTTTTGCAGCGCCAAACAAGGTACGGATATCTAACCGGAGAAATATGCATGATTACCTACTGCACCAAATGCCTCATGCCGGAAACCAAGCCGGATCTGGAAATTGACGAACAGGGTGTTTGCAGCGCCTGTAATTATTTCCAACGCCGAAAAAAAATTGATTGGGCCGTTCGCAAAAAAGAGCTTGATGACATACTGGCAAAATACCGCAATACCGCGGGCAACAACTATGACTGTGTCATTCCGGTCAGCGGCGGCAAGGACAGCACCTATCAGACCGTGCGGATGCTGGAACTGGGCATGAATCCACTCTGTGTCACCAGCACCACCTGTTCCCTGTCCGATATCGGCCGGCGTAATATCGACAACATTAAAAAACTGGGGGTTGATTATCTCGAAGTAACAACCAACAGGGTCGTCCGCCATAAAATCAACCGGTTATGCCTCACTACCCTGGGAGATATCTCCTGGCCGGAACACGTGACGATTTTCACTATTCCAGTCCGCATCGCGGTTCAGCTCAATATCCCCCTTCTCATCTGGGGAGAAAATTCACAAAACGAATACGGCGGGCCTGCTGCCGACGCAGACAACAACACCCTGTCCCGCCGCTGGCTTGAAGAGTTCGGAGGCCTGCTCGGATTGAGGGTATCCGATCTGGTGGGTCAGGAGGGCATTGAAAAACGGCATCTGATCCAGTTTACCTATCCCAGCGACGCAGAGCTGCAGAGAGTCGGGGTGACCGGACTTTTTCTCGGATATTATCTGCCGTGGGATGGCTACCATAATTCGGTCATCTCCCAGGGATACGGGTTTGAGACCTTTCCGAGTTTTGTTGAAGGCTCCCTGGCAAACTACGAGAATCTTGACAATTATCACACCGGCATCCACGATTACTTCAAATTTCTCAAATATGGTTTCGGCAGGGCAACAGACATCGCCTGTCTGCATATCCGACGAGGCCGTATGCAGCGGGCTGACGCCCTGGAACTGGTCAGGCGCCACGACGGGAAATTCCCCTGGACCTATCTTGGCCGGCCCCTGGGAGATATTCTTGAAGAGATTGATATGACGGTTGATGAATTTATGACAATCTGCGATCGGTTTACCAACAAAAAACTGTTTGTGCGCGACGCCAAGGGCCGTCTGGCAAAAGACAGGCATGGTAATCTGACAAAAATCAATTACGACAACCCATGAGAGAAATAGCAATCATTGATTATGGGATGAGCAACATTGATTCCGTTGCCCGGGCCGTTGAAAAATTAGGGGCTTCGCCGCTTATCACGGATATCTCCCACGAGGTGGCCCAGGCGGATGGTATCATTTTACCCGGAGTGGGATCATTTGCCGACGCCATGAAGGAATTGACCTCCCGTGACGACCTGATACCGACCATCAAAAACAGGGTCCAAACACACGGCACTCCTTTTCTGGGCATCTGTTTAGGTATGCAACTCATGGCCACGACCGGTTATGAAGGCGGGAAAACCAGCGGTCTCGACCTGATCCCGGGGACGATCAGACGCCTTGAGCCTGTTATTGCAGAGGAACGAATTCCCCATGTGGGCTGGAACGAGGTCAACCAGTTAACGACATCTCCGCTTTTTCACGAAGTGGCAGACAACCTGGATTTCTACTTTGTCCACAGCTATCATTTCCAGTGCGATCCACAGTATGTTCTTGCTCAGACCCCATACTGCGGGGGATTCACCTCGGTTGTCGGCAAAGATGTCTGCTTCGGGGTACAATTCCATCCGGAAAAAAGCCTCAAGTCCGGCACCAGAATTCTGACCAATTTTATCTCGCTATGTTAAAAGTACGCATTATCCCAACTCTCCTCTACAAAAACTTCGGACTGGTCAAGGGGATATCATTTGACAGCTGGCGACGGGTGGGCAGTGCCCTACAGACGATCATGGTATACAGCATGAGGGAGGTTGACGAACTGATTTTTTTGGACATTACGGCCACAGGGGAACAACGCGATCCGGACTTTGAGGTGGTCGACGATCTGGCGGACGACTGCTTCATGCCGCTTACGGTCGGCGGGGGCATACAAACCATTGACCACGTCCGGCAGCTCCTCATGATGGGAGCGGACAAGGTGGCAATCAATACAGGCGCGGTCCGCAATCCGCAACTCATCAAGGACATTGCCAACCGATTCGGTTCCCAGTGCGCGGTTGTTTCCATTGATTACAAAACCCATGCAAATGGCGTCCATGAAATTTTTACCCACTCAGGAACCAGGGCCACCGGCCTGTCCCCGGTTACTTTTGCGCAGCAGGCCGAAGAAATGGGGGCCGGCGAAATCCTGCTTACCTCAATCGACCGTGATGGGACCATGCAGGGCTATGAGCCGGACTGCCTCCGCCAGGTAAGCAAAAGCGTCTCCATCCCGGTTATAGCCTCCGGAGGTGCGGGAAATGCGGAAGACATGTATCTCGCCATTGACCGGGGAAAGGCAAGCGCGGTGGCTGCGGCAAGCATTTTTCATTTCACCGAACAGACCCCCCTGGAGATGAAACACTACCTGCGGGGAAAAAATATTCCGGTGCGCCTCTAACCTCCGGATGAGGGTGGGCATCCCCCCTATCAACAAGGAAATCCCTCCACCATGAAAATAACGACGAACCTCTTATCCTGGGGCAGTTATGAATACATCGGCCCTGACGACAAATTCCATCAAGTCCATTTTGATGAACAGGGGGGGCCAGACGGAAAACCCTGCATCTGGGCGGATGACACCATGTGGAGCATTGACACCCCGGAATCCCCCCACTCCATTTTAGGCTTGATTTACTATCCCTTCTGGGTATTAGAACCCCCCTATGATCTCAGAAACGCCATGGTTGAATTCCACCTGCGTGGAGACGGGCTTGACCTGAAGGGGGGAAAATGTTTTTTCTGGGTCCACACCTCGACCCTTGGCTCAACCCGCTGGCATTATAATCGGTATCCCCTGGCTATAAGCGATGGAACATGGGATAAACCTCTTCGCCTTTACCTGGACACGGATCCAAAGTCATGGCACTGCAGCTTCATCTCCGACCCCTTGCATGCCAGGAGTCTACCCATGACCCTGAAAGCCTGTTCAAGTTTTGGTTTTTCTTTTATTGGATTTTCCGAAAAAGTGACAGGGAAATTATCCTTAAGCGAATTTACCATACAGGCCGACATAAAAACAAACTGGCCCTACAATGCCGACTTCAGCAAGTCCGCAAACAGATGGCTGACGGTCAGCCGTCGGCAAGGTCGTCAAATATCCATGCAAAGTGAAACAATCCAGGATCGGATTGAAATGATCGAAAATCAAACAATTCATCTTGCCTACAATACTGATGATTTTCTGCCCATAACAGACTCCGCGCCCTCCTTTGCCTATCTCGGTTTTGTCCATGCCTCGCAGTCGACACTGGGGGAGAATCTTTGCAACAGTTTTCTGTATGTCCGACAATATGTCAAAAACCTGGACCTGAAAAACGGAACCATCCATTTTTTTGTCGAACACGCCCGAAGCGGCACCAGATGGGTTTTTCGGGTGGAAAACATCCGGGAAAGCGGTACCATCAATATGATTTTGCGGCCGGAAGAACAATACTGGTATAGATTATCCGGCACAGCCCCCCTTGAATCGGTTCTGGCGGGAACATCAGGAGACAATGGCTATGACTATTTCGGCTTCCTGACAATGGCCCCACAAGCCCCTCCCACCGGGACCTGGGGCCTCTATCAGTTTTCCATCGGACCGCGTCTCATCGAAGAAGGGTAACCAACTACCCTCCAGGACGCCTCAGTTTCCAGCATGGTTATACCCATTGCTAAAATTTCGCCAGCACTCTCTCCGTCACCTGCTCGCCAATGGCCAGCGAGGCGGTAGCCGCCGGAGAAGGAGCATTGCAGACATGGAGCAAACGTCCATCCTCCACAAAGAAGAAATCATCGAGCAACCGGCCATCCCGCGAGCAGGCCTGGGCTCTTACCCCTGATCCGCCGGGCAGCAGATCAGCCTCCTCAACCTCGGGAACAAGCTTCTGCAATGCATGGAGGAATGCTTTTTTACTGAAGGACCGGTACATTTCCATGAGCCCGGAGCGCCAATATTTCCGGGCAATTTTTCGAAACCCAGGCCAGGCCAGAGTCTCAAAAAAATCAGCAAACGACACGTCGGTCTTAAGGTATCCTTCCCGTTTCAGGGCAAGCACGGCATTAGGGCCCGCCTCTCTTTCCCCGTTGATCAACCGGGTGAAATGAACACCAAGAAAAGGGAAGGCAGGATCAGGAACAGGATAAATAAGATTGCGAACCAGATATTTCTTGGCAGGATCCAGGGTATAATATTCACCCCTGAAGGGTATAATCCGTACCGCCAGGTCAGGTCGAGTCAAGCGGGCTATGCGGTCCGACTGCAGCCCGCAGCAACTGACCACGCAGGATGCAGTATACTCTCCTTTGGCGGTCTCAACCCTGACACCATCACTAGCTGCGACAACATTGACAACTTCTTCCCCGAACAGCAGAACGGCCCCGTTTTTTTCGCATGAAAGCCGGAGACTGGCGGCCACCTGACGATAATCAACAATGCCGGTCTCGGGAACATGAAGCCCGGCAATGCCTGCCACATGCGGTTCCAATTCCCGTAACTCACCAGCTGAAATTCTCCGAATTCCCTGCAGGCCATTTTTCAGGCCTCGCTCATAAAGCGTATTTAAATAGGGCAGTTCAGCTTCATGGGTGGCGACAACGATCTTTCCGCATATTTCATAGTCAATATCATGCCTCCGGCACCAGTCCACCAGCAGCCCATACCCCTTCCGGCAGGTTTGGGCCTTGATAGTGCCGGGCACATAATAGATACCGGAGTGAATGACGCCACTGTTATGACCTGTCTGCTGGCAGGCAACATCATCTTCTTTTTCCAGAAGCAGCACCCTGGTTTGCGGCCTTGAATCGAGGATCTTTTGACAGACGGCAAGCCCTATGATACCTCCACCTATTATCAGCAGATCATGACGCATGGTAATCGTTTAGCATTTTCTGCAATCGGTCAAACATCTCCGCCGGCAGCTGCCCTTTGAGTGCATTTTGCAACTCAACCAAAACATCCTGTTTTTCGGCAACCGAACGCTGAAAGGAAAGAATCACTTCCAGAGCTTCACCATCTCTCTCTTTTTCCATAAGGGCACGACAGAGGTTCACCGCCGCAACCCCAAAATGAGGGTCAAGCCCCAGACAATTGGCGAAATTACGTATTGCCCGTTCAACTTCCCCCCGCTGATAAAGGTAAACAGCGAGTTCATTGTAGAACAGGGCAACGTTGGGATAGCGACCAACGAGTGATTCCACCAGTTCTTCCGCGGCTTGATAGTCCCCCTTTTCCACAAAGTTCCGCATATACCCGAGCTGTCGGGCCGGTTTATTCTCATCGTTCACTTCACCTTTGGCAACTCTCTCTTTTTTGGCTGCCCATTCTTTAAGGAGACAATTGCTTATTGCTTCTGCAGCATTCTCCCTTTCTTGGCAGTGGAGAGTGTAGGCTTTTTGTTGATAGGCCCAAACAGAATCCGTACCAGCCAAGGCCGATTTTATCTGCAGCGCTAATTCCTGTCTGGTATCTGCGGGCACGGCAAGACCGAGTTCCCGGTAGATGGAAGTTGTCGCGCCGTTTGGCAGCCTGCGCCAGTCCGGGTTCTTATCATTGAAACGATAGAACTCAATAACTGGCTTTCCTGCAGCCAGAGCGTTAATTATGCCGGAAGAAAAAAAAGACACCACCACATCAGCCAGAGAACAGAGCTGAGTAAGCTGGAGACCGGAAAACATCCACCGTGAAGGATCATACGCTGCCAGAACCTCAGCAAAACTGTCAATATCTTGCCTGGGATGCGGTTTTATGAGAAGAACAGCATCATCATAGGAAAATACCTCTTCCACCAGGGACTGTACCAGGTAAAAATAATCATCCTCGTCAAGATAGACAGAATGTGGATGCCGGGAAATATGAAAAAATACCTTTCCCGCATTACGTGCCATCTGCATTTCCGGGGACTCCTCAAAGCTTGCGGCGTGCAGCATTCTTTCCATCCACCAGCCATCGAAAACCGGATAACCGAATGCCCGGATTTTGGGTACATCCACATAACCGGACCAATATGGGATATCATGCTCGGAGCAAAGTAAAAAAATATCATGCCTGCTGTAGGCATCCGGCGATGCGGCGATTTTTAAGGCTTCCGTCGTCCGGTTTGAATAAATATAATTGGAGTGCGGATAACTCACCACCAGGGCATCAGGGCAGCGTGACTCCAGATATATTTTATATGGGGCATACTCGTCCTCATTAAAATCCTTTAAAATGATTTTCACCTGGTCCGGTGAAATATTTCTGGAGAGAAAGAGATCGATTTCCCGGGGAACAATGTTTAGGGAAGAAATTGCGGCAAACTCTTTATATATTGCCCTATTGTGAACCAGGCTCTCAAAAATCTCCTTATGGCCGAACAGGGTCATTATCTGCCATTGCGGGTTTTTCTTCTTAAAGGCAGAGAGCACCGGCAGGATCCAGTCAACCTCCCCGAAAGAGGTTGCAACAATCAGCATTAAAACAGGAGCACTCTGCATCATCACTCTCCTTGACAGACAAAAGAATTTATATTTTCACCAGATATCCTGACGGGGCATAGGAGAACAAAAAACGGTGTTCCATCTGCAGGTCAACGACGAAATCATGATGAATGCGCATATACTCCTGCACCGCCTCAAAAGGACCACCTTCCTGCATGGTTTGGGTATGCCATTCAGGAGGTAATGGATGACCATTCAGATTACTGTCCTCGACTATCATATAATTTCCCTTGGCCAGCAGAGGACCGTAGCTCTCCATCTCTGCCAGGACATGGGCCTTGGTGTGCAGGGAATCGAGTATGACAAAAAATGACTCCCCGTCTTTAACCGTTTCCTTGACCTGCGCCACAACGTCCGCCGCCACGGAACTGCCCGGAATTAAAATTGTCCGTTCATGCGCTTCAACCTGCGGGTACCAGCGTTCTTCCCGCTCGCAGATATCAACGGAAACAATCTTGCCTTTTCCGATCAGATTGAGGGTATCGGCAAAAAACATGGTGGAGCCCCCCTGAAACGCGCCACACTCTATGATATAGTCTGGTTTCTGGGTAAACAGGATCTGCTGGTAATTAAACATGTCACCGGGATGTTTATGAATAGGCACACCGTTATAGAGTTTTGGCGGGCCGCTGTGGTCATTCTCGCTGGCGTAAAAAATGGAATGAAATATATTGATAATTTCTTCCTGGGATATGTTGACCTGTAAACCCCTGCCCGGACCTAACTGAAACCTACCGTTCATCACGCTCTCCTTACTCAAGAATTATTGGTGAACTCGTAACATTTACGATGTCACCAGGTTCTGGCTCCGGAACTCATTGATTTAATGGGAACCTTGAGAAACCGCTCTTTTGCCCGATTACTGCATTGCGGCTAAAAAGAAAAATGCCACGTTATCACGAATGCTTCCTGAAAAGGAACGTGTTATTTTCGTTCAGAAATTTTGCATATTTTTCCCGGTATTGCTCCGGTGATTTTTCTTTCAGCCGGTTATTGAGCCTGTTGGTCCATTTTACCACCTGTTCTTCAAATTCATCCGAAGTCATGCCGGGAACCTTGATGTTTGCCTTGGCAAACAAAATGTTGTCTTTGCTGAATCCATCCACAAGATAATTGTTGCTGACAGCATAGTCATAAAGCCGCGTTCCCGGCAAGGGCGAGTAAATTGATATGGAACAGCTGTCCACATCGAGGCCTTCGGCAAATCTGATCGTATTATGCATCTGCTCAATGGTTTCACCGGGAAAGCCCACCATCAGAAAAAGATGGACAGCCAGGCCCGCTTTTTTTGCCGCAGTTACACAGGGCTCAACCGCGTGGAGATCCAGGTGTTTATTCAGCAGGTTGTCGAGAAGGTCCTGGTTTCCGGTTTCCACGCCGAGACAAACCTGATAACAACCGGCTTCAGCCATTTTTTGAAACATCCGCTCCTGTTTCCCCGTTTGCCTGCCATGATAATCAGCCCGAATGCCGTTCACGGTATTCCAGCTCAAGCCCAGAGGGCCGATGAGATCACAGAGAGTAAACAGATTTTTAATGTTCAAGGTGAGGGAATCATCCTCAAATTGAATTTCGCCGACGCCGTATTGTTCTTTTAACTGCAGAATCTCCTGATAGACATTTTCCGATGACCGCCAGCGGATGTTTTTCCCCCACCGAAGAGGCGTTGTGCAGAAAGTGCATTTTTCCGGACATCCCCGTGAGGTCATGACATTGCCGACTCGGGGATGACGGGAATAGGGATTATGAAACATGCTGATTTGAAAATACTTTTCCATGTTGACAAGATGTCTTGCCGGAAAAGGCAGCTCGTTTAAATTCTTGACAATACCGCCGGCAGGGTTCACCGCCAGGGTGTCTCCCTTTCGATAAACCAGCCCGGGAACAGCATGAAAATCGCCACCGGAAAAGTAGAGCTCGACAAAATCCGCAAAGTTATGGTCGCTTTCGGTGATCATGGCAAAATCGAAATTCTCATTTTGCATGAGCCCGGAATATTCCTCGGCAACCTGGTTGCCGCCCACGACAACCGGAATAGCGCCGTCAATCCCTTTGACTAATTTAGCCAGATGATATGCCTGGGCTGACTGGTTATAAAAAAGCACCGAAATGCCGACGATATCGGGCCTGAACGTCTTGATGCGCCGGGCAATGGCCTCATCGTCATCGCCAATCTCGACAATATTCGGCCTGCCGGGAACTTCCACCTGCCGCTCATAACCTTCTAGGGCGGAATCATATATCGCCACCCCGCATCCTCGCTGCTCAAGGACAGCGGCGATATACATAATCCCCAATCCGGGCTGAATGCGATTAATGCCGTCCTTCAGTCCCAAAACATTCGGAGACACAAGCAACACTCTTACATCTCTCATTTTTTTCATCGGATCTGCTCCAGCGGCACAAAGGTACCGGTTCTTTCAGATGTTATACCTGAATTGAAACCCTCAATTTACGTGAAAAAGACTCACATCAGGCATCTGCCAGTCCTTGTCATCCCGGAATTCCATGCAATAATAGGGGTTATCAATTTTCATCACACCGATATTCTCCCCAAGGATTTCTTCGTTCCGGATAAATTCGGGCCTGGTCACGCAACACAGGCCCTTATAGCTCAAATAAACCGGACTTTTTAAATTACGGGGAATAAAGCCGCCATCAACCCGTTTCATGCCGTCTTCGCCATCAACCCAGATTGCATTGTTCTCGATTTTTGCCGGCAAAATCGTGTCAAGCCCCTGGAAAACCAGCCTGTCCACCAGGTCATCTATCAATTTGGCATCCCGAAACGGATAGGTTGTTTCCAGCAGCACAATGATATCGGGGAAATTGTGTTCCGCCTCAAGCTGCTGCAGAATAAACTTATAGACTTTTTCCAGGCCGACATATTCCTGAGACAGAGACGGATCCCTGAGCAGGGTCTTTTCCGCTCCCATATCTTTTGCGCTACGCAGGACCTGCTCCTCATCCGCCGCGACAATGGTCGATTTGATGTATTTTGATTTCCGGGAGGCATTGACGGCATACTCAAGCAATGGCTTTCCACCCAGGGACTTCAAAAACCCCTTCACCGGAATAAAAGAGACAATATTCAGATCCTGCAGCCGGTGCATATGGTCCTGCTGGTAGGCATTGCCATTAAGGCTTTCCAGTATTTTGACCACATTCTGGCAGCGCTGCTGGTTGCCGTCCTGATGAATGCCATGATGATGGTAAACACTGGCTTCGGGTTCATAAACAATCGCATAGCCGCGATTTATGACGACCTGAGCCCATACCCGGTCTTCGATATTGGTAATTTTATCGTCAAAGGGATATCGATCCAGAATTTCTTTTCTGATGATGCTGTTGGCGTTATGAAAAAAACTGTCTTTTTTCTGCACCCGGCGTTCCGGGCCGAAGACAATCATCAGATCCCGCTTATCCGCCGGTGGGGTAAAGGACAGGGGCTCCTGACGGCCGTATACCCCGGCAACTTCCGGATCTTCCATATTTCGATAAAGATTGCCGAGCCAGGATGAGTTTGTCGGAATACAATGGCCCGACAGGCAGACAATGAACTCCCCCTCAGCCGCCGCAATGCCGATATTGAGGGCCTTGCCCGGCAGGTAATCCGTGCAGGCGAGAATTTTTTTCACCGGGAACTGTCCCACCTTGGCCAGGGTGGAATCACTGCTCTCATTGTCCACAATAATGACTTCAAAATCCTGGAAATCCTGGGAGTACACGGCCTTCAGGCAGGAAGAAATCCATCTCTCCTCGTTTTTAGTTCTGACAATTATCGATACTTTCATATTCACACCTCGGCCCACAGGGGACTCGCATCAACCCAACAGTTATTACCTTCCAGACTTATCCGGGATGCCTCCAGCACTGCGGCGACATACAGGGAAGACTCAAAGGTCGCCCGTAAGCCGCCGAGACCGGCGGGATGGCTGACCCCGTTCTTGATATTTTGCACATCACGCAGAAAGCTGAGAATACTCTCAGGTCCATAGCCGGCGGCTCGCTTGTTTTTGCCGTCAATTGCCGGGTACAACTGGGTAAAATAGGGATTGATATCCTCGACCCCTTTACCGTCCAGAGACAGGCTGACTCCCCGGTTTTTCTGGTCCACCAGGCAGCGTCCCCTGGTGCCCTGCACTTCAAGACGCTGATCGGACATGGCACTGGAAGTGTCCGCATCAACCCATCCGGTCAGATGGGAGGAGAGAAAATCCCCGTCTTCACCCCGCCTCCACTCTATGAGAGTCTGAATCGTGTCAAAGGTATTTATTCCCTCTTTCACCAGGTACTTTTTCAAGCCATATGACATGACCCGCATCGGCTTTGCCCCGGTGAGAAAATGGATGAGGTCAACGTAATGGACCCCCAGATACTGAAGAATATCGGTCTGTTCAACCCAGTTGCGGAAGGCGCGGGTGGGAATAATCTTGCGTTGGCTGTATTGGATTCTGAAATTCAATAATTCACCAAGTGCATCACCTTCGATCAATTCACGGAGTTTCAGATTCGACTCATCAAACCGTTTATGAAATTCCACCAGGCCGAGGACATTAAACTTCTTTTTCAGGGCAATAAGTTCTCTTGTTTCTTTAACTCCGGGGACAAGAGGCTTCACCACCTGCACATGAACCTTTCGTTCAATGAGCTGCCTGGTAATGTCAAAATGAAGATGATCCGGCACGGATATAATTGCCGCACTGTCCCGGGAAAGGGCCTCGGCCGCTTTGATAAAGGCGCGACTGTCATGCTCTGTTCCCTGCGGAGAGACGGTGACCTCGGCATCAACCCCCATCAGCTTGCGTAATTCTTCCGCCTTTGCCAGGGCGGCTTGGGCGCTTTCTTCAGACTGAGCGGCAATATGAATACGGCCCACCAGACCCGCCCGGCATGCCTCAAAAGCTGCCGGCAGAATGGTGCCAAAGCCGTCAGTGCCCTTGCCGCAGACATACATGCCGGCGCCGACAATCAGCAGATCAATGGCACTGCCCTGGTCAGCCATGTGCCCGCTCCTCAACCAGGGGATCATAGCAAAGGGTGTCCGAACCGCTGTCTTTCAATGACTTCACAATGCTTTCCACCAATTTCAGATCCTCTTTCCTCTTGATGATGATGCCGGACATCTTGGAGACCGGGTACACCCCGAACTTTCCGACAAAAAAAGCCTGCCCTTTTTTATTGAATTCCGCGAGAAAGGCCTTGTTTCTCCAGGCCATCACCGAATAAACAAAGACATCCACCGGCACCAGGTCCTGGGTCTGGGCAAAAACCTCATCCCGGTTGTAATTGATCGGCCTGCCCTGAAAACTTGCATGGACCTGTTCCCTGTTCACCGTGATCAAGGTATCCAGCTCCTCCTGGAGAAAATACTCCACCACCGCCCTGATTTCGCTGCCGGTCTGCAAAGGAGAAGTCGGGTTAACCCAGCAAAGAATATCCGCAGGGTGCTTCAGCATGAAATCCTGCACCACAAAATCTGATTTCGTTGTTGAACTGCCAAGCTCTTTGGGACGCAGATAAAACTCCACCCCGTAACGTTCAGCGATCCTGCCAAACAGCGGATCATCACCATTAATGACGACCCGGTCAAACACCCCGGATTTTTTTGCTGCCATGATGGCGTAGGAAATCATCGGCGCACCGTCGATCAAGGCAAGATTTTTCATGGGCAGCCGGGTGCTGCCGATCCGTGCCGGAATCATGGCGACAATTTTCTCCTTGCCGCTCATGAGCCCAACTCCACGTTCAGTTTATATGTTTCGTTCAATTTCCTGAACTGGGCCAGTTCCGCCTCAGTGACCGGAATTCCCTCTTTGCTGCGACGGGCAAAATTTCGTTTCTGCGGATCATCGGCCACCATGACCTGCTTGCCGGGCTCCAGGGTCGGTTCGTTTCTCAGCTCGTTTACCAGCAGTGACATGCGCTCTTTAAAAACATCCACTTCCTGAAAGGCCGAGATATTGAGAGAGCTGACAAACTGGCCAAGATGCCGTTTATTTTCCAGCTTTTCGAACATTTTGGAGATATGCGGCCCATAATTCATACCGGTCATTATCGAGCACAGAATCTCCACCATCAGACTGAGTCCATATCCCTTATATCCCCCCACCGGAGTAAGCATGGTGATCTGGTTCGGGTCGGTGCTTGGTCTGCCTTCACTGTCCGCCCCTACTCCCTCCGGGGCGGTTCCCCCGGTTTCCCGCAGGCGACGGATCTCATTGAATGTGGTAATACTGGTGGCCATATCCAGGCAAAAGGGTTCTTCATTTTTGACGGGAGCGGCAAAACAGATTGGATTGTTGCCTAAAAAACTTCGCCTGCCGTTGGTGGGAATGATGAGAGAATCCGAGTGGGTAAAACTCATACCCACCATATCCTGCTTGGCAATTTCAATCGAATAGTAGGCGGCAGCCCCGAAATGGGTTGAATTTCTCACCGCCACATGGCCGCTGCCGAACTCCCCGGCCATTTCCACGGCCACTTTGGCGGCCTCCATACAGGCGGCATGTCCGAAGGTGTCATCTGCATCCAGTACCGCCGCCGTGGCCATTTTCTTTTCAATTTTATATACCGGACGGGGGTTGATACGACCGGATTTGACCCCGGCAAGATAATGATGAATCAGCCTGATCCCGTGGGAATCAACCCCTCTCAAGGATGTTGAGGTAAGGCCTTCGGCCACATATTCCGCCACCTGTTGATCAACATTTTCTTTTAACAATGCACCCTTAATGAGTTGTTTGGCGACTGTACCGCTGATGATTGTCATCATTTTCCTCCATTTTTCCGTAAGATAATTTCAATGCAGCATTCCGCTACCGGGGTTCTGGTCTGATCAATCTGCTCCCGCACCCATGAATCCCGGAAAAAATCACGTATGAGTTCAACTTTTTCCACTTCTATCAAACCGACATATCTCCGCAGTAAATCAACCACGTTTATCGATTTTTCCGACCAACTTTTTTCTTTCATGATCGCAAATGTCCACTTGTGATCATGATTGAACTTGCTGGGCCAGTTGCCGATCTCGTAAAGATCTTCTTCCGGTACTGTAATAATCAGAAATCTACCGGGCTTCACAATACGGATCCAATTGGCCAACGCCTCGTTCACATCAACCATATGCTCCAGACAATGGCTGGCGTGCAGAAAATCATACTGATTATCAACCACCCCTTTCATAAGCTGGGCATCCCCGTCCTCAATATCCCAGGTTCTGCAGGATGCCATTCTGGCAAAAATTCCGGCATACTGGCCAAGTGGATCCGGCTTGCCCCCCACATCAATGCCATGCCCGACAAAATAGCGGTTATGAAAGGCTCCGATACCAAAGCGTCGTTTCGCGGCTTTACTCTGTTCCCACACTCGCTTGCTCCTTTATATGGTTAACGAACCAGCTTACGGGCCACGGCAAGGCAGTAGCGCCCCTGGGTTACCACATCCAGGGCTGGTTTGAGATATGCTCGAAAAGGCCAGGAAAGCTCCTCGCCGGTTAACTGTATCCTCACGTTCTGCATATCCGGCGGGCGCACTGTCAAAGGAGCCATACACCCCAAGGCCCCGGTCAGCCCTTCCCATTGAAGAGGGGTAACCCCGTTCCAGAGAATCTCTGTATCCAGCTGTTGGCAAAACACCCGTAACAGCTCCAAATGCCACCCCGGTCCGGGCAGATAAGTCAGCGCGGTACCGGACTGATCAGCCACCTCATTTGCTAAACAGTTTCGGTTCATGGTGACCAGAAAGAGCAAGCCGTCATTTCTGAGCGCTCTGACAAGTCCGGCAAAAAAAGGCAGAGGATTCCGGTGCAGATCAAGCACTCCCGGGGCGATTATACAGCCATAGACTCCCTCCTGAACATGGGGGACATCAGAGAAGACGAGCCTGTCAGCATGCATGGAAAACTCTGCCGGCCACCACTTATCATCCCAGTCATCCCGGCCTGTAGCAATCCACAAACATGTTTCCTGCCTAACCTGAGTCAGCAGCTCATAAAAACGGCCACACTCAGTCGGTGTCGGCAGCGGAAGTGAGTCATTCACCTCTTCATAACCATCAGCCCCATCCTCTTTGCGGAAAAAATCGGCCCCGCATGTTTGACAGCGATAACGGAAAATTCCCTGCCGGCGGTCACATGGTCTGTGGGATTCATTTTTTTGGCAGACAGGACAGGTAAACGGCGGACAAAGATCGTCAGCCAGCCGGAACGCCTCTTCCAGTGCAGCGGCCACTGTCTCGTTACTCACCTCATTCCAGCACGGAGGGTATTCGCTGATAAACTTTTCCCGGAAATGACTATAAATCCGGCTGACCTGGGAATCCGGGTCAGCGGCAGGATCGATCTGCTGCAGCTCCTCAATCACCTGGTTCAGCAAGGACTCCTTGTCCACCGCCTCATCACAGGCATAGCCGAATTCCAGGCGTACCGAATCTCCGCCAGGCACATTTCCCTGCACAAAAGCCGCACCCTTTGATCGGCCGCAGGGGGCCGTACACCCCTTCCCTTGATACTCCAATTGAATGCCGACCACGGTGGGGCTGTAGCGTATACGGTATAACTTGTCGATACTGTTGAAAATACCGACTGTGGGCTTACGCAGAGCCCCTCCGATATGGACAGCCGAGGTATCCACACTGACGATGGCATCCATGCCGGCAAGCAAGCTCATGTACTCAGCAAAACCGCGTGAAACCATGGAAAGATCAATTACCGAATCGGCCAGATTGTATTGTTCCAGAAATAAACCTGACTTACAGTGAGGGGGCATGATGACAACCGGCTGACACGTTTCACTGAGGAAGCGGATCAAGCCGGCCGCCTGGGGGTCCGGCATGGTGCGTACCCGGGCGCTGCTGAAGATAACGGCCACCATCCTCCTGCCCTGTGCCTGCTTCCGTGCCTGCGCAAGGGCTACAGTTATTGTCGGATTCCTTCTCGCGGCAAGACGAAGCACCGGCTCCTTTTCTTCGCCAGAGACTGTTCCCGGATCCATCCCCATACGGTCCAGGACAAAATCGGTCATATGGGCGGTCTGAAACTTCACATCCTGCAGCATGCCGCTGCAATCCACCTGCGCGTCATACTGTAGGTAATCCCAGATGGTAATGGGCAATGCCTTTACCCGTACGGACGGAATTCCCCGCAGCACGGCATGGGTCCTGGCGGGAAGAGAAGAATAAACATCAAGCGCGACATTGCCGCGGACCTGCGCCGACAATTTTCCGGACAGGATTTCCAGGGCGGAGCCAAACATGATTCCATCACCAAGCCCGCCGCCGCCGCCGTTCATAAGACAAACTTTCAGCGTATCCCCGGAAAACTCTTTTCCGCCCTCCAGAAAATCACCGACCGGCAACGGCCATCCGGGAATCATCGGCAAAATATTCTTATCAAAGGGAACCGGTGGCGCTATCCCCAACTTTCGGCAATCACGGGATGCCCCCTCAAAAGTCTCATCAAGCAACAGATAAATTCTCTTCAGGTCCCAGCCTGCCTGATTCCCTCCAGCATCCGGAGTATATGCCTGGAGACGACAGCAATCGCCGTCGTCACAGCTTATTTGTATGGACTGAGGAAAATACGCAGCAATCATGCAGGCACCAATAATAAATAACAGGACGCCATAAAGGGGCCTGTCAAAATTCAGAAAAATGACCAATCCATGCAATCACAGGTGGAGCAGAGAAAATACCGGGGAGATTGTCCAGCGTCAGTACCTGTGATAACGTTACTAATCCAAAGAAAACAATCTGCTCTGAATAGCCTTATCGACAGCAGAAAAAAAAGCTAAAGTAAACTTTACGTTTAACTTTTTAGCAAGTTGCATACCATGCGCCGGGGAAACAAAAAAGAAGAGAAACAAACTCGGTGACGAAAGGCCCATCTCCCTAAAAAAATCCTTTATTTACAGTAAGTTAACCAAAAACACCACGTGCTAATATTTTTTATTTCGCACAACACTCTGCCCCAGCAGCAAAGGGAAAAATTTACCGTGACAACAGGAGATAAAACAATAGCTCCTGCTCGATATTATGACAGTTTGGAAATGAAATGACAGATTGTCCCCTATATTGCTGGAGAACACCGCCAGAAAATGATGTATTAACCAACAGCCCCCGTCTCGAAATTGTCTACGAAAAATCCCCTAGTGCCCGATCCACCTCAACTTTCACCCTTTGGAAGATGCAGACATGGTAGGCATTATTTTCCCGTCCGCTGTTGCTGATTATACATGGGGAAACCGATGAATACTTTCTGTAGACAAAAAACAGGGATCATCTCTTCTCCAACAGAAACCAGGTCAGATCATCCAGCGGGAAATTATTGTCCCGATGGTAGACAAAGCCGTAATCAAGCAGACGCAGGTCGCTGAACCTGTCCAGCATCTCGCCGGCGAAATCCCGTTTGAAGAGTTTACCGCTGTGGCCGCGGTAGGGTATTTCCACCGGCGTGGGGTTATAGTATTCCGCCAGAAAGATATAACGCTTTGACAGCTGATACAGCAGGTCATAAACCTGGGGCAGCACCTGCGGGTTCATATGAATGAGCACGCCGCAAATCAGACTCAGGTCATACTGCCGGTCTGTTTGGAAATCAAGGATGGAATGATGATACACCTCGGTCCTGCCCCATCGCCTGAGCACGTCCACCGCGTCCTGATTGATCTCCACGGCGGCAAGCTCAGCCCCGGAAAGCAGCTGATCAAGCACCCTGAGATTATTGCCGATATTTGCCCCCAATTCGATGAGCGAACGGACGCCTGTGGTGCGGTCGATCATCCTGGCGAACATGGCAAGCCGTGCGGCCAGCTCAAAGTCGGTGGGGTTGCGGTTGATGTACTGCGAACCGAATTCCCCGGCCCAGAAGGCTTCCTGCTCAGTCCTGAAATCCGTCATTACCTCTCTCCTTCTCCAGCGCCGCGCCGCGCCAGTGCTTCATACATCAATTCAGCCAAGAGCCAGTCCTCCGGGGTATCGATATCCTGCACCAGGTGCCGGGGCAGAACGACGGGCAGCGCGTCCTCGCCATACATCCTGCTGCTTTTCATGAAAGTCGCCGCATCCAGCCAGTAAAACTGACCTGCATCGTGGTACGCCTCCGGCAGATCATTGGAGCGGGTCAGCTCATGCTCCGGCCACATCATGACCAGATGGCCGTCCCCCGCTATTTTCAGGGCCCGGAAAATTGAACTTGGATAACTCGTCACCGGAAAGACCGAGGAGACCCCGCGGCCGACCAGCAGCTCATAACCCGCCCGCAGGTCCGCCGGCCGGATAAACGGCGCCGTGGCGTAGATACAGCAGACGTAACGAACAGAATCGTTCCGCTCCTGCAGCCATCGCACGGCGTGTTCCACCACCACCGCGGTGGTGGCAAAGTCGTCGGCCAGCGCCGCCGGCCTGACAAACGGTGTTTCCGCCCCGAACTCCCGGGCTACGGCGGCGATCTCCTCCGCATCGGTTGAGACGATGATGCGGTCAAACAGACCGGAAAGCCTGGCCGCCTCAATGGAATAGGCGATAACCGGCTTGCCCATGAACGGCTTTATGTTCTTGCCGACAATCCTTTTGCTGCCGCCCCGGGCCGGGATAATCGCCACCTTCATTTCCTCGCCTCCCCCACCAGTTCCCAGGAAAGCGGGGTCCCCCGGGGGATATCAACCGCCGCCCGGCGGCCGATCACCATCTCCAGATAACGCGGATGCAGGCCATGTCCCGGCCTGATGGAAGCGGTATTCCCCAGGGTGAATTCCTGGCCTGCCCGCATTTCCTGCACCACAAAAAGCGACCGGCGGAATATCCGGCTTTTCTTCTCTTTTTCCGTGGGCTCAAAATTCACGGCACCCAGAGCCATTTCCGCCTGGCGCACCGCGGCAACCATTGCCCTGAATTCATCGGGCTCCAGAGAAAAGGCGCTGTCAGGCCCGCCATCGGCACGGCAAAGGGTCAGATGCTTTTCAATGAGACAGGCCCCCAGGGCAACAGCGGCAACAGGCACCGCAATCCCCATGCTGTGATCGGACAGACCGGCCGGCACTCCGAATGTCCCGGCCAGTTGCGGGATGGTGCGCAGATTCATCTCCTCCGGGGGAGCAGGATAGGCGCTGGTGCACTTGAGCAGGACCAGCTCACTGGTGCCGAACTGCCGCAGGGTGCCGACCGCCTCATCGATCTCCGCCAGGGTGGCCATGCCGGTGGACATGATCACCGGTTTGCCGGTTGCGCCGACTTTTTTGAGCAGCGGCAGGTCAACCAGTTCAAAGGAGGCGACCTTATGCATCCCGACCCCCATCTCTTCCAGAAAATCCACCGCCGTGGCGTCAAAAGGGGTTGAAAAGAAATCAAGCCCCAGAGAATGGGCGATATTCATCAGCTCCGGCTGCCATTCCCAGGGGGTATAGGCCTCGCCATAGAGCTGATAGAGATTTTTCCCTTCCCAGATGGTGCCCTTGATGCGGAAGCAGTCGTGATCACAGTCAAGGGTCAGGGTATCAGGGGTATAGGTCTGCAGCTTGACCGCATCCGCCCCGGCTTCCTTGGCGGCCTTGATGATCGCCGTCGCCTGGTCAAAGTCCTGGTGATGGTTGGCGGACATTTCCGCCACGATATAGACAGGCTGGCCGGCCCCGATCTTCCGGTTATTTATCTGCACATGCTGTTTCATTGTCGCATATCCCTCAGGGTCATTTTCAGGGTGGGCACGCCGTGCACCATTTCCTCGGATAGCCGCTCAAACCCTGCCCGGGCAAAGCTTTTTACCGACTGCTCATTCTCCTTTTTGACCAGGGCGCGGACCTGGGAGATGCCGCCTGCGGCAAAGAGCCTGCGGCAGGCCATTTGGATCGCCCTGCTGCCGAGACCGGCATTGCGGAAGCCGGCCGCCAGACTGATGGAAATGACCGTCTCCTCGCCGCTTTTGACAAAACGCACCTGACCGGCCGGACGATGGCCATGGAGCATGATAATCCAGAAATGGGTATTGCGGTCGGCAAGTGTCCGCTCAAACCACTGCTCATGCTCCTGCCAGCCTATCCCGCTGCTGTGAAAAGAGGCCTGCCGGATAACCGGATCATTGGCCCAGTCAAATACCTGCCGGCAATCTCCCGGCTCTGCCGGGCGGAAGGTGAAGGGGAAATACATCATGCATTCCACCACTCTCCCTGCCCCCTGGCCGTCCACCAGGGACCGGCCGGCCCGGCTCATGGCCAGCCGCTGCCCCTGGTCCCCGTATAACTCTTTGACTAAATTGGTCAAGGTATGCGACTGCAACTCATGGTGCCAGCCGCAATCAAGGCCTGCGCCTGCTGCGGCCATCATTTCCGCCACACCGCGCTGATTGTCGGCCAAGGTGATGACCAGCGAAGGAACGCCCAGATAGGCCAGCTCCCAGCAGGTACTGCCCCCTGCCGTGATCGCCACATCCGCCCATTGCATCAGCGGCACCATGTCATGAACGCCGGTGAGCAGCTCAGCCTGCTGCTCGGAATGCCGCACACTTTCCTGCAGGAGCGCCAGATGGGGATTGGCCGGTCCGACAATGATTTTTGCCTGCAGGGCGGGTAGTCCCGCCTGCTGCAGGGCCTCGATAACCCTCAGAGTCACATTGTCCGGGTCAGCTCCGCCCAAGGTGACGAGGAGGCGCCCTACCTGCCCGGCGTGACCGGACGTTTCCCGGGGATGCGCTCCCCGGAATTCCCTGCGCAGCAGGGCGTACCTGCTGCCCAGCAGAAGCATCGTCTCCTCCGGCACCTTATAGTCCAGCCTTGCACTGCCCGCATTCTGGTTGAGCAGCAGATCCGCGTCATATTGGGGCAGATGGGCATAATCATCAATGACCAGCAGTTTCATGCCGGCCCGGCGCAAGCGGCGCTGGTAATCGGCATCAAAATGATAGCCGTCCAGCACCAACCAGTCCCATTCATCCTCCTTGACCTGCTGTTTCTGCAGTCCGGCGAGCCAATACAAATCATCAATAGTCTGACCGCTGGCAAGATCAAGCAGCTCAACCTGCTCCCGGGTCAGCCGCTCCCTTAATCCATCGCCCATGATCAGGCCTGCCAGCAGCACACCGCCTCCCTGTTCCTGCCAGGCCTGAGCCAGTGCCAGACATCGCATCACATGACCGGTGCCCATTCGGCTGTCCGCATCCGCCCGGATAATGAGCCGCTGACCGCTAAGAGCACCCGGCATCAGTATGAACTCGCCACTGCCTGGCGCAGGGTGGTGATTACGCGTATCACCTCGTCATTGGTCAAATCCGGATACATGGGCAGGGAGAGAATCTGGCTGTAGGCCGCTTCCGCCTCCGGCCGCTGAACCATACCCTGACCGAATCTCTGCCGGTAATAAGGATGGAGATGAATGGGCAGGTAATGAACATTGACCCCGATATTTGCCGCCCGCATCTTCCGGAACACAGCGGCGCGGTCAATCTGTTCAGCAAATCGCACAACGTAAAGATGGAAGGCATGCAACACATCATCTGCTACCCGCAGTGACTGCACACCGGGAAAATTCTGCAGGGCTGTGCGGTAAAGAGCGGCGATTTCCCGTCGCCGGGCAAGCCAGGCAGGCAGCTTTTTCAACTGACTGAGGCCCAGGGCGCAGGCGATGTCCGAGATGCGGTAATTAAAGCCCAGCCCGGTCATTTCATAGTACCAGGTGCCCAGGGTCTCGCGCTGGCGGTGGTCCGTGCTGATGCCGTGATTGCGGAACGATTTCATCTTTTCCGCCAGCTCCGCCTGATCGGTCACCACCATGCCGCCTTCGCCCGTGGTGATATGCTTCACCGGATGAAAACTGAACACGGTGAGATCGGCAATTTCCGCCACCCTGCGGCCCCTGTACTCCGCACCAAGGCTGTGGCAGCTGTCAGACACCAGATACAGGTTATGCTCGTCCGCTATTTTGCGCAGGTTATCATAATCACAGGGCTGGCCGGCATAATCCACTGCGATAATGGCCCTGGTATTGGCCGTGATCCTCTGCCGCACCTCATCCGGGTCGATAAGCAACGCGGCCTGCTCCACATCGGCGAAAACCGGAGTGCCGCCCTGATACACCACGCAGTTGGCCGTGGCGACAAAGGTAAGGGCGGGCACGATCACCTCATCCCCGGGGCCGATACCGATGGCATGCATGGCGGCGTGCAGGGCAGCGGTGCCGCTGCTGACCGCCACCCCTTGCCGGCCGCCGGCAAAGGCGGCCACCGCCTCTTCAAACCGGCCGACCATCGGTCCGGTGGTGAGCCAGTCGGAACGAAGAACCTCGGCCACCGCCTGGATATCATCCTCATCAACCAGCTGGCGGCCATAGGGGATAAAAGCTCGGCTGTCGTTTTCAGCCAGCCGGTCGGTATCCGCTTCTTTTCCCATGGAAAATCCCATCAGGCCACGGCTTTCACGCGTGTTTTCGGGGAAGAGGATTTTTCCTCGCCATAGACGATGCGGCGCAACTCATCCACGCTCAACCATTCATCATTGGTATCGCTGGTGTAGACAAAGTTTTCCGGCAGTTTCACGCCTCCATGGTAATTCTCTCTCTCCCACCAGCTCATATTGGGCAGGATCACGTACATGCCCTTATAGCTGATGGTGTTCCGACCTTCATCCTCGCCGGTCAATGCCTCATGGAGTTTCTCCCCCGGCCTGATGCCGATCAT
>JAHIVT010000059.1 GCA_018816555.1 Pseudomonadota bacterium
CTGTTAAGCTGTTGTTAAGCTGTTGAAAGATTATTTTCTAAACAATTATGCCGAATAAAATCATAACACTATCCAGTTTTGAAAGACTTCATGAAAGAATTGAGCATTTTATTATTTCCTCAGCGAACGATGTGAGTTCCGCCGATTCAAACGCTTAAACGCTTGAACGCTTACTCATTAGCTTCATTCCGCAAAGGTGATGTACGGGTCTTCCCCATGGACGAAACCGGGGCTCATCATCCAGGTGGACCAGCCGAGCCGGGGTGCGGCCGGGGTCTGCGCCCCGAGGATGCAGGGCGGTACCTCCTCCCGGCGCAGCAGGATACGGACCTCGAATTCATATTCAATGCCCACCATATAGCGCACCAGGGAGAAGATGGGGCGCAGCAGATCACCGGTGGGCAGAAAACGCAGGAACTCCTGCAGATGCATGGGGCCGAGGTTGACGCGGAACTTGGTCTGGCAATCCCAGATAAAGCTGCCGCATACCGTATCCATCCCCAGACTGGCATTGGCTGTACCGATACTGGTCTGGTCTTCCGACGACAGCGGGATCATTCTTTCGATGAACTGATCAACCTTCACCGTGGTGCCGGCGTAATAGGAAATCGCCGATTCAATGGAGACGGCGGCTGGAATCTGCCGCGATAAAAGGCCGCTGTAGAACGACAGGGACTCCTCGGGCAGGCCGATCCGCCCCCGCAGTCCCTTGGTACCCAATCCGGCGAGGCTCAGCAGATAACCGGACAGCTTGTCTATTGCCCCGGGCAGATAGGTAACCGGGAACTGATGTTTTTTCCAGGCCAGGTAAAAAAGGGAAATGAGCCGGTGATGAAAGATGTCGAGAAAGGCAGTGAAGCTAAAATCCTTGTTGCGCCGGCGCTCCATGGCCAGCTCATTGTACCAGTGCGGCAGGACGCCGGAAGGACCGATGAGGCCCATGAAGGCGACATCCATGGTCACCGGCTCCGCGTCCTCACCGAAAGAGAGACCGGCAATGTCGCTCGGCGCAAATTCCAACCCGGGTCTGACGGAAAAACGCACCGCTTCCCGGCGGGGATCCAGGGTCTGACCCAGGGGTTTGCTGTCCGGAGACAGTTTCTCCAGCAGGTCCACCGCCTTAAAGAAGGAAAAGGTATAAAATTCCTCAAAAAGACTTTCCGCTAGAGAAGAATTCGGTTGCCGCTTCTCGGGGTCCACTCCTTCAACACCTCTTTATTCTGAATGGTCCGTGCCACCATCTGAATGAAGGAATTGACCGAAACATACTGGCCCAGAAACCTTTCCAGAACACTGGCAAAGAGAAAGATGCCCGTACCGACATACTTGTCTTCGTCGAATTCAATGACAACCTGCACTCCCCGTCCCATTGACCGTCCCAGCCGCTTGGTGATGTAACGGGAACTCAGACGGGTGATGCCGTTGATCTGCTGCCTGGTGGCGGGTGAATTATCAAAATCATAGAGTCGGAGAATTTCCCTGAGCGCCTCTTCTCCTTCCGCGACAATGGAGAGATAATTGAGGGACAGATGGGAAATCAGACGCCAGTGCAGCGCCCCGCCCAATGAGGGCCGTCGGGTGGGCGTCGGTTTCAGGATACCGACCACCCTGGCCAAGGGTGCTGCGATCTCCAGATCAAAATCTCCGTCAGGGGCGCCGATGGGCAACCGGGAAGGCAGGTCCCGGTTGGTGCATGTGGTATGAATGGTCAGGATCTCCACCCCCGGATCCGTGGGCTGGAAATCCAAATCAGTAAAGGAGAGATAGACATCGGTGCCGTTGTCCCCTTTTCTTTCCGACTGCCGGCGCTGGATATGCCAGAAGGCCTGTCTGCTGTTTTCATCGTCTTCCCGCAGGTGGTGGCGCATGGAGTAGAACGGCCGGTATTCGAACAGTTCCCCTGCCTTGGCCCCCAGGGAGGCGGTGACCCGGTCAATACTGTAGACCTCCATGGCATCCTGGCGCCGAATATCGGGCACCACCTGGTATTCGGTCTTGCGCTGCTCAACCCTGATGGGCTCGGCGGTCTTGGAAAAGAGATTGATTGCCGGCGCCGCATTGAGACAGAAGGTCTCCCTGCTGATGACCAGATTGGATTTCGCTGTTCTGTTCAGATAGATCCAGATGTCCAGGGTGTCATCGATCTTTGCCTCCTTCAACCTGCCCAGCCCCTGCAGATCGAAAAAAAGAAATTTCTCGGCAAAGGAAAAGTACTCGAACAGCAGACGATAGCCGGGAAAGGACCTCTTGGAAAACGGCAGAATACCTTCCTCATCGTCAAAGCCCACCGGAGTGATGGCTGACGCTCCCAGGGAGATGCTCCGTGCCGGCCCCAGGCCGCCGGGTGCTTCGCATTCCACATGGCAGACATTATTGAACAGCAGCTCGTAGAGATTGAAGACATGCTCATGCTGGCCATGCAGAAAAAAGCGCAGGTTTTGCCAGGCCAGGCTGGAAAAAGGAATCTTGTTATTAGTCCTGAGTTGGAGATGAATAGCCTGCTGGGCGCCTTTCTTCAGCACCTTGGGGTCCTTGAAACCGGCTGAAACCACCTCCACCGGCCAGATGTTCACCGGCTGGCAGGTTCGGAACTGGCAGGGAGTGCTATTGACCGCGCGGGAATAGAGTTTTGTGCCCCGGTCGATGAGATAGCCGGCCTCGGAGATGTTCTGCATGATCGGCTCAAAACGGACGATGGTCAACGACGGAATCGGATTATTGTAATGGGGGTAGATAATATTGAATAACGATTCCGTGATCTCCGGAAAATCATCATCAATTTTTTTGTGGATACGGCCGCTGATAAAGGCAAAAGCCTCAATCAGTCTTTCCGTGTGGGGATCCGTCGATCTGTCGCGCTCCAGGAGAAGCCGGCCGGCAATCTTGGGATACTTGCGGGCAAACTCCGCTCCCATCTGCCTCACATAGCTCAGTTCCCGTTCGTAATAGCTCAGCAGTGCATCATCCATGACTGTCTCAAAAAAATCCTGAAGAAATACAGCTCGGTAAACCCATCCCTGCCCGGCTACTTCAGGATGGAGTATCTGCTTCTGTTCAAATCAAAACTGGTGTCGAAAACCACCTGTTCGGCTATGGATTCCACCACCAGCACCCCGGTAATTCTGAATTGCAGATTTCTGCCCATGGCCGAAGGGGAATCAATATGCACGGCAACATTTTTCAACCGCGGTTCAAAATGGGCGATGGTCTTTTCAATCTCCAGACGCAGCTGCGACCTCACTGCGATATGTGCCGGGTTCCGGCTGGTGAAATCAGGCAGACCATACATAAACAGGGAGTTGTTGACCTCCCGGTACGAAGCAGGCGGGGTTATTATATTTCTCCTGGTATTCAGGAGATTTTCCAGGTCCCTGGCCAGGTCGTCCTTGATTTGACCAACGGAGAAAAGTTGCTGAGCAGGCTCCTGGGAGACAGCAGGTTCCTGATCCACGAGCCTGCTCAGTATGGAGGCTTGGGCCGCCTGGTTCTTTTGCATCAGTACGTCAAAAAAATTTAAAAGTCTTTGTTGATCTCAAGATTCCAGCCCGCCGGCACGTTGCCCGAGGCGCCGCCGCCCTTGCGGGCCTGCTTGATGTAGTTCAACTTGATCTTGCCGTAGTTGAAGGTGACCGATTCCGTGGGCTCGCCACCACCACCGCCACCGACACTCACCGAACTGATGATGACGTTGTTCATGATGTACTCCATGTAAAGCTGTTTATCGCCGCCGGCGCGGCACAGCTCCAATTTCACCTCATCAAGATGATCGCCCTTGGCGCAGGCCTTGAAAAGCAGCGGCGAGGCGCTGTCCATCAACTTGACAATGCTCAGGTCCTGGAAATCGGCCCGCTGGCTGGTGCCGCCGCCGGAGGTACTCTGGGAGGCCGAGGCCATCTGGGAAACGCCCCAGTTAAAGGAAAGAATCTCGATCCAATCCTTATGTTTGTCATCCGTGCTTTCACCCTTTATTCCGGTAATCTGTAGATAATTATCAGCTGGCATACTATTTTTCCTCCTTGTAGTTTTTTCTGTCTAATAGCTTATGGCTCATGATTTATGGCTCATGGCTTATCAACTTAACAGCTTACTAGCTTATCATCCCTTTGCAGGCGGCGGCAACTCGGCAACCAGTCGCAGTGAAACGGTCAGCTCATCAAGCTGGAAGTGTGGCTTGAGAAAACTCACCGCCCGGTAAACCCCGGGCTTGCCAGGCACTTCGCTGACATCGATGCGGGCCTCACGCAGGGGATACTTGGCCTTCATCTCCTGGCTGGCATTATCATCCAGCAGAACATAATTGTTGATCCAACGGTTGAGGAAATCCTCGGCGTTCTTGCGAGTCATGAAGCTGCCGATCTTGTCGCGCATCATGGACTTGAGGTAATGGGCAAATCGTGACACGGCAAGAATGTACTGTATCTGCGAGGACAATCTGGCATTGGCATTGGCTGCATCGGAATCATACACCTTGGCCTTGTTGGCCGACTGAGTGCTGAAAAATGCGGCATAATCCGTACCTTTGCAGTGCAGCAGCGGGACAAAGCCCAGATCGGCAAGCTCTTTTTCACGCCGGTCGGTAATGGCAATCTCGGTGGGGCACTTGAGGGCGACATCACCCTCGTCCGTCTGGAAGGTATGCACGGGCAACCCCTGCACCAGGCCGCCGCCCTCCACGCCCCGGATGGCGGCGCACCAGTGATACTTGGCAAAGGCCTCGGTCAGCCGTGTACCCAGGGCATAGGCGGCATTGCCCCACAGATACTTCTTGTGATCGGTGCCGTCCACCTGCTCCTCGAAATCAAAGGCCTCCACCGGCACATTGGCCTTGCCGTAGGGCAGGCGCATGAGAATATGGGGCATGGCCAGGGCCACATAGCGGGAATCCTCTGATTCCCGGAAAGACTTCCATTTGGCATACTCAACGCTCTGAAAGATTTTGGCCATGTCCCGGGGTTCGCCCAGTTCGGTAAAGGTGTCAAGATTAAACAGCTGGGGTGCTGCCGCGGAAAGGAAAGGCGCATGGGCGGCAGCCGCCACCTGGGAGATTTTCTCCAGCAGGGTGATATCCTGGGGATGGTTGCTGAATTCGTAATCGCCGATCAGGGCGCCATAGGCAGCGCCGCCGAACATGCCGAATTCCTCCTCATAAATCTTCTTAAACAGGGCGGACTGGTCAAACTCGGAGGCCTTTTCCATGTCCTTGAGCAGATCTTTTTTGTTGACATTCATCACCCTGATCTTGAGCTTTTCCCCGGTTTCAGACTGGGAAACCAGGTATGACAGCCCGCGCCAGGAGCCTTCAAGTTTCTGGAAATCCTCGTGATGCATGACCGCGTTGAGCTGGGCGGAGATCAGCTTGTCAATCTCGCTGATTCTGGCATTGATCATGGCCTCCGTATTCTTGGAGACCGTTATCGTCCCCTCCAAAATCTGGGAGACAAACTCGCTTACGATGTCTTTGGCCCAGGGCTTTTGACTTTCCTCCCGGGCAAGACGCCCATCCTCGATTATCTGATCCAGGAGGCTTTTTTCTTCCTGCACTGCCGTTGCCTGAGCGGCCTCCGGCTGTACCTGCTGTTCATTTCCGGCCATCTTTGCTACCTCCTTTACTCTTTATCCTTTTCATCTTCCTTTTTATCCACACCGGCCTCTTTGCCCAGTTTCTGCAGAGAATCGCTGTTTGAAATGACATCCTGGAGCAGTTCGTCCAGTTTGTCATTGCCGTCCAGTTTGTTGAGCAGTTCGGAAAGCCGCCGCCGCGCATCCACCAGCTTACGCACCGGGGTGATCTGTTCGGCAACCCGTTCAGGATGGAAATCATCCATGGATTTGAAACGAAGTTCAACCGCGATCTGGGAATCGTCATCGGTCAGCTTGTTGTCGACCCGGAATGCAAGACGCGGTTTCATGCCCTCCATGACGTTGTTGAAATTATCGCGGTCGATCTCGATGAATTTTCTTTCCTTCAGCTTGGGCAACGGTTTGTCCGGCTTGCCTGACAAGTCGGCCAGCACCCCGACCACAAAAGGTATTTCCTTCATCTCGATGGCGTCCCCCACCTCCACGTCGTAGGTGATCTGGACCCTCGGAGAGCGTACCCTGTCCAAGGTATGCTGCAGACTTTCTTTTGCCATGTTACTCCTCCTTTTTCATTTTCCACATGATACAAGGTCTTTACAAAACCTATTGCATCGCATTGTTCCTTCGCTGTTGCAACTCGCCCTGACGGGCCATCATTCGAGGGAATATTCCATTGCCTTGGTCACATCCAGGGTGCAGAGCCTGGTCAACAGCTCCCTGGCCCGATAGCGATCATCATCCGATGCCCCTTCTGCGGTGAGACACATGTACAGTGTCTCCAGCACCTCTGCAAGCCAGATGGGTGACTCCCAGCGCTCAAGCTGCAGCTCGCCGATGAGGGTATGCAGCTCTTCGACGATGGGCCTGGCCAGGTCCGGCCGCTCGGCCTTCAGGCAGAGCCGGGCCATGAGCAGACGGAAATTTGTTTTTTCCCTGATGGACTGGGCACTGCAGGAGGCCCCGAGCAGATGCTCCAGGGCCTGCTTGATGCCGCCGGACTTGAGCTTGGCCAGAGCATCCTGCCACACCGCCTCTTCAATTCCGGTAGAACCGAGCAGGCGATTAACCCGGTATTCACCCGGCGGCAGCACCACAGCAGCCGGGGCAGGTCCGGCCTGCACCGCCTGTGAGGGTGCAGCATCACGGGCAGGGGCGGCTTCCGCCGCCGCCGTTGCCTCAGAGGGGACCTCTTCCGCCTCGGGTACTGCATCAGGTTCCTTTTCCCTTTTTTCCTTCAGTATTCTGGCAACCAGCTGCTCGCAATCTTCCAATGAGGATTTCAACTCCGCCAGTCGCGGCGCCTCCCTGCCGAATTTCTCATCAACAATCCGGTCGAGGTCGGTAAACCGGGCAAGACAGACGGCAACATCCTCGGCCAGAGCGACATAAAAGGCCTTGGAGGAGGGGGCAACAGCGGCATCAAACTCCTCCGCCGTTAGTTTCCCTTCGGCGATCAGTTCCTGGCGCTGTCGTTTTTTGTCATCATCCACATCGCCATACTGGTTGAGGGTGTCCTTTTCAGAACCCACCTGGCGGGATTCCTGCCACTTCATCCATGAATAACCAGGGGTGGCAGAACCGTCAGTGACCGGGATCTGCTTGATCGGCAGCCAGAGCTTGTCATTGATAAACTCCAGAGGACCGATGCGGTATTCCAGATCATCATCCTCTATCTCGGGGTACAGATGCTCCCAGAAATCCTGCATAAAGGAAGTGATGATGGTCAGCCCCATCTTGACGCCGGCAAAACCTTCGGTATAAGTCATGGCCTCGAGCAGCCAGGCGGCAATCTGCAGGTCCTTGGTCTTTTCCGTGAGTGCCTGCACACTAAGGGTCAATACCTTTTCCCAGTCCGAGGTCTTGATTTCATGCTGCCAGTCACCCCGGTCAAGCATGTCATCCGCCCTTCTCGCCTCCTGGATCTCGTCATAAACCGGACTGTAACGAAGATATTCGCCGGCAGGATTATCGCCGGTCAGAGGCGTCAGTATCGCTTCAATATCAATGTTTCTCTTCATCGTCAGTTTTCATTTGGGGAAAGTTGAAGGTGACATCAGTAATCTCCAGAATGGTCATATCCTGTCCATCCACATCAAAAACGTGCTGCCCAATCCCGCGGGCCAGAGAGCCGCCCAGAGAAATCCAGTCGGTCATCCGCCCCAGTCTGATCCGCCCATCCTCCTGGATAAAGGATCCGGGGTACAATACCGGCAGAAAGCAGTTCATGGCATATCCCTCCCAGGTGGTGACATGGGCCGAAACCCAGAGCAGGTCAAGCAGGGTTTTGGGTGGGGTTATGGAGAGCTCCCGCAGGGATTCAAAGGGCACCCACAGATAGCGTTCATGGGCCATCACTTCAAGAAACGGCGCAAGCAGGGTATCGGAGTCGCGGAAACCGGCAAAGGGACTGCCGTTGGCCACACCCGAGATGGCAGGTATCTGCCCGGCAAGCTGTTTACACAGCTCTTCCGCCTCATCCACTTTTTTTTCAGCCAGTTTCGCCCGGGCCTCTGCATAAAGGCCAAGATAGGCCGGCGGTTCGGTCAGAAAGGAGGCGCAGCCGCCCTCTTCCATGACAACAAGCCGTTCCTTTTCCGCCCGGATCAGGTTCCGGTAGCCGATAACACCGGCCTCCCGGCTGGGGTCCTGGGTGGCTATGGCCTCCAGATGGCGGTCCGCCTTATCCCACTCCCCGCAAAAGCAGAGCACCTGAAACAGCAAAGTGCGGGCCGCCAAATCCCCCGGCTTATCCCGCACCACGGCGACGAGCTGCTGCCTGGCCTCGGTGAGTTTTCCGGATTTGATCAGTTCTTTTATGTTCACAAGAGAGGTATCCTTATTGCTTCAACTTTCTGACTTGGTCTATTTTACCGAAATAGCGGCTTTATATGACATTGTTACCGCCATGCTTTACGTCATTGGAATTCAGGAGACAGGAGATAGAATTGGCAATAGGTGATTTTATTACGTTAAATTTTTACTCCTGACTTCTGTATTCTTTACTTGTATCACCTGCAAATCTCCCATTTCAAACAAAAAGATCATATATCCGTCAGAGGCTGCCACATCCGGGCAAAATCACCGATATTCAACGGTCGGGTAAAAAGGGCAAATCCAGGCTGCTCAAGGGGTCCGCCGACAAATAAGGTGTTGGGCACCACGCTGATTTTTTCTTTCAGCACCCGGTGCAGATGGATGATCAGGGCAAAGGGATCGCCATGATTCGCGCAATGCAGGGGCAAAAACAGGGCATCCTGATCACCGGTCACAGCCACAGGCAGGTCGTCTGGCAACAATCCCTCTACCAGCTCAACGCTTTGCCGCTGCAGATCCTGCCAGCGGGCCTGGGGCGGACGGAGCATGAGCAGATCCTCCTTGAGCCGGTCAAGCCCCTGGTAATTCTTGGTGGCCATCTGTTCCATCCGGTTCCACAGCCCTTCACAGGCCAGGGGCAGCAGCTCCCAGTTCTCCTCCCAGCTGTCCAGCAGTCCCGCCCCCATGACCAGCAGCGGATAGGGCCGGCCCATGAAATCACAGCTGTTGCGCATCACTCCGCAAACCAGGTTTTGCCGGCTGCCTGTTTTGGCCCAGAACCGCCACGAACAGTTGGCAACGAGCATCTCGCGGCCGGCACTACTCTGTTCGGTCCCGAGGCGTATCCACTGGGCAAAGGCCTCTGCCATGGGATTTCTATCGCCGATGGCAAAAAAATCCTTGGCCACCGGATGCTTGCCGGAAAGATGCCATTGCCAGCTGCCGGCGGATCTACCTAATCCCAGCATTGCACCACTCGTGTCGGCACCTGGCCGGGAGAGGCCTGCTGCAGCTGGAGAATGGGCCCGTTGCCGGCAAACTGATAGTTAACCTTGATATATTTTATGCCCAGACGCCCCAGCTCCTCTTTCTGCTCGGGAAAGTCCCCTGGATAAAAGGACTTCTGGCCGGTTTTAAAGTCCTCGAGAAAGCTGACAAAGGCCCGGCTGCCCTTGTAAATCTTGGTAAGCACCAGATTGCTCACCTCAATTTCAAAGACAACGTCCCCGCATGTTTCCGGCGCCCACTGGAAGCTTTTCATCACTGGAAACTGGAAGTTGTCCAGTTTGACGCTGCCACTGGCGCATTGCAGCTCGACATGGGTTGCGTGGGGTTTGATCAGGGCATCCTGGTTGGAATCGGTGGGCAGGCCCTTGATGGACACAGCATAACTGGCCTGGACCGTTCTCTTGGCCGTCACCCCCTTGGTGAGAAAGGTAAAGAAGCCCGGATCAAAGGCAAGCTGGCCATCCAGAGCCCGTACCGCGTAATACCCTTTACTGGGATTTCTGCTGATAAAGGGCGCGGCCGGTCCTTTGACGAATTTCATGGCAAAGCCGTCCTCGTCAAGCAGCAGCTGCATCACCTTCTGCTGATCGCTGACGCCCTCAACCTCCACCAGCACATCCTTTTCCCAGCGATCCTGCAGATAACAGGCAGCCTCGGCCCGTTCAAAATCCCACAAAAAGTCAACTGAACCATTGATCAACGCCCAGAAGACCTCTTCATCCTTTTTGCCGGAAGTCATATAGGTTTTCATCCTGGCAATCGCCTGCCGGGCGGTGGCAATGGGATTTTTTTCATCCTTGAACACCGCTGCCGCCGTATCATAAGCGGCCTTGCGCGGCGAAAGCGTTGGCATGGCATCCTGCAGGGAGTTCTGGTAGTCCTTGAGCGCCCTGGCGGCCTGCAGCTGGTTTTCAAGATTCTCCACCCGGCCACCGCTGTCAAGCTTTTGTCCCACCTTATCGATCAGGTTCATGGACTTTTCCTCGGCCTTGGCCAGCAGACCTCCGCCTCCTTCTGACTTGCCCATCACCTCGGCCTGGGCGCGCAGATTGCGGTAGGAGCTTGTCAGTGCAACCCAGGCAGGTACAGTCTTGCCTTCCTCGGCCACTGCCGTGCACTCATCGGCCATCTTATCAAGCAGGGTTAAATAGGGACCCGACAGGGAGGTAATCTTCTGGGCCATGGGCAGCCATTCCTGGTAACCGGCCAGCCGTTTTGCCCCCTGGCTGAAGCCGTCGGCAAAACTGCGCCACTCATCAAGATAACTCTGGCGGTACCTGTCGGCAAATTCAAGTTTCTGGCGGGCGATCTGGGCCGGGCCGGGCTCCGGCAGCGCGGCCTCGATCTCCTGCAGAAAGGCGTCAATCATGGCCTTACCCTTGCGACTGAAAGCCGGGGCAACCCTGGCACCATCCTCCACATTCCTGCTGCCACCCCAGAAGTCGGCCAGTGACACCTGGGCAAGATTCTCCTGTTCGTTGGCCCAGGGAATCAGCCAGTCAAGCCTCCCTCCCTTGGAGGCCAGGCAGAATTTCAGCCAGTTCTGCAGCTCGGTGAGCTCCAGGTTGACCTGGCTGTCATCCGGATTCCAATACAGATAATGGAGATAGATGCTGCCCATCTTCTTTCTGACTTCCGGGATCAGCTCTTTCTGCTCCTGGGAGAGCAGGATGAGAAAAGGCACCTGGGGCATATTAGACAGGGCCTCAAGATCATTGGTCTGCAGCCGCTTTTTCAGAAGATTGATGCGGCGGACCAGATGGCTGATATGGCGGTTGAGCAACTGATCAGGGGTGGAAAGGTTGAAGCCCGCCATCCTGTCCGCCATCCTCTTGTCCAGCGGCAGGAGAAAGGTCTTTCTGAACTGCTGGCTGAATTTTTCCTTCAGCTGCCGTTCCACGTCAATGCTGTGGGTTAGGCCGAAGCGCGGCATCCACCAGTTTTTGTTCCGCTGCTCGATGCGCAGAATGGCCTGCTGGTACTGATCAAGACTGACCACATCCATCAGCAGATCCCCCTGCATCACCGGTCCGGACTGCTGCAGGAATTCCTTGGGCACCTCCCGCATGGTCTGCAGGTTCTTGACAAAGGAAAAGCTCATCAACCCGCACAGAGCGATGATCAATGCCACCCAGGAGGTGAGCCCCAGATTGCGACTCAGCCGCTGCCACTCCAGGGAACGGGTGGTGGGGGCAAAAATGCCCCGGTCCATGGGCAGTATCCTGGCAAAGAAATCATGGAGAAAAAGCCCTTTGTTGGTGCCGGGCAGCACTTCCTTTTCACCAAGCAACCCCAGCTTCTGGAGAAAATGGGAGTATGGGGTGCCTTCCTGCCTGCCGCTGGTGAAGAAAAGCCCTCTGAGGATCGGTGTTTCCTGATAGGGATTTTCCTGGAAGGCCTTGGCCATAAAGTTGTGCAGACCACTGCGTAATCTCGCGAATTCGCTCGGGAAAAGAATGAGGGCCGGGTCCACCTTTTTTGACTTGGTGTCATGGAGCACCCGCAGAAGAAGATTGCCGACCCGTTCACTGACCGTATCCACCGCATTGGCCCAGAAGGCCGGGGTCACCTTCATATGCTGGGGATTGACCACACCCATGGCCTGATCGACCACCTTTTCCGGCAGCTTGTCGCAGAAATGGGTCATACCCTTGATCAGGTCACATTTGGTGACCATGACGTAGACCGGGAATTTGCTGCCGATGGCCAGCATGATCTCATCAATGCGCGAGCGAATCTGCAGCCCTTCGCGTTCAAGCTCCTCCTGACTTGCCTCCAGCAGCTTATTGGCGGAGACGGTGACGATCAGGCCATTGAGGGGTTCTTTTTTCCTGAACTTGGCCAGCAGGCCCAGAAAACTGTGCCACTCGTCCTTGTCACGGCTCTCATGTACCGGGATGGCATAACGGCCGGCGGTATCGAGAATGATTGCCTGCTCAAAGAACCACCAGTCGCAGTTCCTTGTGCCCGAGATGCCCGACACCTGGGCTGCCGAGGCAAAAGGTGAAGAGAGCCGGGCGCTTTTGATGGCAGTGGTTTTGCCGGAACCGCTTTCACCGATCACCAGATACCAGGGCAGGACATAGAGGGGATTGCCGAATTTGCGCAAATGGGAGCTTTTCAGGGTGTCGATGGCCTCCTTCCAGCGGGCCTGGAGGAGTTGTGCCTCATCCCTTTCCTGGGCCGCCATGGCCTTCAGCTTCAGATCATCCTGGGAGATGATCTGGTCAACGAACTTCTGGTCCCCGCGTCGTCGCAGAATTTTGCGCACCAGGATAACGCCGATGGCCGCGCCGAACAGCAACAGGAGGAAAAAGAAGCCGGTCCACCAGGGCCAGTCAAGGATGAGGACCAGCCCTGCCACCAGTAGAATGACCAGGGCAAGGGCCGTGATAACCAGGAGGGATTTTATCAGTATTCGCCAGAATTGTTTCATCAGGACACCGCTTTCAGGAAGTTCTCGCCGATATTATTCAAGATGAACGTGTAAATGAAAAAAAGCACACCAAACAGCACCACAGGTGCAACAAACACCGCGATGGCCGCCGGGGTGAAAATGCTCTGTTTGGCTGTGGAGGCTGGACCGGCACTTTCCACCGGGTAGGCCTCGGGGAAAAGCTCGGTCCGGTCAAGGGCAGGCAGGCCAACCGAGCTGCCCAGCAGATATTTGAGATTGGATGTTTTAAGCTGGTCCAGCAGCAGATCGTCACCATCCTGGTGATATCTGCCCTTGAATCCCATGGCCAGGCAGAGATAGTAAATTTCCCTGGCCCCTCGCTGCTGCTGGTCAAGCCGGTTCAGCCGTTCAAAAAACTCTTCACCGGCATCGGTGGTCTGGTAATACCTGCGCTGCAGGAGTTCCTTCTGCCATTGGGTCCGCCCCTGCCAGGTTGAATTGAGAATCGATTCATCGATCCAGGCACAGATGGCAAAGCGCGCCTCATCGTATTCCTCGCTGGAAATCTGCCCCTGGCGCATCATGGTGTCACTTTCCGACAGCAGCCGCTGCACATCGGTCTGCACCTGACTGTAGGAGAGACTGTTCTGGATGTCACTTTTTAAAAAATAGGCCACATATGCCACCAGTTCGGCAAAGCAATCCCGTAAACGCATTGTCACGACCTCCCTACGACCATCAGTTCCGCCTTGAAATCATCCGGCGCATTGTCCCAGTATAATGCCAAATTGTTGCCTTTCACCACATTGCCCCATTGATCGCCGTGATGGTTGATCTGGAAGTAGAGGCAATGCGCCCGCCGGGGCAACTCCTGGGGCGGGATGGCAAGATGTTCCAGCGCAACGCCGGGAAGCGCCCGGGCTATCAAGAGCGGCAAAGACTCCCGTGAGCCGAGTTTGGCGATGCCCTGCAGGGCGTCGAGCACCTGCTGGGGCTCTTCTTCCGTCTCCACCACCAGATAATAGCGGTTGCCTTCGGTGAAATGAGCCGGCAACAGATCACCGATGTAATAAGTTCCGTCAAAGACCAGCCTGATGATGTATTCGGGACCGGCGGTGATCTCATCAAGCAGCCTGGAAATCAAAGACTGGGCGGCCAGGAAGCATCTGCCCAGGTCATTATGGTTGTAAGCGCCGAGCAGGGCCTGGCCGTCGTCCAGTTCCCCCAGCACATTGACGGTGCTGGAAAAGGAGGACAGCTCGCCGATCAGCTGGCGCAGCAGTCCGAAAACAGGCCAGGGATGGGTGCAGGCCGGTTCGGTGAGATGAAACAGCAGCGGCACATACCTGTTCAAGGTGCGCAGGGCCAGCATGAAGACCATGTCCCGGGCACCGAAATCGCTGGTGTGGATGCCACGCTGGGCCTTGTACTCATTAAGCTGCCGGCTGCGGCTGCCGATCTGGTCCCGGATGTTTTTGACGGTCTGGAGGAGAACCTCCGAACTCTGTATGGTGACCGCAGGTGGGGCAAAGCCCGGAACAAAACGGATCACCTCGCCGTCCCTTTCCAGCTGGGCCAGGGGGAGAAGCAGATAATCGCCCACCATTTCCTTTTCGCTGTCCCAGAAAAGTTTCAACACCATGTGCAGTTTTTTCACCTCGCCGGGCGGGCCGTTCTCATAGAGGTCGTTGATCTGTTCCGGCTCGGCCAGGGTCACATAGCGGGTCGACACCTCGCCTATCTTGTCAAGACTTGCCAGCTCCGTCACATTGCTGCCGACCTCATCCAGTTTTTTCAAACCGAGATAAACGGTGAAACGCTTGTCCTCCTCAACCCAGGCGTTTTTGAAAGATCGCTTCGCCAGCACGGCATTGCCCGGGAAGACCACATAGGTTCCGTCCTGAAAGACGAACTCCCCTTTCAGGATGTCAAAGGAGAAATTGTCCAGCGCCCCCCGGGAGGCCTCCATGGCCGCCACACCCCAGAAGTAGGGATTGAGAAATTTGCGGAACGGCTGGTGCAGATCCTGGATATACAGGTCATGCTGCTGAAAATGATGGGGCTGGAGAAAAAGCCCCTGGTGCCAAAAAATTGATCGGTTGATATCCACCATAGTCCCCTTCCATGTATCGGATATTGTAACCCGAAAGCGCGGCATCAGCCGGACATGCGCAAAAACAGGCATGCAGGCTCTGCGCCAGTCAGGCTGGCTGTTTATTGACCGGCAATGCTGGTGATTTTGGTCGGGCCCAATTCAAGATCCACAGTGAGGACGTCCGGTTCCAGCATGCGGAGCGCACCGGGTGTTTCAGTTGTTTTCTCCACCACGGGAATTTCAAACAGCCGCGTGACATCCTCTTTGCGTACATTGTAGTAACCGGCACCAATGGCCACATACTTGGTGCCCTCAGCCCGATCCAGGGTATAGGTGACCTTCTGATCAGGCTGGACAATAAAACGTTTGGAGTGGGTGACGCTGGGATCGAACTGGTTACAGGCGAGAAGCTGGTAGATGCCGTTGATGTCTCCGGTCAACCGGTAAAAGGCGTTGGGATCGCTGAGCTGATAAACACAGAGCAGCAGGGTATGGGGACTGGACTGATAGAGATTCAGCTGCGGATCGGAATTGATCTGAATCTTGACCGCATCCTTGCTGTAGGAATACTGCGGTGGCGCAGGCGGTGCCGGGGGTGGCGGCGGCACCTTGGCGCAGGATGCAAGGAAAAAAAGACACAAAATTCCCCAGGATAGCTTCCAATAATTTTTCATTTACTCCCTCTTCTGATAAAGCTTTTGGCAGTTTTTTTCAAATTCCTTCATAAATGCTTCCAAGAGCAGACCGGATCTGTGCCAGTTCTGCAGGGTCTTATACTTATCCTGGTAGCAGTCAAACTGATGCGCCTTGCGCAACGGTCCGAATTTCAGACCATTTTCATTCTCTTCAGCAATTCGTTCAGGATCCAGCTCATTTAAAATTTCGCCGATCTTGGTCTGGGCGGCCTCCTTATATGCCCGCAGGGCTATGGCGAAAAACTGACCGATCTGATCAAGATATTTCTCCAGGGAGGCGATCCCTTTCTTTTCATCAATGCTGGAACTGATCACCACCCGTATGGTTTCCTCGCCGGAGGCGCTGCCCATCAGGGTGGCATTGATGCCGCCGATCAACTTGTTGACCGAATCAAAAACGGTATTTAAGGCGGCGGCCAGGTGTTTGATCATCTCTTCGGTTGACAGATCTCTCTCCAGTATCTCTTTGCCGAGAAGCATTGTCAACAGGTTGTTGAATGACTCGGAACTCATCTCGGCAGGGGAAGATGGCGGCGGCACAGGCACCACGGGAACATGACCGAAACCGGCGATGCAGCTTTCCAGAAAGGCCAGCCGCTCGGACGGGCCGTAATCGGCCAGGGCCTGGTTGAGATGCTCCTCAACCAGGTCTGCGGCATTAACCCTGTCAGCCTGATAGATCCGCCTGATTTCTTCGGCTACCTGCTCCAGTTGAGCGCTACTTGTCATTCTTTTTCATTTTCCTCAGCGCTTCAAGTTGTTTCGGATTGATCATCACCGTTTCAGAAAGTCCGGCCTCCGCGGCATCAGGCAACTGCTGTTTCGCCGGGGCCGTCTTGTTCTCCCTCGGTGCCGGGGCGGCGGCCTTGGCGTTGCGGCCGGCAAGCAGTGCGGCAACAGCATCGGCACTCATAACCACTGTCTTTTCCAGATCAGCTTGCTCTGCAGTCCGGGTTTTGCCGGGTGTTCCCCCGGCTGGCGCAGCGGCCTGCGCGCCGCCCGGCCTGATGGTGGGCGGCACCTCATCAACAGTGGCATCGGCCTGGGGGGCACTGCCGGACTGGGTATGCTGCTGCATGAGCGCCGCAAGCTGGTCCGCACTCATCATTACTGTTTTTTCCAGGTCGGCTTGCTCCTCCGCGCCGGGATGCTCCTTTTTCTCTGCGGTCTTGTCTGTTGGTGACACATGGCTGGTGGTCGGCGGGGCACTGCCGGACTGGACTTCTTTCTGCATGAGCGCCGCAAGCTGGTCCGCACTCATCATTACTGTTTTTTCCAGATCTTCTTCCTCCGGCAGCTCCGCTACCTGCTCATCACCATGATCAGCCGTTTCTGCGGCAACTTCCTGCACTGCGGCTTCGGTTGGCAGCTCCGCCATCCACCTCTGCCTGATGCCGAGCAGAATGCGACTGATGGCTGCATCGCTGTCTTCGGCAGCCATTGCCGTTACCTCTACTGCCTCAACGGCAAACAGGCTCTGCTTTACCTCCTCGGCAAGGCTTGACAGCCGAAGGGTAAAGGTTGCCGCCGAAAAATCAGAAGCCGGCTGGCAGGATTGGCGCAGCAAAGACCAGCCCAGGACCAGGGCCTGCTGCCAGAGGCCAAGCCATGCAGTGGGAAGCTGTTGCTGGACAGGCTGCCAGAAAATATTGCCCGGATTCAACACGGGGCTGTGATCTGCTGAGACCAGAAAATCCGGTTGCACCTCTGCCTGATGCCGTTCATAAAAAGCGGCGAGCATCTGGGCTATATCCCGGGCCGCAACCCTGCTGTTTACCAGCAGGACATTGAACCACAGCAGGGCAAGGGAGTGGATGCCAAGGGATTCCGGCACCTTGAGGAAAGCGGATCCCTCTGGCGGCGTCAAGCCGACGGCCAGGGGCATGGCCCGGAAATTCCAGAAATAAGGCAACGGCCCCTCATAGTCGGCAAAGTCAACCCAGAACTGATCAATGGTAAGCCGCAGGTCGGCATGCTGCAGATGGGACAAGGCGGCAAAAGAGGCTCTGCTGACCTGGGCAAGCAGGCCAAGTTTCAGATAGAGCGCCTCCAGGAAACGTCGTCCGTCCTGGAAAAACAGGGCTATCCTGCCCTCCTGCCGGCCGCCCAGGGCCTTGACACAGACTGCCCGGCCAGGCAAACCCGCTGACTCAAGCCGGGCGGCAAGCTCCTCTGTGGACGCCCCTGAAATAAGGGAAAGAAAATCGCCGGCATGGAGCTGCCGGGCATGGGTGGCGACCATACGGAACGGATAAAAGGCCAAGGGAATAATCCTTGTCGCAGCCAGCCTGTCAGCAGCGTAACACTCCGCGCACTGCGGGCAGCCCCGGCAGGGAAAAGCTGTCACCGCAACATTATTTTCGATGAGATGGGCAAATTCATCTATCAGAATTCGCTGGTTCTTCACCGAAGGAGCGGCGGTATCCGGAGCAGCAAAAGCAAAAAACTCCGCCTGCCCCGTAGCGATCTGACAGGAGGGACAGAAGAGAAAACGCTGCAGGCTTACAGAATAGGCCGGCAGGCCGGCGGCCAGCAGCACCTCATCCGTGCTGCAGAGTTCCAGCAATTGGCCGCAACGGGGACATGGGGGATGAAAATAACGTTGCCGGTGCAGACAATAAAACAGTGACCTCCACAGCGGTGTCGCGCTGCCGCCGGTGGCATGCTGAGTGGTGGAAAAGGGACAGCCGACATCTTCAGCGGCGGCTTCCCCTGCCAGTTGCCACAGCGCATCGATATCCCGGTTGCTGAAGGGCACCTGGGTTTCCGAAAAGGAGTACTTGTCCTTCTGCACCAGCAGAAAGACATCCTTGAGGGACTGTGGCGATCCAGCGGTGAAAGCGGCGGGAATGAGGCGGGCAAGGGGCGAAAAGGCATCAAGAAACGGAAAGTCAGGCGGTGTGATGGAAACAGGTGAGTCCACGCCAGGCGCAGAAACCTTCAGGTAAATCTTGGAGGATTCCGGATCAAGCCAGGGGAGCAGGGATTCGGTTGACAAAATGTGATCCACGCAGACATCCTTATTACGAGTGAACGGGAATTCATTCAAATGCATTTGCTCATTATTAGATTCACTTTAGGTAATATTTCTTTTAATTTCAACTTCTTTTAACAGAATCTTTCCCGCTGGCAATCAGGAGAACCCTGTTGGCATTTGTCTTCATCTGCATACCGGAAGAGATGTCCTTGAATTCCCATCCAAAAAAAATGATTTTGCCTTTTCTCATTTTTATAACATAATAATGCAGGCAGCAACCTCTCTCAGGCTCGACCTCGGGACTGCCGAAAATCCGTCCCGTTTCCACTACTATTGCATCTTGCAGGAGAAAAACCTTTTCACCACTCAAACAAGGAGTCCAAAATGAAAAAAATCGCTACACTACTCGCCGCATCATGTGCTCTCGTGCTCTTTGCGCTGCCGGTCCAGGCTGAAGAGGCCTCGGTGGAACTCGGCCACACCCTGTTTAATGATGCGGGGCTGGGAGCATCAAAAAATGACAAAAGCTGCAATACCTGCCATGAAAACGGTAAAGGCATGGAAAAGGCGGGCGCCAGTTCCGATCTGGCCGCTCTGATCAACAAGTGTATCAAGGGCCCCCTGCAGGGTGAAGGAATCAGCGAAGATACCGTTGCCATGGAGTCCCTTAAACTGTACATCAAATCGCTGGCAAAATAGCCGGTCAAAACCCACAAAAAACACGGTTGTAAACAGGAACGTTTTACAGCCGTGTTTTATTTTCCCAGGAGACAGAAATGACCCAGATGCTCATCTATGAGAAAATCGTTGTTCTCGACATCAAGAAACACAAAAACACCAGAGTTGCCCCGGTGACTGATTTTTCCTTTGCCGCCTCGGCCAATTCCATACCCATTGCCGGGGTGGAATTCATCGAGGCGTCAAAGGATTACCCCATTGCCTTTATCAAAAACAGCCAGAGCGCTTACATCCCCACCATCATTTTAGGGCTGCAGGACAACCAGAACCTCTTTGTCTCAAAGGAAGGAAAGTGGAACGCCTTTTACATTCCCGCCTACATCAGGCGTTATCCGTTCGTGCCGTCAACCACCAATGAGGCAGGCAAGCTGAACATCTGCATCGATGAAGCATACAAGGGAATTGACGCGGAAAAGGGCACTCCCGTCTTCAATGAAGACGGAACCCCGGCGCCGATGCTGGAAAAAGCGGTACAGCTGATCCAGGATTATCATATGCAGATGCAGCATACCAATTCCTTTACCTCCCGCCTGGCGGATAGCGGCGTGCTGCAGGAAATGAAGGCCGAATTCGGCACCAGGGACGGCAGCAAGAAATTCAGGCTGAGCGGAATCTTTGTGGTGAATGAGGAAAAACTGCGCGCCCTCGATGATGCAAAGGTGCTCGATTTTTTCAGAAAAGGCGAATTTGCCTGGATTTACAGCCATCTGACCTCGCTCTCCAATTTCGCGAGGATGCTGGACAAATTCTTTGCCCAGCCGAAATAGGAGACTCATCCGCCGATAACAGGGATGCCATCTTTCCCGCCTCTCCTCAGCTGTACAGGATCTCCATTTTCCATCCATGCAGGATGCCGGTATCCTGGGCGGCCAGGTCACTCACCACAAGCGTCCAGTCTCCATGCATCGCAGCACCAACCAGCTCACGCAGTACGTCGTCAGTGCGGGTGCTGTAGGTTTTTTTTATGTCATGGCGACTGGAACCAGACCGGTCATGCAGCACCATTTCCCTGCCGGACGGATCAATGAGAATGAGCTGCAGATCCCCTACCCAGGTATGGGAGATATCAACGGTCACATCAGCATGGAGAATGGTGCCGTTCTCCTCAACGGAGATGGTGCCGGCAACCCCCTGGGGACTGTTGTCCGGGATGGGCAGCTCAGGTCCAACCTCCCTGGCCAGGCTTTTCTGTTCAAGCTTTTCCACTGCCATGGTCAATCCCCAGCTGGCCAGTGTGCCCTGATCAAGCCGGGCATGATCGGCCACGATGAGCTGCCACTCTCCCTGCACCATATCGCCGACAAACTTCACCAGATCAGGGGTGCCGTCAATGCGGTACTCCTCAATGATGTCATCCTCCTCCCCTCCGGTGCGGTCGTGGAGCACAACCTCCTCGCCGCCGGGGGACACCAGTCGCACCCGCAGGTCGTTTATGTAGGAATGGTTAATCATGACCACCACGGTTAATTCCCTGAGTATCCCCTGCTCATCAATAACAATGGAGCTGCTGACTCCCTGGGGCTTATTGTCCGGGATGGCAAGCGACGGGCTGATCTCCTTGTCGATCACGGCGAACCGGGCTGCCGGTTCGCCCACCCCGACCGCGGCCCAGGCATTCTTGATGGCGGCATATTCCCTGCCCTTGTCGCCGTAAAGCTGGCGGCAGGCATTCAGCGCCGCAAAGCGCGCCTGCTCAAAGGTCCAGCGGCTCAAGGTGGAGCTGCGCATATATTCGGTCAGACCGAGAAAATAGATCTGCTCCGCCTTTTCCCTGCCTATGCCCTCCACCGTGATGCCGTGGTAAGTGCCCCCGGCAACGGTGAGATAGGCCGCCTTGCAGGGAATGCCGCAGTTATAATGAACCCAGCCCAGGTCATTTTTTTCCCCATCAGGCAGCTCCTCGGGCCGGATATGCATGAAAGAGTCCATGTGGTCCGGCAGACCATAGCGGGAGGGATCTGACAGATCGCGCAGGGCGTCGCCGCTGCGGTAAGGGGTATAGACTCCCTCACCCATCTGCCAGTCCACTATCTCCCCGTCACTGGATATCATCACCCCGAAGAAATCGGCAAACGCCTCATCCAGGGCGCCGGACTCTTCGGCGTAGACAAACCGGGCGGTACAGGAGGTGATGGCATGGGTGAATTCATGGCCGACAATGTCCAGGGCATAGGCCAGCGGCAGCCACTGCCGGCCGTCACCGTCCCCGTAGACCATCTGCTTCCGGTAGCTGTTCCAGTAGGCGTTGTTGTAGGACTGGCCAAAATGCACCGTGGAAACCAGGGGAGAACCCTGGTTGTCGTAACTGTCGCGGCCGAAGGTCTTCTGGTAATATTTATAGACCTCCCTGGCATTGTTATGGGCAGCCTGCACCACCTCATCGGTGGAAGTCTGTTCATCCTGGATGACCAGGGTACCTGGCAGAGTCTGCTGATTTTTTGCCGTGTAAGTCTTCTGTGCCATGATGGCCCTGCTTTCGGAAAAGCGGTAGAGCACGCTGCCGTCATGGGCATCGATGAAATAATAGCGGGCGCCATGCTCATGCTGGACCACTATTTCCACCTGCCAGGCCAGATGCACTTTTCCGTCGGTATGCCGGTAGAGGCAGAGGCCGCTCTTATGCTTCTCCCCCTGCTCCTCCCCGATATCAGCCATGGCGACATGCACGGCATTCACCTCGCTGAAGCGCGGCTGGAAATCCACATCCGCCTCGGCCAGCCGGTTATCCTTGTAGGCGGTCACCACCCCGTCATTGCTGATATGCACCTGCACTGAACCCTCATGCACCGGCACATCCCGGATAAACTGCGCCAGACAGACATGCGAATGGCCATGGCTGTCACGTTCAATGGATGACACCTCAAGCTGCTCGGAAACACCAGCAGCCAAGGCAAAAAGTTCTCTGTTATCCGAAATAAAGGCCCGGGCAATGGTTTCCGGACCATCCCCTGAGGGGGCGGAGAGGCGTCCCATGATAAATTTGGCTATTTTGCCATTGTCACTCCAGAAGATTCTGTTATCCGCATCACCGGTCAGCAGCCGCCCGGATGCCTCTTCCTGTTTTTTCGTTAATTGCATCACCAGACTCCCCTTTATGATTTCATCTGATCTTCATTTACCGCTGCGGCAAGATCCGATCGCCCATCACGGCTTTTTATCCACAAAAAGCCGTATTGACCGGAGCACCAGTCTTTCGGAAAAACCTGAGACAAATGCCGCAAGCAGCAGGAAATAATTTGTTTTTCCCAGCTTGTCGAAAATATCTTTATTGAAAACTTGCGCGCCGATGCCTGACTTGATAATCATGACGATGAGCAGAGCCGACACCATGCCCATGAGAATGCGCAGCATGGTGACCCGGATGGTATGGGCCATTTCCGGTACCCTTGTTGACTTGGAGGCTGTGGGGGCGGATACTATGGCGCTCACCGTGCCGCCGAGCAGACCGAAAACCATCACGCTAACAAACATCCAGTCATCCGATAACGGCAATTCCGTGGCGGAGGAAAAAACCCTCTTTATCTGACTGAAATTAAAGGAGAGAAAACTGATCTGCACCAAAAGGATCAGGGCCAGATAGACTACGTGGCTGCGCAACAGTCCGTCCTTATAGGCCTGATTCATGTAATTTTCGTCAATGACCAGGGCGGCCTGGAAAACATTCTCCGAGTTCATGGCAGCCCCGTTCTCCACATCCGCGAGAAGATCGCGCACCGCCTCCTTGCGCCAGCCGGTCAATTTTTCCGACTCATTGTACAGGACAATGGCTTTGGTCCGCAGCTGATCCTGATCCAGGGAAAATATCTCCATCCGTTGCGCAGCAAAAAAATACTTCCAGCCGCCATCGATGTCACCCTGGTCATCAAGCGCCTGCCGCGCCCGGCGCAGCGCCTCCCTTGCCTCCTCAATGCAGGGCTCACAAGAGCTCTTTTGGCCTCGAAAGATATTTCCCCGGCACTCGAGTTCCATGGCATAGGAATTTATGGTGGCCGACAACCTCTGCCAGCGATGCATGGCGGTGATTCTGGTAAAGATCTGGTTGGCTGTCTGGAAAAAACGTGAAAAGGTGGGCAGGTAGCGATCAATGTCATTTTCCCTGCCATAGATGGCGGCCACCAGCTTTTTTTCCTCGTTATGGGTCAGCCGTTGCAATGCCTCCCGGGGGGTGAGCCACTCCAGTTTTTTTATCTCTCTTGAAGGGGTAAAACAGCATTCATCCGCGGCAAGCATCTTCCAGAAAAAAACCACTTTCGGGGCCTTGCCGGGATAATAAAAACTGGTACCGGCAAAAGCGGTGATCACCGCCCGGCAGCCGGTTTCTTCATTGACTTCCCGCAGGGCTGTCTCTTCAATAGATTCCCCCTCTTCCTGCTTCCCCTTGGGCAAGGCCCATTCCTCCCCATAACGGTCGCGCAGGATCACGGCAATCATGATCCCCCTTGGGGTTTGTTTTTCCACGATCCCCCCTGCGGCAATAATGAGTTTTGCCGAGGCAGTTGCAGATTTACCGGTTGTCATGAGCTTCACACTTTCGCGGTTATCCTGTTATGAAAGAGAAACTGCACCGCAGAGACATAATGTCCTCTTCAGAAATGATGGTGCAGGAATGGTCAAAACCACAAAAAGGTGGAAATTTTCCGAGATGCGGTCAGGAGTGCTAACAGAGCATACTCCATCCCTTTACCGTCGTCTCCTCAATTTCCGGAATATCTCCGTACTTTTCCCTGTAGCTTTTCAAGCCATCGGCAAGGACTTGCAACAGCGCCGCTGCATATACCGGACTGGTTATGATGCGGGTATGACAGACGACATCATTATTTTCCTGAAAATACTGGCCACAATCAATAACAAATTCAAAGGCGTTATGCCCGATATCAAAATAATTTGCGTACCTGCCTTCAATTGACTTGCTCACAGTTGCCTTACCCTTTTTTGTGGTTTGCGGAATTTTCCCGTCCGGATGAAGCGAACACACCATTGCTAACGGTTTTAAGCTAATCAAAATCCGCGCCACAGAATACACAAATAAATAAACGAAACAAAACAATATATTAGGGGAAATGATTGACGCCAGTCAAAAACATTTCCCGGCAAACCTGTAACAGACGGAAGGGCAAGGCACGGATTGGAACGGCAAAGTAAGGGAAACAGACCGGAATTTCAGCTTTCCGGCTGGTGGCTAACGGACGCAGGCTGAATGTGACAGATGGACGTCACACGGTAATGTGACAAGTGCCGGACAATTACTGGCGGATCACAGAAAATGGCGTACGGATACTTCGGTGCTGGACAATCTGATGTTTGGCCATCTTCCGGTAAAGAGTCATGCGGGACCAGTTGAGTTTCTCGGCAGCCTTGCTCTTGTTCCAATTGGCGGCAAAAAGTGCGGACAGCACCTGATCACGTTCGCTTTTCGGCCGGAAATCCCCCCCGTAAAACATCTGCTGGAAAGGCTTGGGCAGATCACGGAAGGTGATCGTATCGGACGGACCGTTGATATAGGTTGCCTCCAGGACATTCCTCAGCTCACGAATATTACCGGGCCAATCATATTTCAACAGGGAAAACCAGGCTTTTTCGCTGAATCCTTTGGTATGCAGGCCAAAGAGCATGTTGAAATCCTTGACAAATTTGCCAAGCAACACGGGGATATCCTCTCTTCGATCACGTAGAGGAGGCAAATGCACCCGCGCCACATTCAACCGAAAAAAAAGATCCTTTCTGAACCGTCCCTGCTCCACCAGTTGTTCCAGGTCCTGATTGGTTGCGGCAATGATCCGTACATCAATGTCCGTGGCAACACTGCCGCCCAGGCGGTGAACCCGCCCACATTCCAGGATGCGCAGGATCTTTGCCTGGGCAAAGGAAGACATCTCGCCGATTTCGTCAAGAAAAAGTGTGCCGCCGTGAGCCTGTTCGAATTTGCCCGGCTTGGCACTGACAGCACCGGTGAAGGCCCCTTTTTCATAGCCGAAAAGCTCGCTTTCCACCAGTTGTTCAGGCATGGCCGAGGAATTGATGCGGATTAAGGGCATATTTTTCCGCCGACTGTGGGAATGGATATAATCCGCCGTCAACTCCTTGCCGGTTCCTGTCTCACCTGTAACGAGCACGATACTGTCCCGGTTGGCCACTTTCAGCAGGTAATCCCGCAGTTCCTGAATCTGCCTGCTGGAGCCCACCAGTTCGGATTCGCCGTTTTGCTCCTTTATTTTTTCAGCTGACGATATCTCAAAGGCGGCGGCCCGGTCATGTAAATGATGCTTGATACAACGGGTCAGCTCCTCATTGGCATCAGGTCCGGAGAAGTAATCGGTGGCGCCGGAACGCAAGGCAGCCACGGCCTTTTTTTCCGAGCCATGGCGGGCAACCAGGAATATGGACATGTCATGGCCCAGAGATTTAAACCGTTCCAGAAGATAGATGCTGTCCAATGGATCCGGCTGGGAGGAGCAGACAACAACGGCATCCACATTCAGTATTTCCGGGAAATCCTCACCTTCACCCCCGAGAATTATTTTCCTCATCAAAAACCCGTTGCCGAGCAAATCGTTGTGTAACTGCTGGGAGAAACTGTCATCTTCAGCAATCAGCAGCAGAGTCGCCTTCCGTTGCTTCTGTTGAGGATACGTCATCTTGGTCTCCATATCTGTCCCATCATTGTCAATTTCTTCATCATTAACCCGGGCTGCAGGAACCCACCCGTTGTCCGCAAATTTTCACCGGAGTCAACTGAGGGCTTGTCCCTAGATAAGCCCTCAAGATGTTGCAAGGGCACCCTCGATTAAGGATATTATATCAATATATGTTTTTTTTACGTTTCACAAACTATTTTGTTAGAATTACTCAAAAAAAGTAGAGAAACCACGGGGAAAATGTTGGCAAAGAGAGACACTTTCACCAAAAATGGGCTGATGACCACGCAATGGTAACCCGCGAAATGAAGCAAAGGTTCCGGCATGCTGACCGGGTACTCCCGGACTGTCAGTCGTACTTCTTGCGCTGCCGCTCCTTCAAAATAATTTTCACGGGGATCTTATCCAGTCCGAGGCCGGCGCTGAACTGATTAGCCAGGAAACGATGATAGGAAAAATGTACCCCTTTCGGGTAGTTGACAAAGATGATAAAGGTGGGCGGCTTGATGCCCACCTGGGTGGTATAATAGAATTTGAGCCGTTTTCCCTTGTGCAGCGCAGGGTTGTGGGTTTCCACCGCTTTCCTGAGAATATTGTTGATCATATTGGTGGAAAACTCCGCTGTATACTGCTTATAAACCTCATCCAGCACGGAGAAAATCCTGTTGGTGCCGGCCCCGGTGAGAGCCGAGATATTGAGCACCGGAGCATACTCCATGAAACGCGTGGCCATGGCCACCTCTTCAAGAATTTTCTTCTGCTGTTTTTTCTCATTTTTCACCAGGTCCCACTTGTTGACCAGGAGCAGACAGGCCCGGCCGCGCTCCAGGGCATAGCTGATCACCTTGGTGTCCTGTTCAGTGATCCCTTCTCCTGCGTCGATGAGCAGTAAGGCAATGTCACATCGCTCCAGGGTGGACAGGGCTCGCATAACACTGAATTTTTCCAGTTTTTCCGTTACCTTGCCCTTACGCCGGATGCCGGCGGTGTCGATGAGCAGATAGTTGCGCCCACTTCTTTCAAGCAGGGTGTCCACCGCGTCCCGTGTGGTTCCGGGAATCTCCGAAACCACCATGCGTTCCTCGCCGAGCAGACGGTTGATCAGCGATGATTTACCCACATTAGGACGGCCGATGCAGGCAATTTTGATAGTGTTGTCCGGCAAGACCTCCTCTTCCTCAGAGGGCTTCATGCTGGCCACCAGATTTTCGAGGAAATACGCTACGCCGTATCCGTGCTCTGCCGAAACTCCCCAGAGACGGTCAATGCCCAGCTCATAAAATTGGGCAAGAAGAGTCTCCTCCTGTTCCGGCCCGTCAATCTTATTGACCACATGGAAAAACGGTTTATCGACCCGCCGCAGCATGTTAACCACTTCATAATCTTCCGCCAGCAGTCCTCCTCTGGCATCGAGCAGCAGGACGATGATATCGGCCTCCTCAATGGCCTGCTGGGTCTGCTGCTGAATCAGCGAGCTCATGGTTTCGTCCCGGGCAATCTCTATGCCGCCCGTATCAACGAGAATAAACTGTCGGTCGTTTACCGTTACCTTTTCATAATGACGGTCACGGGTGACTCCCGGAGTAGGATCGACGATCGCCTTCCTCGCCTTGGTAATCCGGTTAAACAGGGTTGATTTGCCCACATTGGGTCGGCCGACAAGGGCCACCAGCGGGCAACGGGAATTTTGCATAGTTAATCATCCATTCGGAAAAATTGCGCCTTTTTCAGCTGTTCTTCCAGCTCGTCGACAAGCCCGGCCAGGGAGAGGTATTCCCTGCCCAGGGGATCTTGCAAAAGCGCTTTGAGTGAACCTGCCGCCGGCAGAATAAATTGTTCGAAAAAAATCTTGCCTTTTATCTGGCTCAAAAAGGCAAAGGCGCCCAGAATCTGCAGATTACGCTGCAGAGCCAGACAGTAATAGCCTGCCCGGAAATTTTCCTGATCAAGAGAAAGCAGGCCGCTTATTGTATCACAATAATAACCATACAGCACGTCCTGTGACTCCAGGCTTAAACCTGCATAGGGATCAAGCAGCAGTGAGGCCAGATCATAACCAAGCGGGCCGAGCCGCGCCCCCTGATAATCAATGATGTGCACTTTGCCCCCATGCACCAGCAGATTACGGGACTGAAAGTCCCGATGCAGCAGATACCAGGCCGGTTCCAGGGCAGCCCTGCGGGCAATATGCTGCAGTTCAAGCAGCAGTCGGGGATCATCGGCGATCCTGCCCATGTAATCCCGGCAGAAGGACAACCTAAAATAATCCGATTCCCGGCTGAGCATGAGCGGCATGTCATAACGGGGGGTATCCCAGCAGAAGCGGGTATCAAAATTTTGCGCCCCCTCCAGTTGAAAACGGATCAAGCCGTCAATGGCCTGGCGGTAAAGGGGTTCCACCTCGGCAAACAAGCGTGCCTCGCGGACCACGGCCTGCAAATGGAGATTGCCCAGATCCTCAAAGAGGAGCAGGCCGTTTTTTTTGTCATAGCCGGCAATCTCCGGAACCGGCACGACCTTGTCATGCAGATGGACGCCGATGCGAAAGGCGGCAGCCTGCTCCTCCATCCCCCTGGCCGAGGTTGGTGACGGAAAAACGCCGATCAGGGAGCGCCCTGCCTCAATCCGTATGCGGTAAAAGGAGCGATCAGAGCCGTCGCCGCTCATCCTGTCCAGCTGCGGCAAAGCCCCAACCGGCAGGAGATTAAGCTCCCGCAGCAGGCCAAAAATCAACTCTTTTTCTTTGGTGTTTTCACTCATCAGACGACAATCACATCTTCCAGCATTGTCCCATCCGGCACCTGGGCGCCATCCCAGACCACCACCCTGCTTAGACTGCATTGGCGGCCGATGCGGGCACCTGCCCCCACACACAACCAGTCCCTGCTGTGCAGATCAGCAGGCATTCTCACGCCGATGCCGTAATAGAAAGGAGAAGCCGCTTTAAATGGCTCCTGGGTCAACAGTACCCGGTGCAGGTTCAGATAATCCTCCGGCGTGCCCATATCCGTCCAGAAGTGGTCATGGACAACATGAGCGCGGATTTTCTTGCCCCGCGCAATCCAGTAGCGGTAACAGTCAATGATATTGTAGAAAATGCCCGGGGCAATCACCCGCAGCAGGTTCGGGTCAAGAACATGGATACCGGTAAAGGCCATTTTTCTGCCGGCTCCCCTGTCGCCGAATGCGGTAATACCCAGCTTATCATCAACCGAGACATTGTTAAAGCGCGAACAGTCATGGAGAACAAGGGTGGCGTCAGCCCCTGAGCTGCAGTGCTCCTGATAAACTCGGGCCAGATCAATGGTATGAAAAATATCGCCGTTGGTCACCAGCGCCGGCTCTGATCCGAAAAAATCCAGGGCCATGCGCAGGCCGCCCCCGGTTCCCAGCTCTATCGGCTCTTCCTGCAGGGAAATGCCATCCCGACCGGCGAGCAAATCGACAATCTGTTCACGCAGATGATGACAGTTCACCAGAATGGCATGACACCCCGCCTCCCGCAACTGGGCAATATGTCGCAGAATCAGAGGGTGGTCAAGCACCGGAAAGAGAGGTTTCGGCCTGAGCAGGGAATAGGGCCTCAGCCGGGTACCGAAACCCGCGGCAAGTATCATGGCTTTCATGAAAAGAATGGTGAAAAAATTGAGAGTTTGACTGTCTCGCAACAACTGAAAATTAACCACGGAGAGCACAGAGCCCACCGAGCTAACTCTCAGTAATAAAAACGTTCTCTATGATCTCTGCGTGCTCTGTGGCGAAAAAATGACTTTTCCCGCTCAAGGTGCTTAATACGCAGCCATCAAGTTTGAGGTGTGGAACCGGTCAGAACTCCAACCTGCCGTCTGCTCCCTCGTGCACCCCGACCACCACAATTCCGGCCTTATCAGCCTGGCTTATCACCGTTTCAGGATCAAAAAAAAGCGCCTGGCCTGCTTCGACAGCCAAAACAGCAGCCTTTACTTCCTGCATGGATTCAATGGTCGTCGGACCAATGGCCGGCAGATCAAAACGAAAATCCTGGTCAGGTTTTTTAACCTTCACCACCACTGCGTTTTCCCGGGCCAGGGCTCCGCCCCTTTTGATGGCGGCATCCGTTCCTTCGATGGCCTCCACGGCCACGACCGCCATATCACGGACCACCACGCACTGGCCGATATCAAGTTTACCGATGGCACGGGCCATCTGAAAACCAAATTCAATGTCACGCCTCTGGCCGGCAGTCGGCTTTTTACGGGTGAGAATGCCGGCCGGGAAAAGAAGATGCTGCAGATAAAGGGTGGAGTCCAACACTTTGATCCCTTCCCTTTCCAGTTCACCGGCAAAGGCTCGCAGAATGGCATCATCCTGGCGCACATCAATTTTATTCCACAGGGATATCCCCTTCAGGTCAGGAAGCACGTCACGGAAAATACGGGTTTTGGTGATCGTGCCGAGAAAAACCGTTTCCTCCACCTTCTCTTTTTGAAAAAACTTGATGATCTTGCCCAGCTGGCCGAGTTTTACCCAGCAAAAACAATCCGCTATGGCCTCCAGATCCGGATGGCTCTCCCCTTTGTGGCCGATAATGACCACCTCTCGCCCGGCTTTTTTTGCCGCTTCGGCGAAAAGATAGGGAAACTGCCCCCCGCCGGCAATGATCCCGATCCTACTCGTCATCACTGCTTAATCTGACCACGCTGCGGTTGGAAACATTGAAAAATTCAACCATCCTGGCCACCGGGGCGGAATCGAGAATTTCCGCCTTCACCTTCTCCAGCGCTTCCTGGAGCAGCAACTCCTTGGTTTTGAATATCAAGGTAAATGCCCTGCCGAGATTTCGGATATCATCATTGCTGAATCCGGCCCGTTTGAGACCGATCTTGTTGATACCGCGCACCTTCATGTCATTGCGGATGCCGGCCACGATAACATAGGGCGGCACATCCATGCTGATGCCGGACATACCGCCGATAAAAGAGTATTCCCCGATGCGGGAGAACTGATGGACAGCCGTCATGCCACCCACGGTAACCCGATCGCCGATCTCCACATGCCCCCCCAGGGTGGCATTATTGACCAGAATGACGTTATTGCCGATGGTACAGTCATGGGCCACATGGGAATAGGCCATGAGCATGCAGTTGTCGCCGATGGTGGTGACCCCGTGACCGCTTGGGCTGCCGCGATGGAGGGAACAGTATTCCCTGATGATATTGCTGTCACCGATTTTCAGCAAGGTTTCCTCACCCTTATATTTGATGTCCTGGGGAGGAGCGCCGACGCAGGAAAAGGCCCCGATGTTATTGGCCTTACCGATGATAAGGGGGCCGGAAAGAAAGGCATGGGGGCCTATCTGGGAGTCAGCATCAATCCTGACCCCTTTACCGATGATCGCATAGGGTCCGACAGAAACTGAGGAATCGAGTTCAGCACCCGGGTCAATAATGGCTGTAGGGTGAATAGTCATATTTTCACAAGATGTTAAGTGTTACTAGTTGAGATACATTCCTGGCATGCCGATTTCCCTCTATTTTGCATAGAAGCGGGAAAGAGGCAATGAAAAGCTTGTCTTTTTAACACAGACGGCCTGTAATTACCAGCCTTTCTCATTGCCGTTAAAAGGCATCAGGAAAAGGTGGCCATCAGTACCGCCTCTGCTGCCAGCTTGCCATCCACAAAGGCCTTGCCGGCAATTTTGAAAAGTTTTGCTTTACGTTTCATGATAGAGAGTTCATAGATAATCTGATCACCGGGAACAATCTTTTTCCTGAAACGCACCCCGTCCATGCCGGCAAAATAGACCAGATTCTTGCCGATCTTCTCTTTATCGGTGAGGTAGGCCAGGATCGCACCTGCCTGGGCCATTCCCTCCATTACCAGCACGCCTGGCATTACCGGCTCGGCGGGGAAATGCCCTTGGAAAAAGGGCTCATTAATGGTGACATTTTTTAATGCCTTGATCGCTTCACCGGGTGTCACCGCAAGAACCCGGTCAACCAGAATAAAGGGGTAGCGGTGGGGAAGCAGCTTTAAAATTTCATTGATATCATATTGCGTAACGACTTCACTCATCTCCTGTCTCCTTATTTTTTCCATCGCCTGCCAGTTCACTCACCTGCTTGCGCAAGCGGCGAACATCTTTCAACAACTGGGGAATCCGGGAAAAAGCCGTGGCCGCCTGCAGCCATTCCTTATAGGCGATAGCCGGGAAACCGGCAACCACCGAGCCCGGCTTGACGTTGCTGTTGATGCCGCTCCGGCCCGCAGCCATGACCCCGTCGCCGACCTCCACATGATCTCCAACCCCGGATTGGCCGGCCAGCACAACGCCGTTTCCCAGTTTGCAGCTACCGGCAAGTCCGCTTTGAGACACCATCAGGCATCCCTCTCCAACCTCGGCATTATGGCCGATCTGCACCAGGTTATCGATTTTCGTGCCCTTGCCGATCACCGTGCTGCCGAAGGTGGCCCTGTCAATGCAGGTATTGGCCCCAATCTCAACATCATCTTCAAGCACCACATTACCGACCTGGGGACGCTTGATATGGATGCCCCGGGAATTGGTGGCATAGCCGAAGCCGTCACTGCCGATCACCGCGCCGCTGTAAAGAATAACCCGGCGGCCGATTCTGCAGCCTGCCCGCACCACCACGTTTGCCTCAAGAATTGTCCCGTCGCCGATGATCACGTCCTCGCCGATAACCACCCCGGACTCGATGACAACGTTTTCCCCAAGGGTGACCCGTCGTCCGACAACCGCCAGTGGGGCGATGGACACCGAAGGAGCGATACGGCAATCCGCGCCGATGACGGCATGCTTATCGATCCCCGGGGCCGGGAGCGGCCTTTTATAAAACAGGTTATGGATCATGGCGGCAGCCAGGTAGGGATTCTTCACCCGAATGGCCGGCAGGGCAACTTCCTGTATATTCTGGGGTACAATGACCGCCGAGGCTTTGCTCCGCTCCAGCTGGTCAACATATTTTCCCTGGGCAATGAAGGTGATCTCCCCGGCAGATGCATTGGCCACATCATTGAAAGCGGCAATCCTCACCCCCGGATCACCAAGCAATTCTCCTTCAACCAATGCGGCAAGCTCCGCCAGTGTTCGTGTTTCCTGCGTCATTTTTTTTACTCTGCGTAATAATTACAGTCCGAGATCTGCATTACCTCTTCCGGCATTATGCACATCAGACCCCACAATCAATCTTTCCGATCAGGCCATTGAGAGCTTGTCCGTAAATAAGCTGTCAATCTATCAGAAATTTCAGTCTGAACAATAAAAAAAGACGGGCAGTTTCCCATTGCTGAAAAACGCACCCGTCTGACAGGACAAAACAGGCAGCAAACGTCCTGTTTGGATCTTTACGCAGAATATTTTTAGAGAATCCCGTTTACTCTGTCGCGCAGGATCCCTGACGGCTTGAAGGTAACCACCTTCCGGGCAGTCAGTATCAACTCCTTGCCGGTCTGGGGGTTACGCCCCCTTCTGGCATTTTTGTCTTTAATGTTGAACTTGCCGAAGCCGCTTATCAGAAGATCATCACCATTAGCCAGACAATCCTTGCTGATTTTCAGGAATGTTTCAACAATCGAGGTTGCCTGTGCCTTTGTTAAATTGTGAGTTTGATAAATTTTCTGCACCAAATCAGCCTTAGTCAGGGTCATGTTGCTAAACCTCCATCATTTGTAGAAACATAGGGTTATGGTCAGACATGGTTGTTTACTTTAGACGCTTAATACCGTTCTTTCCGGCAAACTCGGCGGCAGCACCGAGTTCCTCTTCTATCCTTAACAACTGATTGTATTTCGCCACCCTGTCAGTACGGGAAGGTGCTCCTGTTTTTATCTGACCGGTATTCAAGGCAACGCTCAAATCAGCAATGGTTGTGTCTTCAGTTTCACCGGAACGATGGGAAATGACCGCGGTATAACCGGCTCGATGGGCCATATCCACCGCATCGATTGTTTCGGTGACAGTACCGATCTGGTTCAGTTTGATGAGAATCGAATTGGCTATTTTTTCCTTAATGCCCTTGGCAAGAATTTTCGTATTGGTGACAAAGATATCATCGCCGACCAGCTGGATTTTCTCGCCCAGGCAATCGGTCTGCTTCTTCCAGCCCTTCCAGTCACTCTCATCCAGACCGTCTTCTATGGAGACAAGAGGATATTTCTTTACCCAGCCCTCATAAAACTCTATCAACTGCTCGGCAGTTTTCTCGGGGTCCTTTTCAGCGGCCAGCACATACACCTTTTTCTTGGCATCATAAATTTCGCTGGCTGCCACATCCAGGGCGATAAAGATATCCTTGCCCGGGGCATATCCCGCCTTGGTGATTGCCTCAAGCAGGGATTCCATGGCCTCCTCGTTGGAACGGAGATTCGGGGCAAATCCGCCCTCATCGCCGACGGAAGTCAGATGGCCGGCTTTTTTCAGAACACCCTTCAGGGTATGAAAAGTCTCGACTCCCATCTGCAGAGCCTCGGCAAAGGAGGCAGCCCCTGCCGGCATGATCATGAACTCCTGAATATCGACATTATTATCGGCATGAGCCCCGCCGTTCAGCACGTTCATCATCGGCACGGGCAGCACCTTGCCGTTGACGCCGCCAAAATACGAATAAAGGGGCAGACCGAGTTCCATGGCAGAGGCTTTCGCTACAGCAAGGGACACGCCCAGAATGGCGTTGGCGCCTAATTTCTTCTTGTTTTCCGTCCCATCGAGCTTGAGCATGGTCTTATCGATCAATACCTGCAGGGTTGACTCAAATCCGATCAGGGCCGGCCCTATTTTGTCATTGACGTTGGCAACAGCGGTCAGGACACCTTTGCCCATAAAACGTTTTTTACGCACATCACGAAGCTCAAGGGCCTCACGGGTGCCTGTCGAGGCTCCTGAAGGAACAATGGCCCTGCCCATAAAACCTGTCTCAAGATGCACCTCAACTTCAACCGTGGGGTTCCCCCGTGAGTCAATGACTTCCCGGCCGATAACGCCAACAATTTCTCCCATTCTATTTCTCCCTCAATTTTATTGCTGTGAAAGCGATGCAAATCATCATCTGGTTTCCTGCTGATATCACTTACACAATTATCAATTCAACTTTCAGATTTGTCAACAACAACTAAGTAATTTTCTTTTTTAAAACAAGCAAATGGCCTGAAAAAATATACGGGCGGGCCTGGAAGGGGGTGAAAGACATCCTAACCGACAACGCTGGCCATCTTGAAAATCGGCAGATACATGGCGATGACAAGTCCGCCGATGAGACCACCGAGAAAAACCATCATAAAAGGCTCAATCATGGCAGTCATGTTCTCCACAGCCTGATCGACCTCTTCATCGTAAAAATCCGCAATCTTCTCCAGCATGGTGTCAAGAGCACCCGTGGCCTCACCAACATTGATCATCTGCACAACCATACTGGGGAAAACACCTGTCTCTTCCAACGGTTCGGCAATGGAACGTCCCTCAGTAATACTCTCCGCCACCCTGAATACGGCCTGCTCGATAACCTTGTTGCCCGCTGTTTTGCCGACCACATTCAACGAATCAAGAATGGGAACGCCACTGTGCAGCATGGTACCCAGGGTTCTGGTGAATTTCGCCACGGCAACCTTACAGATCAGCGGTCCGAACACCGGAGCTTTAAGAAGCATGTAATCGATTTTTTTCCGCCCCTTTTCCGTGTTATATATTTTCTTGATGGCAATAATGATAAAGGCTATGGCTGCGCCCATGAAGATGAAATTCTTTTTAACAAAATTACTGGCATCGACCACAATCTGGGTGGGAGTCGGGAGCGCCGAACCGAAGTCGGCAAACATTTTGGCAAAAACCGGTACGACGAATATCAAAATGACGGCAGTGATGACGAGAGCGATACAGAGACAGATCAACGGATAGGTCATGGCTCCCTTGATCTTTTTTTTCAGGGCCATGCTTTTTTCCATAAAGTTGGCAAGACGGTTAAGAATGGTGTCGAGAATACCGCCGACTTCGCCGGCATCAATCATGTTGCAGTAGAGATTGTCAAACACCTTGGGATGTTTTTTCATGCCATCGGCAAATGTCATACCTGACTCGACATCAATGCGGATGTCGGTCAGCATCTTCTTGAAAGTAATATTTTCCTGCTGATTCGCAAGAATATCCAGACTTTGCACCAGAGGAAGACCTGCGTCAATCATCGTTGACAACTGCCGGGTAAAAATCACCACATCCTTGCCGGTCACCTTCGGCTGAAACATGGCAATGTTTGAGAAAATATCTTTTGGCGCCTCCTTCAGAACAGTCGGCTTGATTCGAATCTTCTTTAACTGGGAAAGCGCGGCAGCTTCACTGAAAGCCTCGATTTTTCCTTTTCTCTTCTCACCGTATGAATTAACTCCCTTCCAGACATAGACAGGCATGAAATTATCCTTTTGTTTCGTTATAGGATGAGACATTCACGAAAGTGAAATGTTTTTTTCACCGCAAAACGGCTAATCACCAGCATCCAGAAATAAATTTTATATCAAGATTTCTAGAAATACAACTTTATTGACAATGTTTTCCATTTCTTATGGACTTTTTCTCCATTCACCCCAAACAGATGCAAAAACCTGACCACGAGCCGGCAGCATGGTTCCAAGGCACTTTTTTCTGTTGACAGAGCCATCTCTTTCATTTAGATAGATATGTTTCGTAAACACAAATTTATTTTTCTATTGAGACAAATATTCTTATTTTTCATACAAGGAGGGTCCTGTCATGGCTACCAATGCACCGACAGCAAGTGAACTGCAAAGCAGCGGTTTTTTTAATCCCATCATCGATCAGTGTGATGGATGCGACAGAGTCGTCGAGGCAAACAATAACAAGTATTGTCAGACTTTCGCCTTTCCCGATGCAAAATGGCGTCTGGGTATCTGCAATTTTGCCACCCACAAAAAACCTGAGATAGTTGTCAGCACCATCAAGGTCAACCCTCTGAAAGCAGCAAAGAGGGCCTCAGGCGGCAAGAAAAAGAAATAGTTCTAGCGGATCTATGCAACTGGATGTCGGTACGGCCGGCATCCAGTTGCCCGCAGACTGGAGTACTCCAATATTTTGTCCTGTCATCCCCTGGCCTTGGGGTAAAGCGAGAGAAGGAATTCCTCATCCTGCAGAATTTCCTGAAATCTTGAATAATTATCCCGAAAATTCGCCGAAGCTTTCCCTTCCTTGATCAATAATTCAGCCGCCTGCTCAAGCATTCCCCTGGAATGATCCCTTATAGCATAAAAAATCTTGTCAAGAATGAACTGCGTTTTTTTCTCATAGGGTGGGACTTTCTTCAAAAGGGCAATTTCCGCGTGTCTCAATGTCGGATTCGAACATAAGGCAAACAATTTCGGTGTATCATAGATATCTGCCGCCTCCAGAAAACGATACTGCATCTCCGCATCAAGTTCCCTGAACGCTTTCCTGAGCTGTCCCTGCTCTTCACCGCTTTTTTCCGCCAGTAACAAACGGATATAGGGCGTTATTTCTTCCTGAGACAAAATTCCTTTTCTGAAGACGCCTATAAGCCACCTGATCTTCATTTCCGGACTTTTTGAGACAAAGGGAAGACATCTCTCCAGCCAGTTATTGGTCTTTTTATTTTTTAAAAAAGATATCATATTCAAGACTATACAATTCTTATTGTTGCCGTACCAGGATTACCGCACAACCTTATTAATGATGTACTCCATATATTCAGAGGTAAAAGGTTTGGTTACGTACTGCTGCGCCCCTTCTCTGAATGCGGCGATTATCTGTCCGAGTTGCGCCTCAGCAGTTACCATGACAAACGGCATGTCCTTATTTTTAGGGTCACGACGTATGGCTTTCAGCAGCTCAAGGCCGCTCAACCCGGGCATGGAATAATCGGAAATGACCACCGCAACCTGCTCTGTGGCAATAGTCTTCAGGGCGCTACCAGCGTCAGACGCCTCCAGCACATCTTCATATCCCATTTTTGCCAGAAATGAGGAAATAATCCGCCTCATTACCCTTGAATCATCCACAACCAGAATTTTCCCGGATGCCTTTGTCATAATTTAAGGTAAGCGCTTATATCAATTTTTGTTACCCGCTGAACATTTACAGATTGATGTCAGGGGGATATAAGAAATAATATTTCTGTTTGACGGAATAAACAAAGCAAGATACATTAACTTGCAGCATAACAAATAAAATCCTTCCAAGCCATGCAGAAGTCCTATTTCGTCATATATTATCAAAAAAAATCTTTAAATGACAAGAAGTGAACAATCATGTCAAACGCCAAGAAAACCGCCCCCAGCAAAACAATTATTATCCTTGTTCTTCTCGCCCTTGCCGCTGTTGCAGCATTGCTGATAGTAAATGCCAGCCGGAAAGCGGACAAAAAAACGGCCATCTCCCTGGAGCAGGAGCAGCAGAAACTCCAGGAAAAGGTAAATATTCTTGACAAGGAACTTGCCGCCCCGGAAGGCTCCGAATCCGGAGGTCAGAGCGAATCTGCCGGCATGCAGACCGAGTCCGGCGCCGAGGCTGATAACCAGGCAGCAGGCAAAGACATTACCATGGATCCCTGCAAAACCACCTCAGCCGGAATTGATAGGTTTTTTACCCGGCTGGACCAGGAAGATTACATTATCGATCTCAACCTGGAAGGCGGTTCAAAGGCATACTTCATCACGGTCATCAATAAGCTGCTGGCCAACAAGCCCACCATCACCAGGGAAACTGACAATCTGCTGTCCATACTCCAGAATGCCGCCCACTTTTATCGTGTGCTGGGCGAAAAAAATATCTTTACCCTGAAAAAAATCATGGCCCTGGAAAAAGGTCAATTAGAACCGGTGATGGCTGACTTTTACTCTCTCATCCTGCACCGGGATGAATGCCTGAGCGTTCAATATCCGATCCAGTTGCCCATGGAGGATTTGTACAGCTATTCGACCTTCTTTCTCAATACCCTCGGAGGCCAGTCCTATCTGTTTCGCCGAGAACCGGCTTTCAGGACCCTGGTCAAATATTACTGCGTGCTGGTCATGGACCTGGCCAACATGAAGAACGCCAATCCTCTGGGCATTGATATCAGATATCCCATCAACAGCCTGATCGAGGAAATGACTGCGACATCCGGCCTGGAGAATAAGGACAAATACCTGGATAATCTTCTCCAGCTGCAGGAAAAGTATAAAACACTGTATGGCAACTGAAATCTGAGATTCCCTGATTTCCGCCAACCTGGCCATAACATAAAGAAAGGGAACTGACCGCACAGTCAGTTCCCTTTTTTTATGTCTATTCTGTTCAAGCAATTATTGCCGAAAAATTCCAAGCCTGATCATTTCGGCAATGATCGCCTTGGCACCCTCCACGTCGATTCGTTTTTCCGATTCCGGGAGGTGCTCATACGGGACGAGATTCGGCTGCAGCTTCCGGGCTTCATCCCGCTCTTCCCCGTAGCGCCACCCCTGGCCAATCCTCTCCGCCGCCCACCTGTCATGGTTGACCCGGGCGATTGCCTCCAGCGCGTCGCCCATGACCGCTGCCGCACGCTCCAGTTCGTCGCGACCGGCAATCCGCGGCTCATACTCCCCGAAAGGTGTCGCGATCTTTTTTACTGCCGCGCTCAAGGTCTCTCCTTTTGGGGGGATACATTACTGTCACCGAGCGCGGCAAGTGCGGCCCTGGCAAAATCATCCCATTCATTTTGTTTCCAGATATCGACATAGCGGCGGAACTGCCGCATGGTTGATTGCACGGGAAACTCCTTGGGACCACAAGTTTCCAGGATCTCGTTGCAGCAACGGATAATTTCCTTCTTAGCCTCCTCCGCACTGTACTGCTCGCCTCCATAAAGAGCGCCCAGCATTTCCAGTTCCGCCAGCGTTCCGCAGGCCCAGGCCCGCTCGCTCCCAACCGCATTGAGCAACCTCCAGTGGCTGATTTGCCGAGCTGTGCTCCACCAGTGACCATGTTTTTTTGCCAATTCGGTCATGCCGACTTTTTCAGCCCTCATTAAGACCGCCAGCATTGACAGATACTGGGTGATAACCCAGTTGTTGGAGGGCTCGGCCACCATGGCCTGCCTGTATAACAGGCAGCATTTCTGATAGGCTTCCAGTTTTTCCTTCTCCTTGCCTGCGATCTGCTCATAGGCGATGCCGATCCGTTTTTCACTGGCAGCGCTCACCCCCAGTCGTTCAGCCAGTTCCCTGTCGGAAGATTGCGCCTCAGGTTCTTCCCGCCATGCTTGCAGTTCCTCACGGATGGAGGCACAGAGACCATCCATCTCCCCGGTCACCGTTTTCTCATCCTGGCCCTCAAACTCTCCGATCTTGAGCAGATCATCGATCCGCGCGAATTTGGTTTCGATCCGCCCGCGGGTCTGCTTTTCGCGAAAATCGCTGACCTGATTTTCAAAATCCCAGGGCACGGTTGCATAGGTCACGATACTCGCCCAGTCATGCGTTTCCGGGCAAGAGGTGCGCAGACGCTGCCGCACTTCGTGGAGGACGCAGCGGGGATCGGCCCCCTTGAGCAGACGTTTGTACAGTACTTCAGTAAAGATGGTCGAGGAACGCATCCACAGGGGAAACTGGGAGGCAAAGACCCAGGGGATGCCGGCGGCGTGCAGCTCGTGGGCTATGCTGCCGCCGGGGGTGAGCACGGAGCGCACATTGCCGGAATCGCAGGTTGCCAGCGAGAGCACAGTGGGCCGATGACGGGCGGCGCAGTCCAAAGCGCGGTCCGTGGTAAGGGCAATGGCGAGCCGCTCGCCGTCAACCACATCGACCTCTGCCGGGTTCGTGCTGTCGCACAACGCAAGCCCGTACTGCTGGTCGCCGGCATGATCATAGGGGGCGCCGTGGGCCAGGATATGGACATGGGTGTACTCGGTATCCATACAGGCCTGCCGGATCTGCTCAAGCGTTGCTTCCGGCAGCACGGTGAGTATATTTTTTACCTCGGCCAGCCGCGCTTCCTCACTGTTCTTGATTTTTATCCAGGGGTCAATAGCGCGGCGCAGGGCAACCAGATGCCGTTCGGCAGGCACCACCGCGAGTCCGCCAGGGGAGGCAAAGATAAACAGGATGCGGGGCGGACGATTCCATTCCACCGGCAGGGGCCGGCCGCGCCGCACCTCCCTGGTCAGGGTGATGGGTGTCTTTGATTGCAGAAAGAGCGGCGAACCGGATCCGGGAAAACCTGCCGGGGCAATGGCCGCCTCAAAAGGCAAAAGAGCCAGTTCAAAACCGGAAAGCGACAGCCGCAGATGCACAAACTTTCCCTTGGCCGCCTGGACGCTGCCGAGTTCGGCAAGCAGGCCGGGAACCTGGCCGAACATCTGACCGATGGTCTCGCCCAGTTCGCGCAGCTCGGCCTCCCGCTGACCTGCGGGCACAGGTGTTCCCTCGGTGTAATAGCGGAGCCGTTCCAGGCGGATGAGCAACTGCCGCTGTTCAAAGGGCAGGCGTACGGTCACCGGTCCGTCGGCACCGCAGAGGACGAGGTAAGGGGTCAGCGGTGACAGGAGCTGGTTGTGCGCCGGGCCGGGTCGCAGGATTTCCAGTTTGACGTTGTGGATCTCAGACATGTCTTTACCTCGTGAACTGTTGAATGATCGTGCGGGTGACGGGATCGGTTCCTGCAATGTGGGCCAGTTCGCCGACCACTGTGCCGTCTTCGTCGGCCCTGATGCAGACCGCGCTCTGTTGCCGCAGGACAAAGGATTGCCGGTCAAAGACCGCCTGATCGATATCCTTCATCCGGCCTTTGACAAGCAGCTCATACACCGGCTTGAAGGTTTCTTCGCTGGCAAGCATGGCCTCGGTGAAACGGAGCAGGCGGATCCAGGTGCCGCAATTAAAATAAAAACGGCCGCCGCCCAGATCGATGGCGCGTTCAAGATGGGTATGACCGGTGACGATGAAATGGATACCCTGCCCCACCGAGTCGACCATCTCCTTGCAGGCGTCGTCCCGGTCCGCTATCTCGAAAGTCTTGTCACCCTTGAGCCAGTCTTTCAGTGCCCGGCGCAGGGCCTCGATCTTGCTGACGCCGCTAAACCAGCCGGTGAGCCGGTCCCAGAGATACTGGCCGGTACCGAGGGTTTCGTCCTGGGGATCAGTGACGGCGCTGCCGGTCTTGTATTGCTTTTCCGCCGCCAGCAGCAGGGCGTCGGCTGAGGGACGGCTGGCCCCGGCACCGCTGCGCAGTCCCTCCATGAGGTTTGGTCCCAGCAGACCCTCCACAGCCACGGGCCGTGCCTGCTTTTTGGCCGGGGCGGTGAAACCCTCGGCCGAAAGCCGCTGGTCCACCTCCCTGCTGCCCTCCACCTTCTCACCGATAACCGGGATGAGGCGGTTGATCTTTTCGAGCTGGCCGGGGTCAAGGGCCAGGAGCACGCCGACAGCGGCCGTCATCTCCGGTTTTAAAAGGTCAATCCAGGGATATTGCCCCTTCACCTTGTTCATGACGTCCTTGACCATCTTAGTGCCGGCGTTGGGCTCCCATTCGCCAGCCTTAAGCGATCGGCCGCTGTTGAGCCGCCGGGCCGCCTTGGCGAGGTCCTCGTAACGGACATAGTTCCAGGCGTCCACTTCGTTGCCGTGGGTGCAGAACACCCGGGCGCCGCCCACCAGGCAGGAGTAGCCGGCCCCCATGGTGGAAAACTCGATGCGGGCCCGGGCCAGGAGATCAGCACCGGCGAGCCGTTCGACCACGGCGCGCTGTACCACCGGAAAAGACAGCTCAAGGTCGTGGTTGCCAAGGGCGATGACCAGGGTGCGTTTGTCAATTTTCACAAAATCCGCCAAGGCTTCCCAGATGGGGGCAAAAGCAGGATCTGCCATGATCCGTTTGATCACGGTCTCGGCATTGTCCACGGCGATGTAGCCGCCGCTCTCCTCGGCCAGGGTGTCGATGACATCACCGTTTAAGACCAGGGCCACTTGCCCGTCCGGCTTTTGTGCCGCCACCCAGCGGATGAATCCCGCCAGTTTCCCGGTCTCCCGGAGAATCTGAAAACCGGGTTCACCTCCCATGTGGAGGTCGGAGATGACATGAACTTCGTCGAATTGGGGTAAGGGCATTGCTGTTCTCCTTGGGTTAGATAGTTATGGTGTCTGAATGGTGGCCTTGGCCGGGTCGGCGACGGCCAGCAATTTTTCAAGTTCCTGGACTTCCCGGTCCCGACGGTGGTAGCCGGTTTCCGCGACCAGTTTTTTGACCTTAACTAGGTGTTCGCGGGCGGAGGGCAAGTCGTTTTCGGCCAGCAGCAGTCGGCAGCTCTCGAGATGATAATCGGTGAGGAAGAGACGCATACCGCAGCGTTCGGCGATTTCAAAAACTTCGTCCAGGTCGCGGCGGGCAGAGCCAAATTGCCCCTGCTCCCGGCAGAAGAAGGCCCGGTCCAGCAGGCCGCGGGGAAGATAATCCTGTCTCCCTGCCTTACGCAGGAAATCAACGGCCACGGCCAGATGGCTGACGGCTTCGGCCGTCTCGTCCAGCCGCTGGCAGGCCCGGCATAGGGTGAGATGGTCCAGGCCGATGTCGAGGGGCCAATTTTCAGCCTTAATCCATTCAAGAGTTTTCTCCGCCCGCTCCCTAGCCTCGGCCGGCCGGTCGAGTTCAAGGAGCAGGTCACAGTAGCGATAGCCCTGCAAGGAGTAGAGGAAAGGGTACTGGGGCTGGCACTCCCGCTGCATGGCCTCGGCCTGGCGGAACAGCTCCTCCGCTTCGGCCAACCGGCCGTCCTGATGGAGGGAGCCAGCACGGGTGGTGCGGGTGGCCAAGTGCCAAAAGGCATCACCGCTCTGGTCGGCCAGCTCCACCGACCTTTTCCCATACTCCATAGCCCGGTCCAGGTCACCCGTGACGAGGAAAAGTTCGCTGAGGTTGCCGGCAATGATGGTCGCATCTTGCCAATTTTCCTGCTGGACCCGCATTTCCAAACCGGCCCGCATCGGCCCGGCCGCCTCGTCCAACCGACCCAGGGCTCGGAGGCTGAAACCGGCCCAACTCAGAAGCGCCGCCTGATCAAATTCGCGAAGTCCGGTCGCGGGCCGGTCCCAAAGCTTCTCGAAAAAGTTAGCCAAGGCGCCCAGATCGGAGCCGAATGCGCCGAGTTTGCTCGTGCAGTAATGGTCGGTCATCCTTATGAGTCGTTGCCAGTAAACCTCCTCCAGCGTCTCCTGCTGCCGGCCGGCCCGGCAGCCATGGGCGCAGGCGTAAAAAAGCGGAGCCATTTCCTCGATGGTGTCCGGCAGTTCCCTGGCAATGCCCTTGTAATGCTCATAAAGCCGCAGGTTGCCCTCCTGCCAGGCTGAGGGGAAATGCTTTTGAAGAAGGTCGGCCATATGCTCCCGCACCAGGGGGTGGCAGTCCAGGTCGCCGGGGCGATGGCTGCTTGTCGGGGCCAGGAGACCGAAGCGCCGCAGTCGACTGAGGCACTCATGGCGGTCTCCTTTTTCCACTGCCATGATGCGGCCGGTCAACTCTGGGATGGCCGGCGGGGTGAGGAGTGCTGCCAGGGCCTCCCTGTCGGCCGGGCGATCAAAGAGGCCAAGGAGCCGCAGATACTCGACCTCCGGTGAATCCCCTAAAAGACCGACCAGGGCGGCCATAACCCGCCGGGGTTGGCGACCATGCTCCTCGGGGAGGTCCAGGTCAGGGATATCGGCCGCGTGTTGGATGTGGTGTTCGGGGATCTCATGGAGATAGGCGGCCAGGAGCTTGACGGCCAGGGCGTGGTTGCCAAAGGCTCGCGAAGCCTCCTCCAGCTCCAGGTCCGTGCCCCGCACCCCGCCCACGCGCAAAAGCGCTCGGCCGGCTGCGGCGGAAATCTGCTCCAGGTTGCGTGCCTGAACGGTTTGCGGGAAACGACGGAGATCAGCCACCTCTTCCCGACTGGTGATGAGGCAGAGGCCGGGATTATTCCTGGCCAGTTCCGTGACCAGGGCAGCAAGGCCGGGGTCCTTGATGCGGCCCTTGTCAAAATCATGCTCGGCCTGCAACGGCTCCAGGCCGTCCAGCACCAGCAGCGTCCGCTGCTGCTTGATGAGGCCTGCCAGCCGCTGGCCCTTGTCCCAGGGAGAGCCGGTAATAGGATTCGGGTCGCCGAACCAGGCCAGGGCCCCGGCAATGAAGCGGTCCGCCGAGGTGACCCGCTCCCCGCTCCCCTGGCTGTAAAAAGACCAGCCAAAGACTCGGGCCGCACCGCGATAGTTGTCCGCGGCCATCTCGGCAAGCCAACGGTTGACCAAAGTGGATTTGCCCACCCCACCCCAGGCAACAAAAGAGATAATATTGGTTTTGCCCTGCTCCCAGGCACTGTCCAGTAACTCAAGCTCCGCCTCCCGACCAAAGAGTTCTGCCCCGGTTATAGGCAGACGGGAGATCTCCACCGGAGGCAGCAATAATTCCAAGAGCGAGGTTGGCGTACTTGATTGGCTGAGTGCTTCTTCCGAAAAGTCAATGTTGAGCAAGAAATCCTGTTCTGTGGGAATGTCCTTATCAGAGAGGCCCGGCAGTGACGGTCCCATTACATTGCCAAGGATCTCATCAATCAACAGATTTTCAAAAACGAAAGCCTCATGCTCCGGGACGGTCTGCTGCGCCTGTTCCGCCACCTTGATAGCAAAATCCGCGAGCTGCTGTTTCCGCTTTGTTTTACCCCTAATGGCAGCAAGACACTTGTTGCCGGTGGGAAACATCTGGATGCCTTTGAGCCAGCGGATGGCCTGCCACGGGCAGGGCTCAGCCAGTAGGGGCAGGATGGTCAGGTTTTCAGCCGCCCGCCGTTTAAGCAGGGCCGGCACCTCCTCCTTGATGATAAAATCCGAGGCCAGAAAATTTTTGGTGATGAGGCAGACCGCTACTCGGGCCCCCTCCACCGCCTCTTTAATCTCCGGGTACCAGTCAGCGCCGGTGTTGATCTTGCGGTCATGCCAGAGCAGCAGATCGCCTTGCTGCTCAAATGCCTTGAGATGGGGGAGAAGCTGATTTTTCCACTCCTCATCCAGGTGGCTATAACTGATGAACACCGTGGGCCTGGCAGTACTCATCCGATTCTCTTTCCGGGTTGGCTGTTTAGCGGGAAATGGGGATGTTGACGTCTTCCCCAAAAATGAATGATTGCTCAGAAAAAAACCCGCAATTAAAGAATTTGCAAGAGAAAACTGCTATGAGATGGCAGGAAAAAGAAAAAAAAGGAAGAAAGCGGATGGGGATGTAGGGGCACCCCTTGTGGGTGCCCTATCCCAGGCGGATACCGAATTGGCCATCATGCAGTACGCGAACTCTAACTGCCTGGACAGTGGCAAACAACGGGTAGCCCGCTCCCAGGGCACCCACAAGGGGTGCCCCTACAGGAATGACAATTGGCAATCATTCATTTGTACCCCGTGTCATTCCCATGCAATCGTCCCGCCTAGATACAAGGGGGGCGGTTCGCGAACCGCCCCTACTAATTCCCCGTGGCAAAAGCCAGGCCGGGCGACAACTAATCCCGGTTGCCGAGGAACTGCAGCAGGCTGAGGAACAGGTTGATAAAATCAAGATACAGGGCCAGGGCCCCCATGATCGCCCCCTTGCGGATGGCTGACTCGCCCTGCTGCATGATGCCGGAGGCGCCGATCTGGGTGATTTTCTGCACGTCATAGGCGGTGAGCCCGGTGAAGATAATCACGCCAAGCCCGGAAACGATCCAGGCCATCATGGAGCTCTGCAGGAAAATGTTGACCACCGAGGCAATGATCATGCCGACCAGACCCATAAACATGAATGAGCCCAGGCCGGAGAGATCCTTCTTGGTCACCATGCCGTAAATGGCCATGGCGCCGAACATGCCTGCGGTGATAAAGAAGGTGGCGGCCACGGAAGTGGATGTATAGATACGCAGGATGACGGACAGGGTGACGCCGTTTAAGGCCGAGTAGATGAGAAAGAGGGCGGTTGCCACCGGGGCGGAGAGACGCGTCACCCTGGCTGACAGATAAAAAACCAGCCCCAGCTCGGCAATGATGATGCCCCAGCGCATCATGGGGTTAAAGATGAAAATCTGCATGGCGGTTTCCGAGTTCGCCACCAGAAAGGCCATCAGCCCGGTGAGACCCAGCCCGATAGCCATCCAGTTGAAAACCTTGGCCAGGAAAATTGTTGAGGCCTGGGTTTCGGCCTGTGAAACGGTTATCGTTCTATTTAAGCCATTCTCAAACATTTTCTTGCTCCTTCGTAATATGTGAAAAAAGTTGAAAGTCTTGGTCAAACAAACCATGCGGCGCCGCTGCGCCCAGAATTTTTATAAAATCACCTTAAGGGTTTGTCCATAAATAAGCTCTTATTTCTTTGCACTCATTAATATAGCCACTGCTCTCGTCGAGTCAAGCTGTTCAAAGGCTATTTTCAAGGCGGCGGTCAAGGGAACCGACAGCAGCATGCCGGCAATTCCCCACATCCAGCCCCAGAAAACCAGGGAGAGCAGAACCACCAGGGGACTGAGGTTAAGACCCCTGCCCATAACCTTCGGTTCCAGGATATTACCCACCACCATCTGGATGAGGACCAGGATAAGCGCCACCAGGGCGGCCTTACCGAAACCGAACTGAAAAAGGGTGATGGCCACCGGCGGCAGCACGGCTATCAGCGAGCCGATATTGGGGATGAAATTCAGCAGAAAGGCCAGCACCCCCCAGAGCAGGGCAAAGGGAACGTCAAAAAGCGCCAGGGCAATGGTGACCAGCACGCCGGTCAACAGACTGATCAGGGTCTTCAGGCCGAGATAGCTCTGCACCGCCTTGTTGATCCGGCCAATGACCTCAAGCGTCGGCTTGGCATTTTTCGCACCCAGCCCCTCGACCAGACGCTGGGTGATGCTCTCCCGCTCGGCCAGCATGAACACCATGATCAGAATCACCCAGAACATGTTGCCGAAAAAGGAAAAAAAGGAACCGCTCAAGCGCTGCACCATGCTGCCTATGGGTTGCAGATCGACCTGTTTGAAGCTCTTGATAACCGAGTCGTACATTTCCCGGGCCTGATCGGGGCTGATATTGAACCATTTGAGCAGATACGCGGCATAGTCCCAGAATTTCTTCTCAAACTCGGGAAGCTGCTGGTAAAATTCTTTAATATTAAGGCTTACCATGCTGCCGATGAGATAGATAACACTGAGGATGAAGAAAACCACGATGATGATGCGCAGAGAGCTGGGGACTTTGAGACGCTGCAGGATTTCCATGGGAATGCCCAGGGCGTAGCAGAGCAGCAGCGAGATGAAAAAAGGGACAAACAGGAAGCCCAGGGTTTTGAAAATGAGCGTCATGCACACCAGCAAGGTGGCCCAGGCCGCAGCCTTGACCACTCCGAGCCCTTGGAACTTCATCATCTTTTGCATTTCTTCTCGTCTATTTTCCATTTCTTCACGTCTCTGAAAGAATTCTAAACATATCACCCGGTTCCGGCAGAAAAACATGGAGCCCGCCAGTTCCGTCCAGCCCGGCAACTTTTTTCTTGGCGGTTTCTCTGCAGGTTCGCTCCAGATGTACCAGGGCAAGATGTTTCCCCCCGGCGCGGCTGGCAAATTCGAGGCATTTCATGATATTGCCGTGGTTTTCCACCTCCCTGTCCAGCCTGAAGGCCTCGTGCACGATCAAATCACATCCTGCTGCCAGAGTTTCCGTTTCCCTGGTCGGCCTGCCATCCCCGCTGTAAAAAATCCGGTGGCTGCCGTCATCAATGCGTATGGACAGACAACGCTGGGAATGGATATTTTCCGCCGAGCTCCAGTTCGTGCCGGCAATTTCCCGGGCCTGTCCCGGTTCTATTTCCACAAAATCAAGGTGGTACATGAGCCGCGGCAGAAAGCCGGGGTAGGCAAGCTCCATGGCCGCCGTAATCTTTTCCAGGATGCCCTGCTGCCCGGCAATAACCAGCTTTTTCCTCCGGCCCATTTCCCAGAATCTGAGGAGCAACAGCGGCATGCCGAAAAAATGATCGCCATGAAAGTGAGAAATCCAGACAGCGTCCAGTTCGTCCGGATCGCTGCTCAGACCAAAATAGAGATGGGGGGTGGTAAAACCGCAGTCCAGCAGGAACCGCTGCCCCTTTCCCGCTGTCACATGAAGCGAGGTATTGGGACAGTGTTGATCGCAGGCTTCGCCAACCCCTAAAAAGTGTATTTTCATATGATGAACAAACTGAAAAAAAAGTACTTTGTCCAGTTAAAAAGCATGACAAGGCCATCATCCCTGCACAAAATTATTTCCATGTACCCGGCCAATAGCATGCTGTTGACAGAGACGCAAGCCGGGCAAAAAAAATGTTCGCCGGCATATTGTCTGATAAAAATGAGCAAGTCAGACGGCAATTATATGGTATACTACCAAAATGGCAAATTTTTCATTCACCCAGGAAATTACTCACCTGCTCTCAAAATACGAAGCTCTGGCGCCGGAAGAGCAGAAACTGCTCCAGTTCATCTCGATTGTTTTCGAGCCCGCCGGCGCTGCAACCACCATCAGCTGTTTTCGGGAATTTACCGGCAGGCATGATGATGAAAGTCTGCCCGGTGAGGAGCGATCACAATCAGCGGCGCTACGCAAACTGCAGGAACAGGGTCTCGCGACCTGGCGCTGCCAGTGCAACCCCCTAATTGTGGAAATCATCAGCAGAAAGGCCCTGAGCGCAGGTAACTTTGCCCGCATGGCCCGCATCATTGCCAGAAATCTTCCCGTCCAGGGGCAGGCGTACGATGCCCTGCAGCAGAAAGGCCAGCGCCATCTGCGGGAAATGCGCATCGGGCTGTATCTGAACGATTTCGATCATTTTAATGACCATCTGCTGCGCTACTATGACTGCCCGGAAACCTCGGAACAGCACTCGCCCCTGGTGGAGATCGTCAACAACCCGTTTGAGGCGCAGTGGTTCAGCACCCTGCCGCCCCACCTGCAGCTCCACGGCCTGCATGAAATAAGCAGAAAAAGCCTGCTCCATCTTGAATCGTTTGCCCAGCCCCTTGCCTATCTCTCCGATGAAAACATCCTGAAGATCATCCCTCCACCGGGCTGGCCATCAGTCTATTATCTGCTTATCCTCAACCAGTTGCTGCGCGCCGACATCAAGGCAGCCCGGGAAAAAATCGCCGAAGGCAAAAACCATATTGATTCCTTCGGCCTGCGGGGCTGGCTGGAATTCCTGGAGGGCCGCAACAGCGATGCCATCGCCAGCTTCCAGGAGGATCTGATCGATCTGCGCCTCAAAAAAGAGTCGAAAAACGTTTTTTTCATCGGCATGGAAGGACTCATCTTCATCCTGGCTCTGCTGAAATCCGGAGACTACAGAAAGTATCCGATCATTGCCACCTTCATCTCCACCTTGGAAACAGAGCAGAGTAATAATCCCCTGCTTCCTGCCTACAGGATTCTCCAGCAGGTGACCAAGGCAAAACTGGAAAACTTCAAGCTGGACTCCACTGCACAGATATGGCAACAGGATGAAAAAGACGCGGTGACGGCCCTATTCATGGGGCTTGGCAGTTTCTGGCTCAATGGCGCGCTGGAATCAGCCCAGCGCCACGAACTGCATGAATTTTACACACGGGCCAGAGAAAACGGCTACGACTGGCTGGCCATGGAATATGCTTCCCTGCTCTATCAAGCCACCGAAATCGAGTCTTATCAAGACTTCAGCCGCTCTATCTGCGGGGAATCGGCACTCACCTCTCTGCACTCCGTGCTACCCCATGAGAAATCGTGGCAACGAGCCCTGAAGGCCTTAAATATCGTCAGCCTGGAAAATGAGGAGAATGGCCAACTCCAGTACAGAATGGTCTGGATGGTGGACTTCAAGGACGGTTTTGTTACCATTTACCCCAGGGAACAGAAGTTTACCGCCAGCGGCAAATGGAGCCAGGGACGCTCCGTGGCCTTGAAGCGTCTGTATGCCGGAGAGAATCTCTCTTTCCTCACGGAGCAGGACCAGAGAATCAGGGCAACATTACGCAAAAAGGAGTTCAGCCATGAAACATCCTTTGAATTTGACATGGATGAAACCCTGTCCGCCCTGGTCGGTCACCCCCTGCTCTTTTCCAGCACACACACCTCAGTGCCGGTTGAATTCACCAGAGGGGAACCGGAACTGCATGCCACCCAGAAAGATGACAAGGTGCTGCTGGAATTTTCCTCACCCATCGGCGACGAAAAAGTAATGGCCTTACGGGAAACCCCCACCCGCTTCCGCATTATCGAGATCTCCGAAAAACACCGCAAAATTGCGGCAATCATCGGCGACGACGGCCTCATCGTTCCGGAAGGCGCTAAAAAACAGGCCCTTGAAACCCTGGGCAATCTTTCCTCCTGCCTGACCATTCACTCTGATATCGGCGCCACCTCCAGAGAAATAGAAGAGGTACCGGCGGCGGACAAGATCATCATGCAACTGCTGCAGGTGGGTAACGGCTTCAGAGTCTCCATGCTGGTTAAGCCCTTTGCCACCGGCGGTCCCTATCTCTACCCCGGCGAAGGGGCGATGAACGTCATGGCCGAAATCAACGGCAAACGCCTGCAAACCTGTCGCAACCTTGACAAGGAGAGAGAGAACTGCGCGCAGATTGAAGAGAGATGCCCTACCCTGGCCAGACTGGGCGGGATGGACGGCGAATGGTTCATCGAAAATCTGCAGGATTGCCTTGAGGTTCTTTCTGAAATCCAGAACCTGGGGGATGATGTCATCATTGAGTGGCCGGAAGGGGAAAAACTCACCATCCGTCATCATGCCTCGTTTCATGATTTCCATGTGCAGATCAGACAGAAACAGAACTGGTTTGAACTGGAAGGACAGCTCACCATCGACCAGGAAAAGGTGATGGAGATGAAAACGCTGCTGGAACTGACCCAGGCCAATTCAGGCAGATTCATTCCGCTGGGCAAAGGCGAATTTATGGCCCTGTCCCGGGAATTCCGCAAACAGCTGGATGAATTAACCTCCTTTACCGAACCCCTTGGCCAGAAACGGCGGATGCATCCTCTGGCATCCTGCGCCCTGGAAGGTTTCACGGAAAGCGGCGTTCAGTTGACCGCCGACAGCTATTGGCAGGAACAGCTGCAGCGCATCCGGGAATCACGCTCCTTTCACAGTGAGGTGCCGACAACCCTGCAGGCTGAACTGCGCGAGTACCAGATTGAGGGATTCAAATGGCTGGCCCGTCTCAAACACTGGGGTGTCGGCGCCTGTCTGGCAGACGATATGGGACTGGGGAAAACCGTGCAGAGCCTGGGCATCATTCTGCAGGAGGCGCCCCAGGGCCCTTCCCTGGTGGTAGCCCCCACCTCCGTCTGCATGAACTGGCAGGAGGAAATCCTCCGTTTCGCTCCCACCCTGCAGGCGGTGATCTTCGGCGGCAAAGAACGGCAACAGCTGCTTGACACTCTTGCGCCTTTTGACGTGCTTATCTGCAGCTACGGTCTTCTGCAGCAGGAAACCACACTCCTTTCCTCCAGAAAATGGCAGGTCATTGTGCTGGACGAGGCCCAGGCCATCAAAAATATTGCCACCAAGCGCTCCAGGGCAGCCATGGAACTCGATGGCAATTTCAAGATGATCACCACCGGCACCCCCATCGAAAACCACCTGGGAGAACTATGGAATCTTTTCAACTTCATCAATCCTGGTCTTCTCGGTTCCCTGGATCAGTTCAATCAGCGCTATGCCCTGGCCATTGAAAAAGACAAGGACAAGAATGCCCGGAAAAAGTTAAAAAAACTGATCCAGCCCTTCATCCTGCGGCGTTTGAAAAGTCAGGTCCTGGAGGAGCTGCCGCCGCGTACCGAGGTCACTCTCCAGGTCAATATGAGCCCTGAAGAGACAGCCTTCTACGAAGCATTACGCTTCCGCGCCCTGGAGAAAATCGTACGCAGTGACGCCTCTCCCTCCCACCGGCATATGCAGATCCTGGCGGAGATCATGAAACTGCGGCAGGCCTGCTGCAATCCCAAGCTTGTCCAGCCGGATACGACCATTCAAAGCTCCAAACTCGAGCTTTTCGGCACCATCATCACGGATCTCATCGAAAACCGCCATAAGGCCCTGGTTTTCAGCCAGTTTGCCCGGCACCTGCACATCCTGCGCGCCTTTCTTGACCAACGCCATATCACCTATAAATATCTTGACGGCTCCACACCGGCGCTGAAACGCCAGGAACAGGTGGCTGAGTTCCAGGCCGGAGAAGGGGATCTCTTCCTCATCAGCCTCAAGGCAGGCGGTCTGGGGCTCAACCTCACCGCTGCCGATTATGTTATTCATATGGACCCATGGTGGAACCCGGCGGTGGAGGACCAGGCCTCGGATCGAGCCCATCGCATCGGCCAGAAGCATCCCGTCACCGTTTACCGGCTTGTCACCAAAAACACCATCGAGGAAAAAATCATCAGATTGCATCATGACAAACGCGAACTGGCTGACAGCCTCCTGGAAGGCAGCGATATGAGCCATAAACTGCGGGCGGAAGATCTCCTGGAGCTCCTGAAAGATTTTTAGTAATAGTTATTATTTATTTGCCTTTTTCTCCATCCATGCTATGATGTTAAAAAAAACAACTCATTAATATAGTGGAGGAAATTATGTGTCTTGAAGTGAAGAAAAAATGTGAATGCGGTAGCAGACAGGTACAGTTTCATCTGCGGGACAATATCATGAACCCCAATGTGCTGGACCGTCTTTTCTGCCCGGACTGCTCGGCAGACACCCCCATCAACCGGGAGACCATGCTCCAGGATAACGGCTGGATCATCGAGTATGACATGACCCTTGCCAGAATGTACGGTCTCACCCAACTCTCCCTGTCAGCCGATGAGATCAGTCCGGAATTTATTTTTGATCAGGGCTATGCCACCTGGCGGGAAATGTATCCCGGTGAGTCCGGGGATATTGCCGGTGAAAGGGAGCGTATCATTGCCGGGAGAGACGAGAACCCCAAAAGGTATCTGCAGGAAATCAACGCCTGGGCCATCACCCGGATCAACCGCCTGAAAGAGGCGGGCTGGCGCAAGGCGATGCTCGCTTAAGACAGGGGGACAAATGCGCCTCACCCCTCTTTACCTCATTCTTGCTTGACACCCGAGCAAAGGCGGGTTTATCCTGAAATGTACGGGGAAAATTCCGCCTTTGACCAATTTTTACAACCGCAATGAGTCTGCCCGGGAGAGTCATCATGAAACAAACCATTCTGTTTCTTTTCTTTCTGCTTGTCCCCTTTCTCTTCTCCGCCCCCACCGTTTCCGCCCAGGAAGGCTATCTTACCACCGCTGAGCTGAAAAAAATTCTCTCCGACAGAACCTTCCTGATAACAGCCTCGGACGATATCCCGAATGGCAGTCATATCTATTTTGCCGGTGACGGCAGATATACCATCCTCTTTCCCACCGGCAACACCCGCTCATCAGATATTTGGAATATTGACGAAAATAATAATTTTTGCATGCGTCGGGCTCGCCGCTCGGGAAGCGGTACAAATTATATCACCCACTGCGGCAAGGTATCCCTGGCCGGAGCCAATGCCTTGACTCTCTACAATGAAGAGGGTAATCCGGCTAAAATGCTGCAGTTCGTGGGTAATGGCGACCTGCTCAGGCAATTCGCCAAGTAACAATCAGCGCGTTGAGAATGCCCTCCAACCCGACGTGATGCATCCCCACGTTATCGCATCGCCACAGCAAACCCCACCGATTACTCATCCTGGTCCCTTATTCCCCTGACACGAAGTTTCTTGTTGGCAATTACCGGCTACATGGTATATCAGTGTTATTTCAAGATGAAACGTTAGGCATCATGGGTAAGATAGGAGAAAAAAGCATGGAAAGTCTCGTTGGGAGATATACCATCAGGCGAAGGCTCATTTTCATCACCATACTGTTTATGGTGTTTGGCGGCCTGCTGGTGCCTGACTACTCCTGGCAGATATTCTCCCTGAAAAAGAAACTCATGGCCCTGGAGCAGTTTCATAATTTTTTGGATGATGTACTGGAGTTGCGCCGGTACGAGAAAAATTTCCTCTTCGGTATCGGCAACGATAACGTCTCCCCCATTTTAGCCTATCTGGGCAAGATCCAATCCCATATCGCCACCCTGGAGGATGATATTCTTGAAGTCACGGACAGGAAGGAATATGATAATTTTCTCGGCACCTTCTACCATTACAAGGAAATATTCCGAAAATACAGCTATTCCGCGGAGGTAGACTCAACAGAGATCAGGGAATCAGGCCGGGACATGGTGGAGTTCGCCGAGAAGCTGGTCAAACGCAAGCATGACCATCTGCACAGCAGTCTCGAACTTCTCCTTTACCGGTTTGTCGGCATCACGGGCACCCTTTTCTTTGCCCTTATCCTCATCTTCCAGCTGCAGGTCAGGAACGTGTTGAAACGCATCGCCTTTGTCCAGAAAGCTACCCGTGACGTGGTCAAGGACAAGTTTACCCCCATCGCCGATAACGCCAAAATCCAGGACGAGGTCACCGGACTGATTATTGCCTTCAACAAGATGGTCACCGAGATCGATGCCAGAAAGGAACAGCTGGTACAATCCCGTAAGCTGGCCGCCATCGGCACCTTCTCCTCCGGTATCGCCCATGAATTAAACAACCCCCTTAACAACATTTCTCTGTCAGCCGATACCCTTCTGGAGGAATATGATAACCTCTCCGAAGCAGAGGCCAAGGAGATCATTACCGACATCATCAGCCAGACGGAAAGGGCTTCCGGAGTTGTCAAGAACCTGCTGGATTTTTCCCGGGACAAAGCCCCATCCTCCATGCCGCTGCGCATTACGGACGCGGTGGAAGCTTCCCACAAACTTATCGCCAACCAGCTGATGATCAACGCCATCTGGTTTGAAAATTATATCCACGAGGATCTCCCCCTGGTCATGGGTGATATGCAGAAACTGCAGCAGGTGTTCATCAACCTGTTCGTCAACGCCATCCAGGCGATGCCCGAGGGCGGGGGTCTCCTATACGTAGATGCCCAGCCGGCGCCGGACGGCATGCTCAAGATCATCGTCAACGATACGGGACCGGGTATACCACCGGAGATCATCGGTCATATTTTCGATCCTTTTTACACCACCAAGGAGGTCGGTGCCGGAACCGGCCTTGGCCTGTCCATTGTTTACGGTATTATCAAAAAACATGGCGGCTATGTTGAAGTAAAGAGTAAAGTGAATGTCGGCACAACATTCATAATTTATCTGCCCATTGCAGGAAACCCGGAAGAACAGCAGGAAAAGCAAGATGAAAGTCGCCATAATTGATGATGAAGAGATGGCCTGCCGCCTTATAAAACGCGTCCTTGATGCAGAAGGGTTTGAGGTGGAATATTTCCTGACCGGCCATTCCTTTCTGCAGAGACTGACCATGGAGACATTTCCCGTTGTTTTTATCGATCTGCATCTGCCGGATATGAACGGCATGGAAATTCTCACCCAGGTCAAAAAAAGATTTGAAGATACGGAGGCGATCATCATAACCGGCCACGCCTCAATCGAAACGGCGGTGGATGCCATCAAGGCCGGAGCCTACCATTACATCACCAAGCCCTTCAAACGTCATGACGTGCGGTTGCTGGCCAACAAGGCCAGAAAAAAAATCGACCTGCTGGTGGAAAACCGTGCTCTCCGCCAGGCCCTGAGCCAGGGCGGCACCATCGCCGGCTTTGTCGGTTCCAGTCCGGCCATGCAGGAGGTCTTCGCCATGATCAAAAAAGTGGCCATGGTCAACTGCAATGTCCTGCTCCAGGCGGAGACCGGTACCGGTAAGCAGATGGCGGCCAGGGCCATCCATTCCCTGAGCCCCAGAAAAGAAAATGCGTTCATCGCCTTCAACTGCGGCGGATTTGCCGAAGAACTCATTGCCAGTGAACTGTTCGGCCATGAGAAAGGCGCCTTTACCGGCGCCACCGCCACCAAAATCGGCCTGCTCGAATCCGCTGCAGAAGGCACCGTATTTTTAGACGAGATAGGCGAAATGCCCCTGTCCATGCAGGTCAAACTGCTGCATGTGCTGCAGGAACGACAGATTTTCAGGGTGGGCGGCACCAAGTCCATTGATCTGGATATCCGCATCATTGCCGCCACCAACAAGGACCTGAAAAAGGAGGTTGAGGCGGGCTCATTCAGGGAGGACCTCTTTTACCGCCTCAACGTGGTCACCATCCGCCTGCCCAAGCTCACGGAAAGAAAAGACGATATCCCGCTGCTGATTTCCCATTTTATCGAGAAATTCAGTCTGGCCTTCAGCAAGGACACCAGGCAGATCTCCCCCCAGGCCCTTGATATCCTGCTGCATTATCATTACCCCGGCAATGTCCGCGAACTGGAAAACATCATCCAGCGGGCGGTGGCGCTGGCCGAAGGGGAAAGCATCCAGGTCCGGGACCTGCCGGCTGATCTCAGAAAACTGGCCTTTACCACCTTCGAGGGCGAGGACCTGCTCTCCCTGGAAACCATGGAAAAACATCATATCTCTAAGGTGCTTGATATTACCGGCAACAATCGCAAGCTGAGCAGCGAGATTCTCGGCATTCCACTGACCACCCTGTGGCGGCGCATAAAAAAATACGGACTCGGCAAAAAGTAATAAAGCCTGACGGCAGACCTTTTAATTTTTACCGGATGCTGCGAGGAGAGGAGAATCGCCGCTATGGCCGCTTATCTTGTCATAAGGGTGAACATCACCGACTGGGACAGATTCAAAGAATATCTGCAGGTAACGCCTGCCATCATTGCCAAGTTCGGGGGCAGACATATCGCCCGCGGCGGAGAAACAATGACCCTTGAAGGCCCTGAGGAAAAGCGCAGGGTCGTGTTGATTGAATTCCCGAGCATGGAACAGGCGAAAAAATTTTACAACTCAGCCGAATACCAGCAGGCCAGAAAACTCCGAGAAGGCGCGGCCGAGGGCGAAATACTGGCTGTTGAAGGCGTATTTTAGCCCATACCAGACCCTGTTTCACAGCCATGCCTTGCAACAACTCCCTTACCATCGGCATAGAGAGCCGGCTGGCCCTCAAGCCGTCGACTTTCCCATGCCGGAGGCCATTACTAAATATTTTATCACTCAAGAGGTGACCAATGAAGCTCTACTCCTATCTTACCGGACCCGATGATGAAACATTCTGCAAAAGAGTATGCGCCAAGCTTAACGACGGCTGGGAGTTGTACGGCAACCCGACCCTGACCTTCGACGGGAAAAATGTCATTGCCGGTCAAGCGATTGTTAAAGTGGTGGAAGGAAAATTTCATGACGAAATCAATTTAAAGCAAATGTAATTGGCTGAGCCGGTTTGAGGCACACCGAAATGAAGTCCGCCAGATGATGTTCGATGAGCGCTTTGTCCGCATGTGACGGTTCTACCTGGCGGGCTGTTCCTCCTCATTTTGGCATGGCAAGATGCATGTGTTCCAGCTGCTTTTCTCCAGACTGAGGGGTTTGAATTTTTTCGCGGTTTTTGCGCAAATCATTCTGTCCCGTTGTTATGATAAAATATGGGCAGATTGAGTTGTTTTATTGTAGTTTTACAACAGACGAAAGGAGCAAAACCTCTCAACTTCAGCACAATGAATTGCCGAAGTCAAATACAAAGCATATTCCTATTCCCAGGGTCAGCTTATAGGAGAAAATGAATCCATGCCCACCACCCTTCATATCACCAGCGGCGATATCGCCGGGAGTAACCTTGCCAAGTCAGGCCTGGGCGGCGAGGTGTTTGTCTGGCACGACATACTCTACGATGGCCCCAGGAATCCCGGCTGGCCAACGGATGATACCCTCACCGCCCGGGCCTGGTTTCTTGAACAGGCAACCGGCGGCGGCCTGGACCAGGACCTCATTCTGAGCACCTTGGAGAATCAATACCGCAAGATCGCCACCACAACGGAATATGAACGAATTGTCCTGTGGTTTGACGCCTGCCTCTTTGATCAGGCAATGCTCGTCCACATCCTTGCCTGCATGCTGCACCAGGGCATCCGGCAGGCGGAACTGCTCTGTGTGGACACGTTTCCAGGAATCGTGCCCTTCAACGGGCTGGGCCAGCTTCAGCCACCGCAGCTTGCTTCACTGTATGACAGGCGGCGACCTGTCACGGATGAACAGTTCCGCTTAGCCCTGGTGGCGGATAAGGCCTTTGCCACCCAGGACCCAATACTCTTTGCCGAGTTGTCACGCAACACCACTGCGCCCCTGCCGTGGATTCCCCCTGCCGTGACGCGCTGGCTGCAAGAACAGCCCGATCCAACAAGCGGCCTTGGCCGGCTTGAGTCCCTGGCCCTGCAGGCTATCCGCGGGGGGTGCGCGACCCCGGCGGAGATCTTCTCCGCCGTGGCAGCCGCTGATACCCCTCCGCAATATTGGGGCGACATGACATTGTGGGCAAAAATCAACGGGCTGGCGGATCGCGAGCCACCGCTGGTGCAGATCGAAGGACCGACCCCACGGCTGCCGCAATGGGAAGGCATAACGGATCTGCAACGATTCCGGATCACCAGTCTGCCGATCCAGACTGAAGGAAATTAACCACAGAGAGCACAGAGGCCACAGAGTTGACTGAGTGTAATTTAAAAATAAAAAATTCTCCGTGATCTCTGTGCTCTCTGTGGTGAAAAAAGATTTTCCCGCAGCTGCGTAACAGGAGGCTATCCATGATCAGAGTAGGAACCTTTAATCTCAACAATCTCTTTTCCCGCTATAATTTTGAGGCCGAAATTGCTGCCATACCCGGTGAGGACCCGGGCGGGATCGCCCTGACTTTTGAGAGCTCGCAAGTCAAAGTTCGCACCTTTATGGGGCGGCTGGTCAAGGCAAAAAAACAAGATGATACGGTGGAAATTGGCAGGCGGATTGTCGAGGTGATGAATGCCGATGTCCTGGCGGTCCAAGAGGTTGAACACATAGAAATTCTCAAACAGTTTAACCAGGAGTATCTCCAGAACCTCTATCCTTACATCGCGCTGGTGGAAGGAAACGATCAACGTCTGATTGACGTGGGGATCATGTCAAAGCTGCCCATCGGCACTATCATCTCCCATCAAACCGCCACCCACCCGGAAAAACCGGATGAACGGGTTTTCAGCCGGGACCTGCTGCAGGTGGAGATCCTTGACCATAACCGGAAAAAACTTTTCACCCTCTATAATACCCATCTGAAAAGTCACTACGTGCCGTACTGGGAGGACCCAATTCAGGGTGCTCTGGAGGCCAATAATCGGCGGCGACGGCAGGCTGAAACAATTTCGAGAATCATCAGCCACATGGAACGTCCGAACAGCAAATTCGTGCTCACCGGGGACATGAATGACGGGCCGGATTCCCAGTTCCTGTCACCAATGTTTACCGCAGATAAACAACAGCTGGTCAATGCCCTGCAAAACCCCGCGGAGACGCGCCCGCCCAAGGCCGAATCAACCGGCCAGGGTCCAGGGCCGCAGACCACGGCCTGGACCCACAGATTTAATCCCCCTGGCCCGCCATTACCCGAGTACCGGCTCTTTGACCAGATCTGGTTGAGTCCTGCACTGGCTAACCGATTCGCCAATCCGACCATCGACCGCCGTACCAAACATGGCGGAGATGGCAGTGACCACGATCCGGCCTGGATTGACCTGGACCTGTAAACAGCCGGGATAAGATGATTTCCAGGCCAAATCAAAGAGATTAACTCAGTCAACTGTTCAGTGAGTGGCAAGAAAATTTCCCTTTCGTTTTTTTTTGCAGTATTCTTTTTATAAGCAGGCACATAACCAGAGAATGGTGCCTGCAAGCCCATAGCAACATCGTCAATCCACAGCCAAAAGGGACTCTCCATGGAACCGGCTAAAAATCTTCAGGACCTCTCACATATAAATATAACCCACCCACGCTTCGGTGATCTCACCCGGCCCCAGGCCGTCAGCCTGGCAAATCCCGCCGAAAACCAGCTTCTCCCGCCCTTTTGTGAGAAGGATCTCGCCTATATCCATCTTTCGGTCACCGGACGCTGTAATGCCCGGTGCAAGGGCTGCATCAATTCCACCATCTCCAATTCCTTTACCGATGACCGCAGAGTGGTCGCACCGATCCAGGACACCGTGCCGGAACGGGATGCGGCATGCATCCTCCATCTGCTGGCAGAGACGGACAAGGAAGGAGCGATTATCTGTTTTTACGGCGGTGAGCCCCTGCTGGCTATGGACAAGCTCATAAAGATAAAAGAGATTATCGACCATGCCTGCTGTACTCTACCGGTCCGCTACATGCTGTACACCAACGGCAGCCTGCTTGATAAGGAGGTGGCAAATCATCCCGATTTCTTCAGGGATCTCTGGCTCACCTCCATCTCCATTGACGGACGCAGGCAGCAGCATGAAGCGGTGCGCCCCGGCACGGATCTGCAGAAAATCCATCAGGGGCTGATCGCCCTGCGCAGGATTGCCACCGGCAAAATCCTCATGTGGTCCACCCTGCGGGAAAACCAGTCCCTGGCCGACTGCTTTGCCGAATTTCTTGGTCTCCATGAGCAGAAACTGATGGATCTCTTTTTCTGGCACTGGGTGGAAACGGAGCAGCCCTTTGAACGATTCGCGGACTATTGCGCCCGGTACGAAGCCGACCTGGAGCTGGTGATGGATCACTATCTTGCCCGGCTCAGGGAGGGCTCTATCCTGCCCCTGATTCACATCAACGAACTGATTATTTTCGCCCTCACCGGCCTGCGCCGCAATTCTTCCGGCTGCGGGGTGGAAGTGGCTGATAATTTCGATCTGATTGACGGCAAGATCCACTCCTGCGCCGACCTGCCCCCGGAGATGGCCATCGGCCATATTGACCCTGAGGGACATCCCCATATCCGTCCTGTTGATCTCATGGGCCTGGTGGAGTACAAAAAAACCCTGGGCTGCTACCAGTGCGGGGTGCATGATTACTGCGGCGGCCGCTGTCCGGTGCAGGCGCACATCAGCAGCGGGGAGCGTCTTCGCCAGTATTGCCAGCTCATGCGGCTGCACGTGGGCATTGTCCTGTCCTCTCTCGATGAGATCAGAAAAGCCATGGCTGCCCACGGTCTCACTCCCCAGCATCTCTATGACCAGGCGGCATTCTATGCCCAGTTTACCGATGTGACGCCATGAGTCTGCTCACCCGTCAGAGAAACTTCGACACCCTGATCGTGGCCGGCGTCGGGGCAATCGGCAGCAGCATGATCAGCCTTGGTTGCGATGTGCTGCCATTCTTTAAAAAAGTGATTCTGGTGGATCTTGATGCCGGCCGCTTTGCCGGGTTCCGCAGCCGCGGCTTCAGCTTTGTGCAGGGCTCGGTGGAAGACAGTGAGGTGCTTGCCAAAGTAACGGACATGGTGGAGGGCAAGGGACTGTTGGTCAATCTCTGCGCAGATGTGGACAATGTGCTGATTCGTCGCATGCTGGCCCCTCGTGACCTGGCCTATGTGGACTCCTGCGCCGGGGCAGGCCGCAATCCAGGGGAGCACCTTTTCAGCAGCAGCATGGAGTATGCCCTGACCCCGGTGGAAAGCCGCTGCCCCCAATGGCTCTGCTGGGGAATCAACCCCGGCATGGTGGAGATCATTGTCCGCCGTATCATGCGGGAAACCCCCCAGCTTCGTGGCGGGCTGGATGTTACTGTTTATGAACATGATCAGCTTGAGGCCCCGGATCTTGATAAAAAAATTGCGGTGGGTTGGTGCCCCTCCGCCTTTATTGAAGAGATGATGCTTTTCCCCACCCTGGAGATCAGAAACGGCCTGCCCCGCGAAGATTGCCAGCCTGGAGCCCGCCGGGCCATGGCCTTCTGGCAGGGCGATCCCATTGCCTCCCGCATCGTCGCCCACGAGGATATCTGGAACATGGGCATGATAGGCGGAGTCAAGGACGCCTGTTTTGTCTACGGTCTGCACCCTCTGGTCATGGGCATCCTGGATCGCACCCCCCGGGAGGCGGAGGATGTTCTGCAGGTCCCTCCGGCAAACGTTCCTGTCTGCGGCCTTGAACGGGTGGCCGTCAGGGTAGGCGACGCTGCAGCCCATTGGCAGAGAACCCTGTGCTGGCAGACAGACCACCAACAGACCTGGAAAGAGCATGGCATCAATGCCGTACAGCTGCAAACCGCCCTCTCCATGCTGCTGGCTGTCCTGCTCCTGCAGCAGACCCGTTACGGCAGGTTGGCCGGCACCTATTGCGCCGCTGATCTGCCCATTTGCGCCGGGGACTGGCAGGAGTTCGAGCGGATCATGCCGGCCCTTGGCATGGCCTGGGAGGATGGTGACCATCTTGATCTCCGTTTCCAGAGAATGTGAGTTGGTGGGAAATCTCTCCATAACCCATCAGGAATAAGAGCACTTTTACAAAATCCAGAGAAGAAGAGGAACGATTGCATCCGAGTACATGAGGGAAAGAGATGGCGAAAACAACTATCACCTACTGGAACCCGCTCAGCCCTGAAAACAACCATAAATGGCTGCCAATCAAAGGCCTTGGGGGAATGGCTGAGGAATTGACCTTGAGTATTGACGAGCAAAGCGGTGAATATACCCGTTTAACTCGATTTCATCCCGGGGCGGACACAACCCCCTTTGGCGGCAAAAGCCATGATTACCCTGAAGAAGTCTTTATTGTCAGCGGACGCCTTTATGATGCCGCATTTGATTTGTGGCTGGAAGCCGGCCATTATGCCAGCAGGCCTCCGGGTGAGCTACACGGGCCGTTCCGCACCGATAGAGGATGTGTGGTGCTTGAACTGTCGTTTCCCAATAGAAATTAATAGATAAGCAAGCCATTCAAACGAAGGAGAACAGCTTATGCAGGCACGTGGCCCCCTCATGATAGAGCATCGGTTCATTGAACGGATGATCACTTTAATCAAGCATGCCCTGGCTCAGACGGAGAAAACCAGGGAAATTGATCCGGTGTTCGTCGACAAGGCGGTTGACTTTGTCCGGACCTATGCGGACCGCACCCACCACGGCAAAGAGGAAGACATCCTGTTTAAGAACCTGCAGGACAAAAAACTGTCAGATGCGGATCGCAGAGTCATGAATGAACTGATCGAAGAACATGCCTTCGGACGGACCACCACCAGGGCTCTCGTCGCGGCTAATACCCGTTATCGGAACGGCGACGCCTCGGCCCTAGCAGACATTGCCAACTGCCTGCGCACCCTGGTGGATTTCTACCCAAAGCATATCGAGAAAGAGGATAAAGTCTTTTTCCCTGCCTCCCGGGTCTACTTCACCGAAGCAGAAGACCAGGCAATGCTTGCTGCGTTCTGGGAATTCGATCGGCAGATGATTCACGAACACTATAAGTCTGTGGTCGATGACCTGGAAAAACACTATGCAGTCCCGGCAACTGCCACAAGCTCGTAACCGGGCAACGCAGGCAAAAGTACTTAAAATGCACTCAAGTACTTAAATTTTTGCCGCCCTTGCCTTTGCAAATGGCGTGTGATAGCCCTACAACAGCATGGAGGTTCACGCTGGGTTTTCAGTCTCGCGGGTATACTTTGCAACTAAGTGCAATCAAGACAACACCCATCGGGTTGGGGTAAAGCAACCCGTTCATGAATTGACAAGGAGAGAACCATGATCAAACGTACTGTAATTCTTTCAGTTGTGGCCGGCGTTGTATCAATGTTTCCTGTTGTTTCCATGGGTGCGGAACAGGATCACACCCAGGTACAAACCCAGATGCAGCAACAGGAGCAAATATATGGCAGCCAGTTAATGAGCCCCGAGGAAATGGCCGAGCACCGGGCAAAAATGCGTAGCTTGAAGACCAATGAGGAACGAGAGGCTTACCGTTTGGAGCATCATCAGATGATGCAGGAGCGCGCAAGAGAACAAGGAGTCACCCTGCCTGATGAACCGCCCACCCCGGGAGGAGAAATGGGGTCTGGCATGGGTATGGGAAGTGGGGGTATGGGTTCCGGTAGTGGCATGGGCTCGGGAGGCGGTGCTATGGGAAGTGGCGGCATGGGTATGGGATCCGGCGGTGGCCGCAACCGCTGACATTGCCTGCAATTGGAACTTGAGAGGCGCCGCATCCGTGGCGTCTCTCTCTGTCTGCTGCAGCCACATCATCCTTTTCCATTCTCCCTATCCCTTTCAGCAAAGATTTCATATTGAAATGCCGACAGCCTGACTAATGGCTTAATCCCCTGTCAGGCATGGATTTGCACGCCCCTCCCCCCTGCCATTTCAAAATGAAATGCGAACTCTATAAAAACCACTTCACTTCCCTGTCCCCCCGCGCCCTGTTTTCCAAACGTGGCACACCCAGTCGTCAATAGACTCAGCCAGTCCGCTCCATTCCCTGCTCTGCAGTGAGCAGACCTTCCCCATTGCCCGGCTCAACATAATCCGCGACTGCGGCGTATAAAATTAAATCAATAATTCCAAAAACATAACCACTTATTTCTGCCATATTTTTCTCTATTCCAGTCTCTGGCACGGTTCCTGATAATACCAGATGATGAAAGGAACCGAAGCTTGCACGCGCTGGCACTTTCAGCAACTGAACGGCCGGGTACAAGAAGTTAAGGAAGCAGTGGAATGAAGGAAACATGAACAGAATTCTGGTAGCAGTTGAGACCGGGCACCCAAGCGTGTCAGCCGTGGTTTATGCCCTTAATCTTGCACAACGGATACAGGCTCAGATCTCTTTTCTTCTGATCGACCACCCTGGTGACGAGGTTGACGCCTCGGCGGGAGAGACCAATGATGAGTTTACCGTACAGAAACAATTACTCACTCTCATCAGCGACAGCAGTCGCAGGGATGGAGTGAAGGTAAATTTCTATGTGGGGAACGGGTCCTATGAAATGGAACTTATCAATTTTGTTCAGCAAAACAATATTTCCCTGCTGATCGTCGGCTTTCCCGCCCCCGGCCAGCAAGAGGGAGCAGGTCGCTTTCTGGAGAGGCTGATGAACATCAAACAAAAAATCAACTGCCGGATCATGATTGTATCAGAGAAGTTATCCAGCACAAGTTTAACATTCAACCAAAAAAGAGGAGTACGTTAATGTGGCACATGTATCTTCCAATCGCGGGAAACAGCGTGAATATTCTAACGATTTTCGGCCTGGGAGGGGCGGTCGGCCTCCTGTCCGGCATCTTTGGCGTGGGAGGCGGTTTTCTCATGACCCCTCTGCTGATCATGTTCGGTATCCCGGCCACGGTGGCGGCAGCCTCTGATTCCAATCAGATCGTCGGCGCCTCCACTTCAGGCACCCTGGCCCACTGGAAACTGGGCAATGTTGATTTCAAAATGGGCTTTCTGCTGCTCATCGGCGGCGTTCTGGGCGGCACCCTGGGCGTACAGGTCATCAAGATCCTGCGAGCCATGGGCAATGCCGACTTTCTCATCACCGTAACCTACGTGCTGATGCTGGGTGGCGTGGGCTCTTACATGTTCATTGAGGCCCTCCAGTCGCTTAAGAAAACAGAGGCCCCGGTTGTGTCAGCAACAGCTGCTCCGAAGAAAGAGTCCACCTACGCCCGGATGCTGAAGAAACTGCCCTGGCAGACCAAGTTCGCCAAGTCGGGAGTTGAGATCTCCCTGCTGCTGCCGCTCGTCCTCGGCACACTGGTCGGCGTGCTTGCAGCCATCATGGGAGTGGGCGGCGGTTTCATCATGGTACCGGTCATGGTCTATCTGCTGAGAATGCCCATGCACGTGGTCGTAGGAACCAGCCTGTTCCAGATTCTCTTTACCTGTGTAAACGTAACAATCATGCAGTCATGGAGCAACCACACCGTGGATTTCGTGCTGGCGCTCCTGCTGCTGCTCGGATCAACCATTGGCGCTCAGGTCGGCACCAAGTTAAGCAAAAAACTGAAAGGCGATCAGCTGAAAATCCTGCTGGCATCACTGGTATTGATTGTCTGTGTGAAAATGATGGCCGACCTGCTGCTGACGCCAGACATACTTTTATCATACAAAGGGGGGCACTAATATGTCTCAGAAAATTGTCATTACACTGTTTTTCCTGTTCGCAACTCTTGTCAGTCTGCCGCCGGCCCTGCGGGCGGAGCAGCCTGTTACCCTCAACCTTGACCCGACCAGCATCAGCATCAGCGCCTTTTACAATGGCACGGATGTCAAAGTTTCCGGCGAAGCGCCGGCGGATGCTGAGCTGCTTATCCGCCTCACCGGCACCCGCCATGACGTCACCCTGAAGAAAAAAGGCAAGGTCGGCGGTGTATTGTGGATGAATGTCGGTGAAGTGACCTTTGAAAATGTGCCCTCCGTCTACCTGTTATACACCTCTAAGGGGTTGGGGGAAATAGCCACATCTGAGAACTCCAACAAGTGGGACAGTATGGGCCTTGGTTTTGATGCAATCAAGCAGGAAATGCAGGTTCTCCCCGTTCCCAACGACAAGGAGGTCGTTTTCAAAGAGTTCATGAAACTCAAGAAACACGAAGATCTGTATAAGCTGGAGCCTGATGCGGTTCAGTTTACCGACGCCACAGGAGCGATGAAGCCTTACACAGCCACCATTCATGTGCCGCCGAAATTAAAACCGGGCACCTACCAGGTGGATGTGATCGCGGTCAAAGGCGATAAGATCGTTGAAGGCAGCAGCAGCCAGCAGCTCAAATTGACTCAGATCGGATTTCCCGCTTTCCTGTCGTCCATGGCCTTTGATCGTTCCCTGTTATACGGCATCATGGCCGTTGTCATCGCCATCTTCGCAGGCCTTGGCACGAGCCTTATATTCAGGAGCAAGGGTGGTGCTCATTAAGCACGGTGACCTATTGCACTATCTATTAAAAAGGCATACTGTTAGGATTGAAATCACTTACGGGGTGTCGGGCTGACAACCGGACACCCCCGGTGAGGAGAGATGACAATGGTTTCCATCAGCAAGTCTCTTATACGCCTTAATGGCGAGACATATTTACCTCATCCGCTTATGCGGGACTTACCGGATGCCAGGGGTAATGGAAACCACCCTGTGGCCGACCGGTCCCCGGTTAAAGACAGAAGTTTACAAACAATGAAAAAGATCATTTCATGGGCCAACCGCACCTTTCATCTGGAACCTAAAACTACTGGGCGTGTTCCTTTTGCCACCCTTTTCGGCAAATTCCAGAATATTCTGGCACTGAACAACCGGTCACTGGAACTCATTGCCGAGGCCAACGACAAACTGGGTGGCCAATATGTTTTTGATCAGCAGTATATTCACTCTTTCTGCCGGGAGCTGAGGGAACTCGTCGATCAACTGATCTATAATTTTGAAGGTCTGGCCCCGCAGAAATACCCGGGAATTTATAAGGTATTCAGAGAGATCAATTACGATATCGAAGCAGACCTGGCCAGGCGCCTGGTGATTTCCGGTTCCGATTTTGTCATGCCCTATGCACGAATCAGCAGAGAACATATCAATGTGGTGGGGGGCAAAAATGCCCGACTGGCGGAAATGAAAAATGTTCTCGGTCTGCGTGTCCCGGATGGTTTCGCCATCACGGCCCGCTCCTTTCAGTCTTTCATGGAGTCCAACGAACTCTGGCCCAAGGTACAGGCAATCACCGAAGACTGGCAACACAACAGACTGAGCGGTGAGCAGGCCTCGGCCAAAATAATGGCCCTTATCCGTAAGGCCACTGTTCCCGTGGACGTGATAAAGGCGGTGCAGGCTGAACTTGAGCAGCTTCGTCAACGCCGGGAAAACAAGACCCTCCATCTGGCCGTGCGCAGCAGCGCCTGGGGTGAAGACAGCGATTTTTCCTTTGCCGGCCAGTATAAGAGCATGTTGAATGTGGCCGAAGAGAACCTGTTTCAGGCCTACAAGGATGTGATTGCCAGCACCTTTTCCCCCGCGGCCATGGAATACCGGCGCCATAACGGTTTCGGCGATCAGGAAATGTCCATGTCCGTTGCCTGCCAGGCCATGATCGATGCCAGGATAAGCGGGGTGATATATACCATCGCTCCCTCTTCGCCCCGGCAGGACGACCTGATGATTTCCGCTGCCTGGGGATTGGGTGAACCGGTGGTTTCCGGTGAAATCAGCGCCGATCAGTACACCATCAGCAGAAAAAAACCACACAAAATTTCAGCCGTCAGCCTGGTGCGCAAGGAAAAACAGCTTATCCTGCAGCCGGAGGGCGGCACAGTAATGCAGAAGGTGGAGGATTCCCGCAAGAGCAATGCCTCTCTGACCAACGATCAGATCAGCCAACTGGCCACCACCGCTCTGGAGATCGAACAGTTTTTCAGATCCCACATGGATATCGAATTTACCATTGACCAGCAGGGGCAACTGGTTATCCTGCAGGCGCGCCCCCTGAACGTGGCATCGCAAAATCCGCAGCAGCTCTGTGACATTGCCGCCATCGTCAAGAAATATCCTGTTCTCATGAAGGATAAAGGCGTTATTGCCCAGAAAGGAATCGGCGCCGGCAAGATATTTGTGGTGAACAGCAACGCCGATCTCAATCATTTTCCCAGCGGCGCCATCCTGGTGGCCAGATATGCATCTCCACTTTACGCCAAGGTGATGAGCAAGGCGCGCGGTATCATCACCGATGTGGGTTCAGCCACCTGTCACATGGCAACCATCGCCAGGGAATTCCGTGTACCCACCATCGTCAATACGGGCAATGCCACCGAGGTGTTCACCACCGGTCAGGATGTCACCATCGATGCCGAGGAAAACATTGTTTACGGGGGAACCATCGACGAACTCTGCTTTTACGGTCTGACCACGGAACGGATTGAAGAGACTTACGAATACCGGCTGCTGCGCCGCATTCTGAAAAAAATCGAACCGCTTTACCTGGTGGATCCCACGGAAGAAAATTTCATTCCGGAAGGCTGCCGGAGTTTTCACGACATTATCAGGTTTGTCCATGAAAAGGCTGTGGAAGAACTGATTAATCTCCATTACACCCAACAGCACGATCCACAGTCCCTGTCCGGCAAACTGCGCTGGGATCTGCCCCTTGACATGATCCTCATCGATATCGGCGGCGGTATCACCGCACCAGACAAAGACGGCGACATCGACATCGCTCGGATCGCTTCCATTCCCATGCGGGCTTTTGTCAAGGGCCTGAGCAGTCCCGGTGCATGGAACAATGAACCACTGTCCGTTGATATGTCCAGTTTCATGTCCAGTCTGACCAAGACTATGCCCGCCGAACTCACCAGTCCTAAATATATGGGACAGAATCTGGCCGTGATCTCGAAGGGATATGCAAACATCAGTCTGCGGCTGGGCTACCACTTCACCATTATCGATGCCTATGTCTCCGATAATCTCAATGACAGCTATATCTACTTCCGCTTTGCCGGCGGCGTAAGCGATTTGACCCGCCGTTCACGCAGGGCCAGATTTTTAGAAAAAATTTTAACGGAAAACGATTTCGTGGTTGAGGTGCACGGCGATCTTGTTATTGCCAGAATCAAGCAACTGCCCACCAGCGACATCGAAACAAAGATCAACTTTCTTGGTCTGCTGGTGGGATTTACCCGCCAGCTGGACATTCTGCTGATCAGTGATCAGCACATCAACCAGTTCGTTTCAGGCTTTGAGATGCTGGTTAGAAAAAATACCGATAAATTATATCCGGAGGCACTCACATGACTATAGAACAGAAGACATCAATCCTCATCCTGGACGATGAGCCGATTGTCAGCAAACGACTGAAACCATCACTTGATAAAAACGGCTATGAGGTCGAGACCTTTGTCCGCAGTGTTGACGCCTTGAGTCGCATCCGGGAAAGGGATTTCGACATTATCATCACCGACCTGAAGATGGAAGGCGTCAACGGCATGGAATTTCTGACCGAGGCCAAGAGGCGTTCTCCCTCAACCGAGGTGATCGTCATCACCGGTTTTGCCACCATGGAAACGGCCAAGCAATCCTTCAGCAAAGGAGTATTTGATTTCCTGGCCAAGCCTTTCAAGCTGGGGGAAATCCTTGAGGTGATCCGCAAGGCGGACATAAAGCGAAAAGAAAAGGTCGCAGCAGCATAAAACCGACGACTTTTCACCACTTCCGGAGGCGTTGCCGTAAGCAGTGCGACAACTGCGCCGGTTACCCTCAAGCCCCGCTTATAAATTCGAATACACACTGTCAGGTGTGAGGTGAACAACCATGATAAAAACCCTTCTCTCTCTGGATGAAAATTTAGCTTCAAGTATTGCCCTGCGCTATGCCTTCCACCAGGCCAATCTCATTCCGGCCATGAAACTGCAGGCGATCCATGTGGAAGAACCGGATAACAATAAAAAGCATTCGGCCGGCTCCGGGTGGGTCAGGCGCACCTGGGAAAAAGGAATGGAAGCTGCCGGCGCCGATGAGGTCAACAGGCTGCTGAAAACGGAAAATGTCAGCTGTACCTTTGTCGGTCCGCCCAAGGTATTTGTCGGCGACCGCCAGGACGAAATCCTGGAGGAACTGGTGATCGGCGGCTATGACATGTACATGGAAGGAGACCTGAACACCTCGGTGGTGGCGGATTTCAACAACCTGATCACTTCGGATCTCTACAGGAAATCACCCTGCCCGATGATGATCGTCAAAAATCTGATCACCAGTAATTGTGCCGGCCTGCTGTGCGGCGACGGTGTTGATCACCAGAAACTGATTACCAATTATCTGAAAGTCTTCAAGAACTCCGGTCTGGAACTTGATCTGCTCTACTACAAATTCCAGGAAAATGACGAAGTGATCTTCCAGGATAAGGAAGAGGCCGGCAGCATTCTAATAGAGGCGGAGAAAACCCTTGAAGCGGCCGGTATGCATGCCAGGCGAAGCCAGGTGATCTCAGGCTCACCGGAGCGGGTAGGCGACTATCTGCGCAACTACTTCCTGGTTGCCTCCACCTTCCCCAGCCGGAAAGGTCCCCGTCTGGAACTGCTGGCCCATGTTCTTGCCCCGGTTTTTCTCTGCCGGCAATAAACGACCTTTTCAACAACAGGAGGATCATATGAGAATATTAGTCGCGCTTGATGAGCATTCCTACAGCGCGGGAATTATCAATTCAGTTGCCAGACTGGCGGCAAATACCTGGGCCGACGTGACGCTGCTCGGCGTCCGGCCGGGCGGTGCGGCCGGCGGGACTTTCAGTATGAACCATCCCCTGGTGAACACCTTCCTGGGTTACAAAGATGATTTCCTTGGCCAGTTTGCCGACTCTTACAGCCCTTACACCAGGCAGGAACAGGTCGCGATTGGTGAAAATAACGGCATCTGGGAGATCCCGGGCACCACCGACAACAGCCGCAAGGAACTGAAGATCCGCATCAGATCGGGCAATCCGGACAGGGAGATTCTGGAGGAAGCCAGACTGACGGAGAGTGATCTGATTGTTCTCGGCTGCAGCGGAGCAGGAGATTGCCAGTGGCAGGGGCTGCTGAATCTGCCGGAAAAGGTGGCCAAGGACGCCTCCTGCTCGGTAATGGTCATCAAGGAGGAAAGAATACCGAAAAAAATCATCTGCTGCATGGACCAGCCCAGCGTCACCCAGGCCTCGGTGGAGATGATCAACCAGATTGTCACGATCAACGAGGCGGACCTGGAAATTATCGGCCTGACCGGTCCGAAAGGACTCAAAGAGGAAGTGGAAAGACAGATGGACGGCATACTGCGCTATTACATGGCCCAGCAGATTAACGCCTGGGTCAAGCTGGTTGACATGGGAGCCCTGGAAGAATATGTGGCCCAGGTCTCCAGGGACGGCATGATCGCCCTGTGGATGGGGAAAAAATCCATGCTGCAGAAAATCTTCAATCGAGACCTGGTGGGGAAACTCGTCACCCAGGCCCACTCATCCGTGCTTATTCTGCGCTGAGTGCCACAGGGCTGGCCTGAAACCCGCCCCTTGTAAAAAGTCCATCAGCTCAAAAACTCAACAACCACCGTCTAAAAGACGGTGGTTTAACCTGCTCAACGCCTTTCGGCATCAAAGATAAAAACACTCAGGGTTAAGATTTGAGGAAGTGAGCAAACCAAGTGCTCAACGCCTTTCGGCATCAAAGATAAAAACACTGTAATCTGCATATGGAACCGTTGCAGCATCTTCTGGTGCTCAACGCCTTTCGGCATCAAAGATAAAAACACATTGTGATAACTCGCGGAGCCTGTGGCATAATCGAGGTGCTCAACGCCTTTCGGCATCAAAGATAAAAACACGGAGGAGGAAAGTTCAAGTCAATGGTTGGACAAAAGTGCTCAACGCCTTTCGGCATCAAAGATAAAAACACTCTCTGTTTCCAGCGCTCCGACAGCGGTATATAGCTGTGCTCAACGCCTTTCGGCATCAAAGATAAAAACACGGCGCGGTGCGTCTGCCTTCTCCCTGATTTCCTTGTGCTCAACGCCTTTCGGCATCAAAGATAAAAACACTCATTTTTGACGCGGCCTTCTTGGTCATCCCGGTAAGTGCTCAACGCCTTTCGGCATCAAAGATAAAAACACCGGAATTTCATCCGACCCATAATCCGGGATCTCCGAGTGCTCAACGCCTTTCGGCATCAAAGATAAAAACACAATCAGACCAAATAGGATCATGCAAACCGACTTCTTCGTGCTCAACGCCTTTCGGCATCAAAGATAAAAACACCGCGAACTCAGGAGATTGATTGGGGTTGATGGCTAGTGCTCAACGCCTTTCGGCATCAAAGATAAAAACACTCTACCCTATCCGTACTTCACGGGATTAAGGATTGTGCTGGTATTTTCAAGCATTATCACCCAAACATAAGCTTTGGAGAAAAACATTACCCCTTCTTTATTCTTTGCATATAACTCATTGAAATTGATGGATTCAATTGTTTCAAGCATCACCTCTCAAATATCTTAACAAAAATCCCGGATTCAGCACACCATAGCCTGTAACCTTGCTGCTGGCTCAGAATGAAAAGGAGAAGGTGCTTGAATTAGAAAATATCGAATTTTGGCTGCGGTTCATGCCATTGATGTTCATGTTCCCTGCTGTCTATTACCCTTTGTGCGCAACTCTGGCAAAGCCGCACGATCAGCAGATCATCCTCGTCAGTCAGTTCCTTCTCAATCTCCCAGCGCAATTCCTCAACTTGTGCCTTGCTCAAATTGAGCCGAAAAATCGAATACTGGATATGATTTCCGCTGCCTTTCAATTTTTTAAATACCTGCCGCCAACGTTTCGGCTCCCGGATATCATAGCAGAAAAGATACCAATGTTTTTCAGCAGCCATCAGCGCAACCTCAATCCGGCAAAAAGTCCAGGTTGACCGCCCCATTCCTTTTCAAGCAACCGGGCCTCCAATTCTATAGTCCGGGCATAACTCAAGGAATAGTTGAGAACCGGGTGCTTCCATTTTTCCTGTTTCCGGGATTCATAGATACTGATAGCCTTTCTTCTCCCATCAGCATTCAACCAGACCTGCTTGCCGGTAACAGCAAAATCATCCTTGGACCATTGTTTTCGATTTACGGACCCGATAAGCGGGATATCCCAGAGGATAAGCCGGAAAAGATCCATAAGATCGAGCGCCAAGGGATACGCCGCAGAGCGGGGAGTATGCATGAATCCGAAGGAAGGATCAAGGCCGACCGCCTGCAGGGCAGCCACGCAGTCCTTATAAAGCAGGGCATAACCGAAAGAAAGCATAGCATTGAAAGGGTCACGTGGCGGCCGGCGATTCCTGCCGTCAAATGCCAGAAAGTCATCTTCTGCAAGTTTCAAAATCCTAGGGAGAAGGCTGAAATAGATACGGCCGGCAATGCCTTCATGTCCTCGTATGAAATCAATCGGCTCTTTGCCGGTGTCTTCGTTTTCTACTTTTTGAGCTGCATCTCCGTCAAGGGAAGAAAGGGCCTTTATTGAGGCCCGGAGCTGCTCAATTGCCAATTCAGTCTCCTTATCCCGGCTGTCCTGTTTCTTATCCCTGGTAGCGCGGAGTATGTAGCGTAGCTGATTCTCGATCTTGGCCAGGGCAAGCCGACGAGTAAGCTGACGGCACAGGCCTGGATCACTCAATGCCTGGTACTGCCTGACCCTCCGCTGGACGCCGCCAGATCCAGGCTGTAAACCGCCGACATAATGGCCGCCGAAGGAAAGCCAGTGGACGCCGATATTGTTGGCAGCACAAAAATGGATACATTGGGTCGATATCTGTACATTCCCGTGCAGGACCAGAGAACCGATCTGTCGGCCGGGAAGTTGTTTTTTCGTCCCATCCGTCAGATAGATCACAAATTGCTCGCCATCCTTGCGGATTGACGCACCCTGTTCAACCAGGTGAATAACACGGCGCTCATCATCCTGCGGAAAAAGCCGCTGTACTTTTCTGTCTCCCTGCTCTTCGGAAAATCGTTCTTCTTCAGGCAGGCATACCGGTGCAAGCGAGCAGGTCCGGCATTGATATTCCGATGCCGTGACCGGCGGCCTTTGCAATGCACTCCGCAACTGCCATGCCCTTTGGACGGCAGCCTCTACCTCCTTTTCCGCCTCCTCAGGCGAGACTCTGATCTTGATCGTCCGGTTATCGGCATGATAGCGGATGTGCGCCTCATTGATCTGCTCACCGGTATGTTCCCCCAACAGAAGGGCGTAAGCCAGGACCTGCAAACGGTCACTGGGCCAGGCTTCTTCCCCTTTATTGGATTTCCCTTTCTTATGTTCCGAGACCACCAATTCCCCGGACCGCCTTTTTACACAGTCGATCTTTCCCCGAATACCCAATCGTTCGCTGGCGAGTTCCAGGGAATAGATATCCGGCCCCTTATCAATTTTGTCATGCAACCGCCTGCCGGAATAGACATTGGCATCCGCCACCCGAATTTCCTCAACCTCCTCCAAATAATAAAGTCGTTCACAGTAGGCAAGGGCGTGCAAGGCCATGACCCGGATCAAAGGCTCGTCCGTGGTTTTTTCCGCGTGATGAAAAGACTGAAATGTATCCTCGGTTTGATCTGTCATTTTAGCTTCCATTGATAAAGACTGTTGCGCGTTGCGCAACACAAGATTATAATAGATCTATGATAAAGTCGTTCAAGCATAAGGGGTTGAAGAAATTTTTCGAAACCGGGAATGTGTCCGGGATCAGGCCTGAACATAAACAAAAACTTCGTATGCTGCTTGCGGCCCTGGATACTGCCACCTGTATCGAAGATATGGATCTGCCCGGTTTTCGGCTCCATCCGCTCAAGGGGAACAGACTCGGTTTATGGGCGGTTGATGTCAGTAAAAATTGGCGCATGGTTTTTGAATTCAGAGACGGAAACGCCTACATCGTAACCTATGAGGATTATCACTAATGAACATGCACAATCCCCCCCATCCCGGAGAATTTATCAGGGAAGTCTTTCTTGATCCCTATCAGATCAGTTACCGCAAGGCTGCCGAAAAGCTCAAGGTAGCGCCTTCGACATTTCTTCGTCTTATTCAGGGAAAAAGCAACGTCAGCCCCGAAATGGCTCTGCGGCTCTCCAAAACTCTCGGCAGAAGCCCGGAAAGCTGGCTGACCATGCAGGACAACTTCAACCTCTGGAAGGCCAGACAAACCACGAATCTCGACGAGGTGGAACCGCTGGTCATCAATGGCTGAGCAAGACGCATTCAATAGCCAAGGGTTACCCAGGCTTTTTCCGGGATATCCCGGCTTGGTTTCGCACCTGGCGCAAAAAGGGCTGATTTCGTATTGGCAATGTTCGCCCTGTCGATGGTGATAGTCAATC
>JAHIVT010000060.1 GCA_018816555.1 Pseudomonadota bacterium
AAGAGAGAATAAATTTGTGAGGGGCAATTCTTGAAGTTGGTAAGATTATTGCTATATTCGTTCTCGGTCTGATATTCAGCAGGAAAAGATATAGACTGGCAACCCTTGGTCTGGAATCGCATCGAAAAACTTAAGATGTTTCCTGAGAAGTACCATTAAAATTTTCTTGAAATTTGACCCCTGCAGTATCACCGGGAAAATTCAAAAAATACGGTTAAAATTCGCGAACATGTTTCCGAAAGTTTCACTTGATCGAACCTGTGACACAGGGCTGGTTGCAAGGTATGGCCATTCTATGCTAGTCAATCCGATGCATGCGGGTTGGGGTTTGGTGGATCGCGGGCAAGGCCCGTTCCTACGTCCGGGAGAGAACCCGGTTCCAGATATGACGAGTTACAGGGGGATCCATATATGAAAAACAAGGAAATGAAATGACAAATCGAAAAAAACATTCTCCGCTGACTTTCCCTTTGTTTTTCTTTCTCTGTCATCTGCTTCTCATGCAACCTGCCTGGGCCGAGGACCAGGAAAACTATACATATAAACTCAGCCAGTCGACCTCGGCTTTTGAGCTCTGGACCACCCCGCCGTCCGAGCGGGTATTTAAAGATGATGCGGTTCCGGCAGAAAACGGCGCAAGCGTGCTGGTCTATGCGGCCGGTAATGAATTCGAACCCTTTCAGCTGGTGGTAAGGCCCGCATCCTCGGGTGCGGTCACGGTTGATATTGGTGATTTTGGGGAAGGGATAGAGACCGAGATCTATCAGGTGAAATACGTCTACATCAGCCAGACCTCCGACAACCTGGGCCGGACCGGCTATTACCCTGATCCGTTGTGGCCCCTGGAAAAAGGGGCGCAGGTGAACGTAAACGCCGGCCAGAACACCTCGTTTTGGTTCAGCATCCGGGTACCGGAAGGGACCGCGGCAGGTGATTACACCACCAATGCGCTGATCGGTGGCATGAGCGTGCCCGTTACCCTGCATGTCTTTCATTTCAACTTGCCGGCCGAGCTGCACGTCAAATCCCAGATGAATGTCAGTCACTACGCCATCCTGGACAAATACGGTGTTTCCGGCACCGGCAGCGACTACTGGCAGTATGTGGAGGCCATCAAACAGTATTTCATCGACCACCGGCTGACGCCGAAAGGGGTTCTGTGGTCGGGTGGACTGAGCACCAGTGGAGCGGCCCCCTATATCGATTACGACTGCGCCGGCACCTTGACCGACCCCTATGGGGTCTGGGGCTTTGAGGAACCGGCCGCACGTTTCTTGGCGGGCAGCGGACTTATGAGCGGGCTCTTTACCGAGAGTTTCAACCACGGCACCGGTTTTCCCTCCTTCATGGCCGCCACCTTTCAGAACAACGATTCCTCACTTGATCAGCGTCCGTCCTCCTTCTGCGGATTGACCCGCAGCAGCAGCGATTGGTATCTCTACGACAACCCTGATTCTCCGTATAATCAGCAGTGGTTCGCCTACATAACCGCCGTCCGCAACTATCTGAACGGGCTGGGCTATCTGGACCGGGCCTACTATTACTTTGCCAATGAACCCCAGGACCAGGCCGACTATGACGCGGTGGCCTGGTATTCCCGCTATGTCAAAGAGGCGGCCCCTGGGCTTAAACTGATGGTGTCCGAGGAGCCCAAGCCCGAGATCTTTAATCATGACGATTATGTCAGCGACCACCAGATCGATATCTGGCTGCCGGTGCTGAACCAGTACGACCCGGAGGTCTCCCACGAGCGGCAGACCAACCACGGCGAAGAGAGCTGGATCTATTTTCTCGCCGGCACCAAGCCTCCCTATTACAACCCCATCACCCTGGATCATCCGGGCATCGAGAGCAAATTCACCGGCTGGCTGCTCTGGAAATACCGTTTGCGGGGCATTGCCTATTACGCGGTCAACAGCTGGAGCCTGAACCCCTGGGTTGATCCCATGGCGGGTGACCAGAACGGTGAACTCTTTCTGCTTTATCCGCCGTCGGAAAGCAATCTTCCTATTGCCTTTGGCAGCAACAACCACCGTTTTGTCCCTTCCATCCGTTTTGAGCTGATGCGGGACAGCCTGGAGGACTACGAGTATCTGCACGTGTTGAATAACAACGCCGAGCCGCAGGTGGGGGTGGTCAATGCGGCCGACAGCCAGGCGGATAAGATCATCAGCGGGCTGACCAGCTACACTCGGGACAGCATCTTCATGTATAACCTGCGGCGGCTGATCGGGCTTAAAAACGGTGGCGAGATCAGTGAAATCCCGGATATCAGTCCGCCCATTATCCATCCCCGTTCGGAATGCGCACCGGGCAACTACTACATCAACTTTCAGGACCCGGCGGCCGAACCCACGGTCGATAAGCTGACGGTGGACGGCAAGCAGTACATGAAGATCGGCTGGAATGATTACGACAGCGGGGCTGGTTACGGCTGGTATGGCGATATGGCCCATGTCATGTACCGGTATCTCGATCTCGATACCGGACCCAATGAGCTGCAGAAGAGTATCATTTATGACGACTGGGGCAGGCTGCACACCTTTGAGTTTGACCTGCCCAACGGCACCTACAAGGTGACGGTGTCAGTGGGCTGGTATAACCGGACCTACAGCCACCACAGGATTGACATCGAAGGGGTGAGTTTTGTTGATGACGAGGCCACCACTCCGGAGGCCCCTTATCTGGTCCGCACCCGGGAGGTGACGGTTGCCGACTATAAGCTGACCATGGCCATGGGCATTTTCGATGAGTACACTATGCTTAATTATCTGGATATCGAAGGGGTGCTTCCTGCCCAGTGGCTGTTGACCGTGAGCAGGACAGGGGACGGGGATGGAACGGTGGCCGGCAGCCCGGCCGGCATTGACTGCGGGGTGCTATGCCTGGTTGAATATGTTGAGGACACCCTGGTGGAGCTTACCGCCACACCGGCAGCCGGCTCGGTTTTCATCGGCTGGTCCGGGGACTGCGGCGGAACGGGCGTCTGTAAGGTAATGATGGATTCGCCGCGCTCAATAACCGCGAACTTTATCATTTACTCTGCCGACCGGGAAGGGGACGGCGATGTTGACGGAGCCGACCTGTCAGCCTTTGCCGGCGATCTGGCCGGCAGCATCAATCTGCTGCAGATCAGCCAGTTTGCCGAGGTATTCGGGAATGTGGCCGCAAGCGACAGCGGTGAATTCTGAGAGTGCACCGCACTCAAGCCTTACCGTTTCCCTCTTCCTCCTTGTCCGAGTTTTTTGAAACAGGCAGATCCATGGTGGCAACCGTGGGATTGCCGGGGGTACTGGTCAAGGTCAGATGTCCGTGGTGATCCCGTACCAGGCCCTTACTGATGCTCAGACCGAGGCCGGTGCCCTTGCCCGGAGGCTTGGTGGTGAACAGGGTGTCGAAAATGTGGTTGATTACGTCTTGGGCGATGCCTGTTCCCCAGTCGGTCACCGTGGTTCTGATAAAATCCCGTCCTTCCAGATGGACCACGGAGCTGGCGATCTCAAGTCGTTTTTCCGTAGCCCGTCCCGGAAATTTCTGGTTCAGGGCGTAGCAGGCGTTGGTCAACAGGTTGACCAGGACCTGCTGCAGTTGCTGCGGGTTGCCTTTCAGAGTGGGAAGGCTTGACGGAACATTAACATTGATCTGGATGCCGTCCTTCTGAAACTGATGCATGAGCAGGGAAAGGCTGTCCTTGATGATATCATGGATGTGGATGTCGTCTATAAACTCATCCCGCTGCCGGGCAAAGGAGAGCAGGTTTCTGACGATAATGGCGATGCGTTCCCCTTCCTTGATGATGCGGCTCATGATGTCTTTGTGGACGGGATCGCTTTGTTCATCGAATTCAAAATCATCCAGCAGAAGCTGGCTGTAGTTGATGATGCCGTTGATGGGGTTATTGATTTCATGGGCCACCCCGGCGGCCAGTTCACCGATGGCCGCCAACTGCCCGGCCCGCAGCGCTTCGGTTTTTCTGATTTTTTCTTCGGTGATGTCACGCACCGTGGCAATCAGCAGCTGATTCGTCCCCAGTTCCATTTCGCTGAGTGAAATGGCAAGGGGGAATGTGGAGCCGTCCGCGCGTTTGCCGGTCAGTTCATTCTGGGGTTTTGCGGCATCCCGGATATCAAAGTCGGGCTCATTGAGCTGCATGCCGTTCCATTCCTGGGCTGAGGGGAATTCGATGAGTATATCGATATCTTTGGAGATAAGTTCCCCGGATGTGTAGCCGAACATCCTGCAGGTGGCGCTGTTTACCGACTCGATGATGCCATCGGCATGCATGGTGATCAGACCGTCCAGCATGTTGTCGATGATGGACTTGGTTCGCGCCTCGGCCTGGTCCCGTTCCAGTATGGACTGGTTGATCCGGTAGGATTCCAGAAAAATGCCGAGCAGCCCCAGTATCCACAGGGAGCCGTGGGCCAGGGAAAACATGAAGATGTCTTTCCGGTTCAGGGAAAAGAGCAGGGACATGGGCACGGAAACGCTTATGCCTCCGCGGATACTGTTCAGTCGGTAACCCTGCCTGGCATGGCATTTAAGACAGCCGCGTTCGGTAATCAGCGGCCGCATGAGGCGCAGATAGGGCTCGCCTTTAATCTCTTCAACGGAGCAGACCTCTTTTACTCCCTTCTCGAATTCCTGGAGGGCTTTTTTCTCCCACGGGTCGGCGGCGTTTTTCGCCCGGATCGGGTTCAGGCTGGTGATGTGGCCGAGAATGCCGGAGGCCGGGGTCTGCATTTCATAAACCTGGCGAATCATGTATTCAGGATTGACCATGGTCAGTGGCGTGCCGGTTGAGGTAGTGCCCTCATAGGCCGGCAGGTCCAGCAGATAAGGATTTGGCTGGGTCTTGTCCGTGATCGGCACAAAGACCATGCCGTGTTCGGTGGCCCAGCGATAATAAACCAGATCCTTCTGATAGATGGTTCTTGCCTGGTTGAGCCCGACCTGCAGGGCGTCCTGCTTCTGGCGGACAATATTCCAGATCAGCGATGAGATGACGATGAGGGTCCAGAAGGCGGCGTAAATGCCTACATAGGCCTTCAGTCGGGGGGTAAGGGTGGAAGTGGTTGTCGGTCCCTGGATATAGCTTTTTTCGATCAGCACGCAGAGGATCATGGTCAGAAATGACAGCATGCTGCCGACAATCCAATGTTCTTCATGAAAATAGGATAGTTCCGGATGGCGAACCAGGTCGACCAGGGGGATTAAGTTGCCCACCAGAACGGCCATCAGGAAATAGGTCAGAAACCTGAGGGGTTTTCTCGTGGTTCTTAAAAAGATCCTAAACTTACGTCTGTCCATGTTGCGTTCGTCCGAGAGAGAGTAGGGAGTGCAAGCATTTTATCTGATAGTTCATCTACTAGATAATACGCACAAAAAGCTACATTTTTTTGGCATTTCTGCTAATTTCTCCTGAAAAAGCCATGAGCTGATGCATAACAATAAGTGCCCGGCGAACTATAAATTTCAATTTACGATTGTATACCTTTGGGAGTATCTTGCCAAGTATCAGCAGGTATTTATTGTCTGGCAAGGCTGCGGTCGGTAAGCCGTTTTTCGACTGGTTCAGGCAAATTAATACACAATCAGGCAGCAATAACTTCGGGAGTATAAATTTCCTTCACCTTATCCGAAGTGGTCCCCTGGGGCCGTTCCTATGATGAATATCTGGCCATGTTCTCTCTGTCACCCGAGAATCTCGGGCTGAAGATTCTCGGCTGCGGCGACGGTCCGGCAGGCTTCAACAGCATCCTCAGCAGGCGTGGCGGCGCAATCGTTTCCGTTGATCCCGTCTATGCCTTTTCCTCAGAGCAGATCAAAGAAAGAATTGACGCCACATTTGCCCTGGTGCTGGAGCAGACCGCCGGGAACAGCGACGAATTCCTGTGGGAAACCATCCCCTCCGTTGAGGAGTTGGGGCGCGTGCGCATGTCCGCCATGACGGAGTTTCTGCAGGATTTCAAACAGGGCAGGGCGGAAGGCAGGTATGTAGCCGGCAGTCTGCCGCGGTTGCCGTTTCGCAACAGGGAGTTCGATCTGGTCTTATGTTCGCACCTTAATGAAATGCTGGTGGTCCTGCCTCAGGCTGAGCTGTTCAGCCAGACCGGCTGAGATTGTCGAAATTTTCCCGTTTAAAGGGCTGTTATCGCTTCAGGTCTTGACATCCGTCATTGGTGGTGGTAAAAAATGGTCATACCAATTTATTACCAGGAGTTATGGCATGACCACTTTATTTAAACCGATCCGTCCCAAAAAGCTGTCTGAAGAAATCGTTGAACAGATCAAGTCTCTGATCACCGACGGCCAGTTGACGCCGGGTGAAAAAATTCCGTCGGAACGGGAAATGGCCGCACTGCTCGGGGTCAGCCGTCCTTCGGTGCGGGAGGCCATCATGGTGCTTGAAACCATGGGCCTGTTGGAATCCAAGCAGGGTGGTGGCACCTACGTCCGCTCGCTGACCGACGGCACCCTGGCGCCTCTCGCCGCCATGATGGAGGATAACCCGGAGCTGCTCAAAGAGCTGCTTGAGGTGCGCATGGGAATGGAGTGCTGGGCCGCCTATCTTGCGGCGACCCGGGCCACGGACGCGGAGATCAGGGAGATCGGCGACAGTGTCGAGGAGATGGCTCGTCAGGCGGTGCGCGGCGGCTGGAGTTCAGAGGTGGATTCCCGCTTTCATTATGCCATCACCACGGCCACCCATAACACCATGCAGCTCCATGTCTTAAATACCATCCACGAACTCTTTCTGGCCACCATCGAGGTTGCCCTGACTAAACTTTACAGTCAGCCCCAGTATATCGAAGTCCTGCTGGGCCAGCATCGGGCCATTTATGAAGCCATTGCCGCCAGAGACGGGGACAGGGCGCGTCGGGCCATGGGCGAGCACCTCGAATGGGTGCAGGCTACCTTGCCCCGGCTGTCATAAAAAGCAACTCAACTTTCTCGCCTTGATCTGTTTTTCCGAACTGGCTGTATGTTTATGGCATATTTGCCACCCTGTTCTCCATTTAGAATTGAGGAGTCAGAATTCAGAATAGTTGATTTTATAACGTTTTATTCTGCCTCCTGACTCCTTAATATAAATCTTCTCTGTCTCCCTGCTTGTCCATTGTTTGCCTGGCATCGGTCTTACCACTTTTTTATTTACAGGTAGTTGTCGTAAAAAAGATACACATTTAGCCGATAATTTACGGATTTTGCCCTCTTTCCTGCCAGAACCAAATCTTTTCCGTTGCCGATCCTTTTAGTTTTTTGGTTTTGTTTTCATTTTATTTCAAGCTGTTGCGCTTGATTGCCTTCAGCCCCTCCTTAATAAGTAAAAAAATATTTTCTCTATAACAAAAAAACGCCTTGACAATGGTCTTACCAGTTGATACAAGTATGGTAAAGAGATTGGTAAGACCAGTAGTCGCTCTGGTTTTGTGGATGTTTTTCTCAGTTTTCCCTGTGGAGAGCGAGTTTTTATAGATTTTGTCTTGAATTTTACGATTTGGTTAAGTTGTTTTACCACTGTCCTGCAACCGCTGATTCGATAGAGGCACTTGGCAGTCATGGAGCTTGTGTGACTTTCTCGTATCCGGCGCAAAAGAAACAAAGGAGGATTGCATGAAACAAAAATCAAATCTCGTTGCCGTCGTTCCGTTGGGCGGCAAGGCATTATCTGAAGAATCGCTGTCCCGCCCGTTATGTCCGGATTGTCCGAAGTCGAGGCGGAATAATTCCCATAGTCGAAAAACCTTGAGGGGGTGATGACATGTCCTTGGAACTGCTTGCAATCGTTGCCGTGCTGCCGATTATGGTGGCCCTTGTTCTGATGGTCGGCCTGCGCTGGCCTGCAACCAAAGCCATGCCGCTGGCCTGGCTTACCGCCGCCGCTGCCGCGGTTTGGGTCTGGGGCTTGCCGGTCAAGTATGTGGCAGCCCTGACCCTGCAGGGATTTGTGACGGCCGTCGGCATCCTGATCATTGTTTTCGGCGCCATTATCATCCTCTATACCTTGAAATACAGCGGCGGTATGGAGACCATCCAGCACGGCATGCAGAATATCTCCCGTGATCGCAGGGTGCAGGCCATCATCATCGGTTATATGTTTGCCGCCTTTATAGAAGGGGCGGCAGGTTTCGGCACCCCGGCCGCCCTGGCCGCACCGCTGCTCCTGTCTCTTGGTTTTCCTCCCCTGGCCGCCGCCGTGCTCTGTCTGGTCTTTAACTCCTTTCCCGTCACCTTCGGCGCGGTGGGCACCCCCATCATTCTCGGGCTCAAGTTTCTCCATCCCCTGGTCAATCAGGCGGTTACCGACGTGCCCGGATTGAACTACACAAACGTTGAACAGTTCAATCTGGTCATCGGCCAGTGGGCCGCAGTCATGCATCTCGCCATGATCTTCATCCTGCCCATTTTCATGCTCGGTTTCATCACCCGTTTCTTCGGCGCCGCCCGCAGCTGGCGCGACGGTTTTGCCGCCTGGAAGTTCTGTATCTTTGCCGCAGTTTCCTTCACTGTACCGTACCTGGCTTTTGCCTGGTTCGTCGGTCCTGAGTTCCCGTCGCTGATCGGCGGTCTGGTTGGTCTCGGCATCGTTATCTTTGGCGCCAAAAAAGGTTTCTGCGTACCTCAGGATGTCTGGGATTTCGGCGATGAAAGCAAGTGGGAGCCGGAATGGACCGGCGATATCACCAGTTCCAACACCTGTGAATTCAAATGCCATATGAGTCAGTTTCGCGCCTGGCTGCCCTATATCCTCATCGGTCTGATTCTGGTCATCACCCGTATCCCCGAATTGGGTTTCAAGGGTCTTCTGTCCGGTCAGAGTATTGCCTGGAAGGGTATCCTCGGCTACCAGGATGTGAGCGCCTCCATTGCCTATCTCTATCTGCCCGGTACCATCCCCTTTACCCTGGTCGCCCTGCTGACCATCCTGCTGCACGGCATGAAGGGTGAGGCGGTGAAAAAGGCGTGGGGCGAATCATTTGCCAAGATGAAGAATCCGACCATCGCCCTGTTTTTTGCCGTTGGCCTGGTTTCCATCTTTCGCGGCTCCGGGGTGGTCGACGCGCTGCTCAATCCCAACGCCTATCCGTCCATGCCCCTGGCCATGGCCAAGACTGTCGCCGCCATCACCGGCAGCGCCTGGCCCATGTTCGCTTCCTTTGTCGGCGGGCTCGGCTCCTTTATCACAGGATCCAACACCGTTTCCGATCTGCTCTTTGCCGAATTTCAGTGGGGCGTCGCCTCCCAGCTTGATCTGCCCCGGCAGATCATAGTGGCGGCCCAGGTCGCTGGTGGCGCCATGGGCAATATGATCTGCATCCACAATATCGTTGCAGTGTGTGCCGTGGTCGGTCTGTCCGGCATGGAAGGCACCATCCTTAAACGGACGGTCTGGCCCTTCCTGCTCTATGGCACCGTGGTGGGAATTGTGGCAACCCTGATGTGCTTTGTTTTCTTCCCAACCCTCTTCTAATCCGGCAGGGCAGGGCGCAGACAGGTTGATGACGGATAAAAGAGTTCTCCGGGCAGGCAACGGAGTCACAGAGAGTGCAAAGGAGCAATGCAATGAATACATCAATTATAAAGGAATTCGCCGCAATAGTTGGAGATGACAATGTCATGTCCAGTGAAACCGATCGCCATGTTTATTCATACGATGCGGCCGTGCTTGATTCGGTGATGCCGGCCCTGGTGGTTCGGCCGGAAAACAGCGAGGCCCTGGGCAAGACCGTCAAGCTATGCAATGACCACGGCCTGCCGCTCACCGTGCGCGGGGCGGGAACCAATCTCTCCGGCGGCACCATTCCCCATCCCGGCGGCGTGGTGGTGCTGACCAACGGTCTGAACCGCATCCTGGAGATCAATGCCGAGGATATGTACGCCGTGGTGGAGCCAGGGGTGGTCACGGCAAAGTTTGCCGCGGAAGTGGCGGCCTGCGGGCTCTTTTATCCACCGGACCCCGGCAGCCAGGCGGTTTCCACCCTGGGCGGCAACGTGGCGGAGAACGCCGGTGGCCTGCGCGGCCTCAAATACGGCGTGACCAAGGACTACGTCATGGGTATCGACTTCTGGGACGTGAACGGCAATCTGATCAAATCCGGTTCGCGCACCGTCAAGTGCGTCTCCGGCTATAACCTGACCGGGTTGATGGTTGCCTCGGAAGGAACCCTGGGCGTGTTCGACAAGATCATCTTAAAGATTATCCCGCCTCCCAAGGCGTCCAGGTCCATGATGGCCATGTTTAATTCCATGCAGGCGGCCTCGGAGACCGTGGCTGCCATCATCGCCGCGAAAATTGTTCCCGCTACCCTGGAGATCATGGACAATTTCACCATCCGCACCGTGGAGAATTTTCGCCACGCCGGTCTTCCCAAAAATGCGGCGGCCCTGCTGCTCATCGAAGTGGATGGCCATCCGGCCCAGGTGGCTGACGAGGCGGAACTTGTTGAACAGATATGCAAACAGCATGGCGCCACCGAGCTGAAGGTGGCCCGGGACGCAGCCGAACGGGACGCGGTCTGGCAGGCCAGGCGCGACGCCCTGCCGGCCCTGGCCAAACTCCGGCCCACCTGCGTGCTGGAGGACGCCACTGTGCCGCGTTCCAAGATTCCGGCCATGATTAAGGCCCTGGATGACATCAGCAAAAAATATCAGCTGACCATCGGCACCTTCGGCCATGCCGGTGACGGCAACCTGCATCCCACCATCCTCACGGACCGGCGTGATGAAAAGGAGTGGCAGCGGGTGGAAAAGGCCATTGACGAGATCTTCAACCGAGCCCTGGAACTCGGCGGCACCCTGTCCGGCGAGCACGGCATCGGTCTGGCCAAGGCCAAGTACATGGTGCTGGAGACCAACCGCGGCACCCTTGATTACTTCCGCCGCATGAAATCCGTGCTCGATCCCAAAGGAATTCTCAATCCCGGCAAAATCATAGGCTAGGAGGTTGTCATGGCTGATCTGCATCAACTTGCTCAGATGTTCAAGGAACTGGACGACCAGCTGGTAAGCTGCATGCGTTGCGGCATGTGCCAGGCGGTCTGTCCTGTGTTTGCCCAGACCGGGCGCGAGGCCGACGTCACCCGGGGCAAGCTGGCCCTGCTGGATGGGTTGGCCCATGAGATGCTCAAAGATGCGGCCGGGGTCAACGACAAGCTGAACCGCTGCCTGCTGTGCGGCACCTGCCAGGCCAATTGCCCCAGCGGCGTCAAGATCATGGACATCTTTCTCAAGGCCCGGGCCATCATGACCGGTTATTTCGGCCTGTCAAAGACCAAGAAAGCCATCTTTCGCGGCATGCTGGCCAATCCCCGGTTGTTTAATGTATTGACAGGGATGGGCGCAACCTTCCAGGGGTTGTTCACCAAAAAGGTGGATGATATGCTCGGTTCCTCCTGTGCCCGTTTCAATTCACCCCTGGTGGGGGACCGCCATTTCAATACCCTGGCCGCCACCCCGCTGCATAAGATTGTGCCGGAGCTTGATTCCCCGGCCGGGGCCAGCGGCGTCAAGGTTGCCTTCTTCACCGGCTGCGTCATTGATAAGGTTTTTCCCCAGGTGGGCGAGGCGGCGCTTAAGGTGCTTGAGCAGAAGGGGGTGGGTGTTTTTTTGCCCGCCAAGCAGGCCTGTTGCGGTATTCCTGCCCTGTCCAGCGGCGAACAAGCAACCTTTGACAAACTGGTGGCCATGAACGTACAATGGTTTACGGCCGGCTCGTTTGATTATCTGCTTACTTCCTGTGCCACCTGCACCGCAACCATCAAGGAACTCTGGCCGCGCATGTTCAAGGGCGATCCCGCCCTCACAGCCGCAATCAAGGAGCTGGCCGAAAAAACCATGGACATCAGCCAGTTTCTGGTGGATGTCCTGGGGGTTAAAGAGGCGCCCGCGGCAGGCTGCGGCAAAGTCACCTATCACGACCCGTGCCATCTCAAAAACGGGCTCGGCATCACCGCTCAGCCGCGCACCATGATCAAGGCGGCGGGTGGCACCTTTAAGGAAATGCGGGAAGCGGGCACCTGCTGTGGCTGCGGCGGCAGCTTTAACGTCGCCCATTACGATCTGTCCAAAAAAATCGGCAGCCGCAAGGCTCAGAACATCATGGATTCCGGAGCGGATATCCTGGCTACCAGTTGCCCGGCCTGCATGCTGCACATCACGGACATGCTTTCCCACAAAAAGGCGGGCATCAAAGTCAAACACGTCATCGAACTCTACGCCGACTCCTTGAAAAAACAGGGGTAAATTCATCACGAGGTAATAACCATGGCCAAGACTCTTTATGTAACCGCAACCGAGGAACTGAGCGGCAAATCCGCCGTGGTGCTTGGGGTTATGCAGATGATCCTGCGCGAACTCAATAATGTGGGCCTGTTCCGGCCGATCATCAACGACCCGGTTGATGGCGGGCGGGATCATGACATCAATCTGGTGCTCAACCATTTCAGGCTCGATGTGCCCTACGAGGAAACCTACGCCTATACGCTGACTGAGGCCAGGGAACTGATCAATTCAGGCCAAGAGGCGTATCTCCATGAAAACATCCTGAACAAATACAAGCAGCTGGAAGCCAAGTATGATTTCGTGCTCTGCGAGGGCACCGACTTCAAGGGCAAGGACGCGGCCTTTGAGTTCAACATCAACGCCGATATCGCGGCAAACCTCGGGGCGCCGGTGTTGGTGGTTTCCTCCGGCCGGGAAAAGACGCCGGAGGAGGTGGTCAGCTTCACCCAGCTGACCATCGACACCCTGGAGGAAAAGGGGGTGGACCTGGTGGCCTGTGTGGTCAACCGGGCGCCGGCCGGTTTCAACGAGGACATGATCAGCCTGATTCAGGATAAGATACGCTGCAAGGGCTGCAGTCAGCCCCTGCATTTCTATACCATTCCGGAGAGCGAGACCCTGGGCAAGCCCACGGTGAACGACGTCAGGCGCTGGCTGGACGGCCAGGTGCTCTATGGCCACGGCGGGTTGAGTTCGTTGGTGGACAACTACGTGGTGGCGGCCATGCAGATCGGCAACTTCCTGAAGTACATCAAGGCCGGCAGCCTGATCATCACCCCGGGGGACCGCTCGGACATCATTCTCGCCAGCCTCTCTTCCCGCCTGTCCAGCCTCTATCCGGACATCGCCGGCATTGTGCTCACCGGCGGCCTGCAGCCGGATGAGAGCGTGCATCGGCTCATCGAGGGCTGGACCGGGGTGCCGGTGACAGTGATCTCGGTGGAGGGCCACACCTATCAGACCATCCAGCAGTTGAACAAGGTCTACGGCCGCATCGAGGTTGAAGACAGCCAGCGCATTGCCACCGCCCTGGGCGGCTTTGCCCGCTACGTCAATGTGTCGGAACTGCGGCAGCGGGTGGTAACCCGGCGTTCCTCCCGGGTTACCCCCAAGATGTTTGAATACTCCCTGGTGGAGAAGGCGGCCCGCAACCGCCAGCGCATCGTCCTGCCCGAAGGGTCCGGGGAGCGCACTCTCCGCGCCGCCGACATCCTGCTGCGCCGGGGGGTGGCGGATCTCATCCTGCTGGGCCGTGAAGAGGACATCCGCACCAGGGCTGCCACCTTCGGCCTCAACATAAAGGGCGCCCAGGTTATCAACCCAAGCGAATCTGAGTATTACGATGATTTTGTCGCCACCTACGCCGAACTGCGCAAACATAAGGGGATCCTCATGGATACCGCCCGGGATCGCATGTCGGATCCCACCTATTTCGCCACCATGATGGTCCATAAGGGGCTGGCCGACGGCATGGTTTCCGGTTCGGTTACCACCACGGCCCAGACCATCCGGCCGGCCTTCGAGTTTATCAAGACCAAACCCGGCGCATCCCTCGTCTCTTCAATCTTCCTCATGTGCCTCAAGGACAGCGTGCTGGTCTTCGGCGACTGCGCGGTCAACACCAACCCGGATGCCCGGGGCCTGGCCGAGATCGCCATCAGTTCGGCGGAGACGGCCCGCATCTTCGGTATCGAACCCCGGGTGGCCATGCTCAGTTATTCCACCGGCACTTCCGGCAAGGGCGAGGACGTGGACAAGGTGGTTGAGGCCACGGCCATTGCCAAACAAATCATTGTTGATCGCGGCCTTAACCTGCCCATCGCCGGGCCGCTGCAGTACGATGCCGCCATCGACCCGGAGGTGGCCGCCACCAAGATGCCCGGCTCCGATGTGGCGGGCCATGCCACCGTATTCATCTTCCCGGACCTCAACACCGGCAACAATACTTACAAGGCCGTACAGCGTGCCGCCAACGCCGTGGCCATCGGCCCGGTTCTGCAGGGACTGAAAAAACCGGTGAACGACCTGTCCCGCGGCTGCACCGTGCCTGATATCGTCAACACCGTGGCCATCACCGCCATCCAGGCCCAGGCGGAAAGAGGGTAGTAATATGAAGATTCTGGTCATCAATTCAGGCAGTTCCTCCATCAAATACCAGCTGCTGGACATGGATACGGAAAGCGTCCTGGTCACAGGCTTGGTGGAACGCATCGGTGAAGCCGGCGGCGTCCTCACCGCCACGACCTATCCGGGTACCGGGAAGGAGAAATTAACCAGGCTGGAAACCACTATCCCGGATCACAGTACCGGCATGAAGCTGCTGATTAAGCAGATCAGCGATCAGCAGGACGGGGTGATCCGTGATGCCTCCGAGATCGATGCGGTGGGTCACCGGGTGGTGCACGGGGGTGAGTCTTTCCAACAGCCGGCTCTGATCACTGATGAGGTTGTGGATGCGATTAAAGCCAACGTGCCCCTGGCGCCCCTGCACAATCCGGCCAACCTGGACGGCATCCGGGTGGCCAGGCAGCTTTTTGCCGGGGTGCCCCAGGTGGCGGTCTTTGATACGGCCTTTCACCAGAGCATGCCGCCCAGCGCCTTTCTGTACGCCCTGCCTTACGAACTTTACGAAAAGGACCGCATCCGCCGCTACGGCTTCCACGGCACCTCCCATAAGTATGTGGCCTTTGAGTCCGCCAGGATTCTTTCCAAACCGTTGGCAGAGTGCAATCTGATCACCATCCATCTCGGCAACGGCTGCTCCATGACCGCGGTGCAGAACGGCCGCAGCGTGGAAACCTCCCTGGGCATGACGCCCCTGGAGGGACTGATCATGGGCACCCGCTGCGGTGATATCGATCCGGCCCTGCATGCCATATTGCATCGCAGCAGGGGCATGGACATCGAGGAGATTGATGCCATGCTGAACAGGGAATCCGGCCTCAAGGGGGTGTGCGGCATGAACGATATGCGCGACATCCACGCCGCCCGGCAGCAGGGCGATAGATTGGCCAAGCTGGCCTTTGACATGTTCGTCCACCGCATCAGAAAGTATATCGGCGCCTACTTTGCCGTGCTGGGCCGGGTTGATGCCCTGGTATTCACCGCCGGCATCGGCGAGAATGATCGCGAAGTGCGCAAGGCTGCCCTGGCCGGACTGGAGAACTTAGGCATCATTCTGGATCACGAGGCCAACGGACGGCGCCCGGGTGACTGGCTGCGCATCAGCGCCCCGGAGAGCAAGGTGGAGTTGCTGGTGGTGCGCACCAACGAGGAGCTGGAAATCGCCAGGCAGACCGTTGAGGTGCTCGGGTAGGCATCCGTTGCAATCCAACTTGATGCCGGGAGACAGATTTAATTTTCCCTCCGGACTGAGGTGGCTGAATTTTTTTCGCGGGTTTGGCGAAAATCATTCTGTCCCAGGCCATATGTTTACGGTTTACGGTTGCCGGTTTACGGCGGAGGATGTTTCTCTTTGTAAATCTTAAATCCCCCAACCGTAAACTGTTAACCGTCAACTGTAAACTCTTCCTGTAAACATATGAGGAAATTTCCATGCAAACAACCAGCAAGACGATGTTGGATACGTTCATCAGCAAGGCGGAACTGGTGTCCGCCAGGGTGTCCCGGGTCAAGACCCTGGAAGAGGCCTTTGCTTACACCGTTGCCCTTTGCGACGGCAAGGAGATGTGTCCGCTGCTGGTTTCCGGCTGCGAGCTGAATCTCTCCGAGCCCTCCATGCAGCTGTGCCGGGAAAAGATCGGCAAGATTATTGCCGCACCGGGTCTTGACCAGGAGCAGTCCACTGCACTGCGCACCCTGTGTGCGGATAAGGGCATGGAGCTGATCCATAGCGGCCTGCGCCGCCACCTGGGAGGGCTTGATATCGGCTTCACCGTCTGCGACCTGGGCATTGCCGAAACCGGCACCCTGGTGCTCAACTCCTCCAGCGAAGAGGTGCGGCTGGCTACCATGGTCAGCGAAACCCACGTGGCCGTGCTGCCTGTCTCAAAAATGCGGGGAACCTCGTATGAGGCCGAGCCTGAGCTGCTGGCGTTCATGGGAAATACCCCCAGCTATCTGGCCTTTATCACCGGCGCCTCCCGCACCGCGGACATTGAACGGGTCCTTGCCCTGGGGGTGCACGGACCGCTGGAACTCCACATTCTGCTCTGGGAGGATAATTGATCATGCAAGACGCCGATACCCTGAAAGAATATAGAAAGCAGTGCCAGGAGGCACTGGACGACGATTTTCTGCGCCAGGCCATGGATGCCTTTGCCAAGGCCTACCGCACCAACCGGGTCAAGGCCTTTGCCGGCATGAATGAAAAGGAGCTGATCGCCGAGATCGCCGCGGCAAAGGACGTGGCCATTTCCCGCCTGCCGGAACTCTATGAAGAGTTCCGGTTCAAGGCCGAACAGGCCGGGGTGCATGTGCACCTGGCCAGGACCGCGGCCGAGGCCAATGAGATCATCTGCCGCATCGCCAAGGACCACGGCTGTCGAAAGATCGTCAAGTCCAAGTCCATGACCGCCGAGGAGACCCTGCTCAACCACAGGCTGGAGGCCGATGGCCTTGAGGTCACCGAGACCGACCTGGGAGAGTGGATCATCCAGCTGCGCCATGAGGGTCCCTCCCATATGGTTATGCCCGCCATCCATCTTTCCCGCTACCAGGTGGCGGATCTGTTCACCGACGTGACCAGAAAAAAACAGGACTCGGACATCGAAAAGCTGGTCAAGGTGGCCCGCCGGGAGCTGCGCGCCAAGTACATTGAGGCGGACATGGGTATTTCCGGCGCCAACTTCGCCGTGGTGGAGACCGGTGCCATCGGCATTGTCACCAACGAGGGCAATGCCCGGCTGGTGACGACCCTGCCCCGGGTGCATGTCGCCCTGTGCGGGGTGGACAAGCTCACCCCCACCCTGCATGACGCCCTGCGCATCATCAAGGCCCTGCCACGCAACGCCACCGGCCAGGCCATCACCTCCTACGTGACCTGGATCACCGGCGCCAATGCCTGCGCCACCGGTCCTGAGGGCAAAAAGGAATATCATATCGTCTTTCTGGACAATGGGCGCATGGCCCTGGCCCAGGACCCGGATTTTCGGCAGATACTGCGCTGCGTGCGCTGCGGGGCCTGCGCCAATGTCTGCCCGGTATACCGGCTGGTGGGCGGCCACCGCATGGGCCACATTTACATCGGCGCCATCGGTCTGCTGCTGACCTATTTTTTCCACGGCCGGGACAAGGCCAAGAATCTGGTGCAGAACTGCATCAACTGCGGCGCCTGCAAGGAGGTCTGCGCCGCCGGCATCGACCTGCCCCGGTTGATCAAGCAGGTGCATGCCCGCATCCAGAACGAGGAAGGGCATCCCCTGCCCAGCGTGCTGCTCGGCAAGGTGATGAGCAACCGCAAGCTGTTCCACACCCTGCTGAAAACCGCTAAATGGGGGCAGAAACCGGTGAAGGAGGGCACTACGGGTTACCTCCGCCATCTGCCCATGATCTTCGTCAGGGAGCAGAATTTTCGCGCTTTGCCTGTGGTGGCGGACAAGGCCTTCCGCGACGAGTGGCCGGCAATCAGGCCCCGGGTGGACAAGCCCCGCTTTCGGGTGGCGCTCTTTTCCGGCTGTGTGCAGGACTTTGTCTACCCTGAACAGATGAAGGCCGGAGTCAAGGTGATGGAAGGGCATGGGGTTGCCATGGATTATCCCATGGGCCAGTCCTGCTGCGGGCTGCCCCTGGTGATGATGGGGGAAAGCAAGGCGGCCCGGGATGTGGCCGAGCAGAACGTCAAGGCCATGGATGCGGCCCAATGCGACTATATTATCACCCTGTGCGCCTCCTGCGCCTCGCATCTCAAGCACGCCTATCCAAAGATGCTGGAAGATGATCCGCGCCTGGCCGAGGCGGCCAAGGTCTTCAGTGCCAAGGTCATCGACTTCAGTTCTTTTGTCAGCGATGTGCTCGGGCTGGATAAAAATGATTTCAGTCAGCATGGCGGGCAAGGCAAGATAGCTTACCACTCACCTTGCCATCTCTGCCGGGGGCTTGGGGTAACCGAGGCGCCGCGGCAATTGCTCAGACAGGCGGGGCTTGACTATGTGGTGTCGGCTGAGGAGGATGTGTGCTGCGGTTTCGGCGGCACCTTTTCCATGAAATTCCCCGAGGAGTCCCGGGAACTGCTGAACAAAAAGCTCGATAATGTGGCGGCCAGCGGGGCTGGAGAGCTGGTCACCGACTGCCCGGGCTGCGTCATGCAGCTGCGGGGCGGGGCCGAGGTGCGCCAGGACGGTCTGCGGGTGCGGCACATAGCCGAGGCACTGGCGGAGCGGAAGAAGTAAGCTCCGGCCTGTTTTATGGCGTTGCCGTTGGAGCCGCTGGAAGAGGCTCTTCTTCCAGCTCAGGCTGATAGTCCGGCAAAGGTTCTTCCTCTGCATCAGCAGGAACCGCAGGTGCGGCCGGAGGGGTCGGAGTGTTCACCACCTTGACCGGCTCGACCACCTTGCCGAAGGCCGGGGTCTCCATGGCCGGGGCCGTCACCAGCGGTTCCAGGCTCGGCAGCAGCAGACGCAGAATGGTCACCGGCAGCGAGCTGGTAAACTCGAAATGGGCGGCATCGGAGCCTGGAACAAAGGCGGTGAGGGTGCCGTAAAAGCGGTCGCCGATGTAAAAAACAAAGGTGGCGGAGCGGTTGACCACCTTGGATTCCTTGACCGCGCCGCCTGCCCTGTAGGTGACATAGCGGTGATCGCCGGTGCCCGTCTTGCCGCCGATGGGAATCTCGTTGCCGTCTTTACCCAGCAGGGCGCCGTTGATGCGCGACGCCGTACCTTTCTGCACGATATCACGCAGCACGCCGCGTACGGCGCGGGCCACCTCACTGGGGATGACCCGTTCGCCAATTGCCGGTTGCCGCTGCAGCAGAACCTCATAAGGCGTTCCCTCTGCAAAGTTCATGGAGGTAAGCAGGGCGGCAGGGGGCCGTACCCCATCGTTGACCAGAATGGCCATCAGTTCGGCCAGGGCCGCGGGCCGGTCCGCCGAAGAGCCAATAGCAGTGGCATAGGACGGCACCAGGGAGCTGAATGGATAACCCAGCCGCTTCCAGTCCTTATGGATCTCCAGAAAGGCCTCCATTTCCAGCAGATTGCGAATGCGCCGGTCCTGGGCGTTTTTGCGTTTGGTGCGCATCAGCCAGCTGTAAACCGCAAGCCGTTCTTTTTCACTGGCTGCCACGATTTCCGTCCAAATGGTCTGGGGATGGGTGGAAATATAGCTGGCCAGCCACAGCTCAAGGGGGTGCACCTGGGCGATATAGCCCTGATCAGCCAGGGAGAACTTGTCCGGCCCGAACTGGTCGTAATACTTCTGCAAGGTCTGGGTACCGGTCTCCTTGAAGGTGGGCAGGTGCTTTTCCATGAAGGCGGTGAACTCTGCCAGGGTTGCCTCGGGGACGAGATAGCGGTGAATGGCCGCCAGCCGGCGCGGGGTGGGTTTGAGGTCGGCCAGCATGATATCAAGAATCTGTTGTGGTGTTTTCCCCCGGTATTTATGATAGAAGCGGAGCATGAACACCTTGCTTTCCTGATCGGCAAATCGTTCGAGATATTCCTTGCGCGCAGGATTGTCCATGTCCTCCAGAATACGGGCGGAGGAACCCGGCACCTGCAGCATGTAATGATGGGCGATGTCGCGCATCAGGCGGATGAGCACCAGGTTGACCGAATGGCGCATGGCCATTTTCACCGACATGATGCTTTCGTCGTCTTTTCTGCTGAAGTTTGAGAAGGTGTGGTTGCCGCCTCCTGTGTAGAAGGTCTCCTTGGGGCTGGCCGAATACTGGCGTTCAAGTGCGGCATCGAGCATCGCCTCCAGGCTGCGGTCCGGGGCTGTCAGCAGATAGTCCACCGCCCAGCGGGAGAGCCGGTCGTTGGGGCTGATTTCCAGAGCGGCCATGCCCTTTGCGTCCAGATGGGCATACTTCTCATGCAGTCTGGCAATGATCTCCAGGTAGGTGACCAGGGTGCGCAGCTTGGCGGTGGAGCCCAGATCCAGTTTGGTGCCGATGTTGATGTCAAAGGGCTGGTCAAGATTGTCCGCCTGCACCCGGGTCATGGCGCCATAGGGCCCCAGTTCATAGAGGTTGAAGCTGTAAATGACCTTGGCCGGATCGCCCCGGGACATCATGCGCTGCACGGTGAGGCCGTTCTGCTGCAGAAATTCCGGATCCTTCAATTTCACCAGAAAATCCGTCACCGCTTTCTGGGTCGGTCTGTGCAGGGTACTTACCACGGTCAGGTCCAGGCGGTCCAGATCATAGAAACGCTGTATGCCCAGCAGCTCGGAAAGCTGAAGCCGCACCGCATTGGAGGCCTTGCGAGTGATGAACGAGCCGGTGTCCTGGGGCGGCCGGTCCTTGCCGAAATGGAGTTTGACCTTCAGTGACTCGTCACGCAAGGCCTGGCTGATGATGCCCTCCTTGGCCAGCAGCCGCAGATGGGCATTGGTCTGATTTTCCAGCAGGGAGGGGTCGGCCAGCAGAAAACCGGAGGGCCGGCGCTGGGCGACAATCAGGCTCAGGGCCTGTTTGAACATCCATGCCTTGTCCAGCAGTCCCTGTCCGGTTTCTTCGGCAAGGAGTGCCTGGTTGAAGGCGGCAAAGTGCACTCCGTACCAGGCCCACATCCCATCGCCGATGCCGTTGATCTCTCCCAGCCCGCCGGCCGCTGACAGCGGCACGGTGTTGAGGTATTCGTAAACGATGCGATGGCGCGCCTTGACCGTATTTTCACCGTCCAGATAGACCCGCAGGGAGGCGGAGGCCATCTGCCGCAGCTTGTCGGTCACGTTATGGGTCATGCCGTCCGGGGAGTGGCGGTATTTCTCAATCTGGGTGGCCAGGGTGCTGCCGCCGGGCACATCGTGTTCCGGTTTGAATACCTGGATGCCGCGATCCGTTGCCGCCTTGGCCAGCCGGTCCCATTCAATGGCCGGGTTACGGGTAGGGTGGCGGAAATTGAGGAGTTCGCGGTTTTCAATGTACAGCAGGCTGTCAACCAGCACCGGCGGGATGTCGGTGAAATCCTGGTAGACCCGTTCCGGGAAACGGACGGAATAGATGGTCTCGTCATTACATCCCAGGATGGTCAATCCGGCCCGCACTTTTTCATGATAGGTGGGGTACAGACCCCACTGTTGGTGTAACTGGATCATGCGCGGCGAAACCCGGGCCTGTTTTTCGATGCTGAAACCCCTGGAGGTCAGGGACCTGAGATATTCCGGGATGCGGGTGTAACCCATGCGCGTGTCGGAGATGCCGTATTCCGGATAGCAGGTGAGTGAACTTGGCCCATCTTCCACTTGAAAGGTAAGCTCACTGACCAGCCGGGTCAGATACCTGGCCTGGAAGCGGGAGGAGGGCAGTTCTATGTAGAGAAATGTCGCCACGGAGCCGATGATCAGCAGGATGAGAACCAGAAATATGAGCAGAAAGGCCCTGAGAACGGGTCTTTTTTTTATGCGGCGCTGTTGGGTGGGCGATGCAGCCATTTATATTTACTTGCGTTAATGTTGCGGCGCAGACAGGGGTTAAGCCTGTTGGCGGAATGTTTATTTTTTCGGGATTTCCCTATTCATCGGTCTGGGCTCGCGGGGGAGGAAATCCGGTGGCCGATAGGGGTTGTCTGCCCTATCCCCGGTCTTGGTCCGTTCCTCCTTCAAGTGGTTGGCACAGATGAAGAAGTAGTAATGTTACTCGTTGTGTTTTGTCGAAGATTTTGTGGATAACAGGACATTCCATTTTTCTCTTGGGCCGTTAAGTATTTAGAATACCAGACATTGCCTTTTAAAACAAAAGAGATTTTTGCAGTAATAATTTTTTCCCGGCCCAAAGAGCCCCTGCCGGGCAAAATCTGTGCGGTTTTCTCCATCTCCAGGGTGTTTTTCCCTGTCTTGCCTGATCTGTAACAATCAGAGGTAACATTGTTACGTAACATCTTTCAGCCAGGCTTGTGCCTGCCTGGCATGCCCGACAATAGTATACTCTCATGCCACTTTGTTCCCTGCTGATTTTGCCGGTAAGGATGCCACCTGTTACAGGTCAACCGGGATCTGCGTCAAAAAATGACATGTTGGTTTTTGTAACTAGCTGATATTAAATATGTTATCTTATTATTTTCCGGTGGTACGGATTTTGGATACAAACATGGGGTAGCGGTAGGCCGGGTTTTGTGCAATTTGGCCGGGATGAGGAAAAAGGTGAAAACATAAAAATGAAAAGGAGAATGGTATGCAAAATGAGGGGGAGACATGGGCGGACAGGGATGACCATGTGGTTGCGATGATGACAGGTTGCCAGGGTATTTCCGTGTTATACCAGTTGTTTGCGGCCGCCAGACCGAAATGACAGAGACCTGCCGGGTTGCAGATCTGTTCCTGCAAGGGGCAGCTTTTCGGGCAGGCTCCAGGGGGCAGATAACCTCGCGGTTTTTTCCCCGGGGAGCGGCGTACCTATTTTAAAAACAGATAAGGAATTTGACATATGAAATTAGCTGATATTATGAAAAATGCGAGAATTCAATATGATGCGAAAACGACTATCCCCAGGAAGATTGATTGCCGGGTGGCTGTATCGCCGGGGGATACACCTGAGAAAGGGGCGCTGGCGCTGCTAACCGAGTTGGGAGGCACCCTGCGCCTGTCCACCGACAAAAAGGATCTGCAGGTTACGCAGAGCAAAACAACCTCCACCGGCAGTTATGTCCGGTTTCAGCAGTATATTGACGGGATGCAGGTCGTGGGCGGTGAGGTTGTGGTGCACATCGACAAGGCCGGTTTTGTCCGGCGGATAAACGCCGGTCACCAGCCCAGGGAGTCGGTGATCACCACGGCCAAAGAGGAAAAGATAGCGGCTGCCGAGGCGGAGAAGATCATGCGCCGGGCGGTGGGCGAGAATTTTACCATCAGGCCGAAGGGGAAGCTGAGCACCGAAAGGGTTTATTTCCGCACGGCGGAGGGTTTACGGCTGGCCTGGCTGGTCATTGCCAATACCCTGCAGCCGCCCCATGACTGGTTCGTCTATGTGGATGCGGAAAACGGCGCCGTCCTGGCCCTGGAGGACCATATCATGTTGGTTGACGGCCAGGGCATGGTCTTTAACCCCAATCCGGTTGTCGTCTTAAATGACAATACCATCCGGGAAGGCACCACCCCGGAGGCCACCCTCAACGGGACGCGCCAGACCGTGGTCCTGCGGGATATCACCGGTCCGGTGGGCGGCAACTATACCCTGAGCGGCCCCTTCTGCAATATCGTCAACCTGGCCAATCCCAATATCGGCATTCCCCAGGAAAGCAGCGCCACCGGCTTCAACTACACCCGGACGGATGATAATTTCGAGGCGGTCAATGTCTATTATCATATCGATTCCCTGCAGCGTTACATCCAGGACACCCTGGGCATCAATGATGCCAACAACCGGGCCATCGACGCCGACCCCCATGACAACAGCATGAATGCCGCCTGGTATTCGCCCTCCACCAAGGATCTGCATTTTTCCGATTCCGGTCCCACCCAGCCGGACCGGGCCGAGGATTCGGACTGCATGGCCCATGAGTATAGTCATGCCATTCAGGATGATATGGTGCCGGGCTGGGGCAGCCCGGTGGCGGGTACCACCCGCTATGAAAGCCGGGCCATCGGCGAGGGTTTCGGCGATATGACGGCGGTCCTCTATAACATCCTGCACGGCAACGGCTACCAGCGGCAGGTCATGGAGGACTGGGTCTTTGTCAATAACAACCTTGGGGACGGCCTGCGGGGGCTGCGGCGGGTGGATCATGATAAGCTCTATTCCGCTTTTGTAGCCGGTCAAATAATCCCCGGTACCACTCAATATACCTTTTATCCCAACAGCGAGATCTGGTCGGGCGCCCTGTGGAATATCTTTCTGACCATGGGCGGGGATTCGCCCACCGTTGCCGACTGGGAGGAGCCCCGGGACATCCTGCTCAAGACAATAATCGCCAGCAACCGGCTGCTCACCACCAGCGCCTCCATGCCCGAGGCGGCCGAGGCGCTGATGAACACCCACGAGGAACTGGAGGATCAATGCGGCCGTCAGCTTGTGCCGATGATCGATGAATTCCATGACCGGGAGATCCTCGAGTGCCAGGCCGGCTCCGATATCCGGCTGACCAGTCTCTGGTCCCAGCAGGATAACAGCAGCATCAGAAGCAGGGAGCAGGTGGAGTTTGGCCAGGATAACTGGTTCTATGCGGTGATCACCAACCAGGGCACAATGGCGGCCCGCTCGCTGGTGGTGAACTTCAGCTTCAAGAGCCCCTTCTCCACCCCGGTCTACCCGGCGGATTTCCGTAACAATATCATCAGCGGCGTGGCGGAATTCGATCTGGCCCCCGGCGAGACCCGCACCATCTGGGGACGCTGGGACAAGGATCTGATCCCGGTCATCCCTGCCGGTCAGACGTCCCTGCACGGCTGTATCCTGGCCGAGATCTATAATCCGGTTGACCATGTGGCGGCCGGGGTGACCAGCATTGGCGCCAGCAACGGCAAGCTGCGTCAGCGCAACACCGATGTCGTCGATCTGGTGCCGGGTGATTCGGCAGATTTCCATTTCACCATCAGCAACTTTCATCTCAAATACGAGGAACTGGTGCGGCTTGAGATAATCCGGCCTGACCGCTGGCCAGGGCTCGCGGTCTCCTTTTCCCATCATAATGAGTATGTCATTAGCGAGCTTCTGCAGCAGGCCCGGGAGCTGGCAGTGCAGCGGGTCAGCGTTCAGGAGGAGATGCTGGCCGTGCAGCAGCCGTCAGTACGTTTTCTGCAGGCGGCACGTATCGAGGTGGCGAGCGCCACGCTGGGGGAGCAGATTGTACTGGACCTTGCCCCGGATTCCACCATGATGCTGAAGCAAACCGCTGTTTCCTCACAGTCTGCCACATCCCAGGGGGAATTTTCCCGCTGCGATGCGGTAGCGGTGAAACAGGAGCAGGGCAGCGTCCTGATGCTGAAACCGGGCATCCGCACGGGTTTTGTCTATACCATGAAACCCCACCAGCGCCGGACGCTGAAGGTCACGGTCCAGGCGCCGGCAGATGCCAAACCCGGTGAGGAGTTCACCGTGGAATTCGTCCAGCGCAATGCCAAGGGTGAGTTCATCGGCGGCTTTGATGTGCTGGTCCGGGTGGTGGAGAAGAAAAAGACGCCGGTCATTGTCAAACCGCCGGTCATCCGGGAAAAGATCGAGGTGAAGGTGAAGACCACCCCGACCGTGAAGAAGACCACCGCGACCGCCAAAAAACCGGTGGCGCGGAAAAGTTGATGGTTTCGTAATAAGTCTTGGCACTAAATTTTCGTGACGATAAATCAAGAAAATATCTGCACAGTACGGCTGTCGAGTGGGTTTCACGAGACAGTCAAAAGTTTGTAAATGAACCACCGCATTGGCAGGGGCCCGGCCGGATCGGCAGGGCCTCTGCCTGTTTCTGGACGCGAAAAATAACGTTACCAATACTTTATGAAATGATGAGAGAGAGAAGAAAATTATGACAGCTGCTGTTCCTTCCACCCTGTTTTTTGATCTGGGCGATACCCTGATCTATTATCAAAACAACCAGGACCGCCTGTATGCCGATTGTCTTGATACCCTGCAGATTCTGCAGCAGAGGGGCTACCGTCTGGGCCTTCTTTCAAACCAGCCCCCCGGCACTACTGTAAACCAGGTCAGCGCCCGGTTGAACAGCCTCGGCCTGCTTCAATTTATCGAGCCGAAGCTGGTGACCATCTCCACCGAGATTACCGGGAATGCGGGTAAACCGGCTCAGCCCATTTTTGATCTGGCCCTGCAGAAGGCCGGCCACAGCCAGGCCAGCCAGCAGAGTATTTTTGTCACCGAAACCGCAAGTCATATCGCTGCGGCGCGAAGCTATGGCTGGCGCGCCGTCCTGAAATGCAACAGCGGTATCTGCCAGCCGGCTGACGGGGAATGCGTCGTGGGTCTTGCCGGACTGCTTGACATGCTGCCCGCCCTCGGTGATGTGTCCAATACCAATCTGCACCTGGCCCCTCGGCCAAAGGTGGTTGACGGCCTGTGGGCCGTGCCGATGGACATCAGCCGCATCACGGCAAACCTGACCTTTGACGCCGCCACCTCCACCGGCATCGGCAGCGCCCTGGTGGAGTTCAAGCTGGGTCGCCACAGCGGCAACCCCATCTTTGATCTCCGGCAGACCATCACCGGCCTCTGGTTGGATGGTGCAGAGATCCCTGTCGACCAGGCCACGCATCATGATTTCGGCGGCGGCACGGGTGCCGAGCTGCGGGTGCTTGAGAGGATGCTTGCGGCAGGAACCTCCCATCAGTTGCAGATAAACTACAGCCTGGGGCTGCCCCAGGCGTCAATGACCGGCTCCTACCTGCCGCAGATCTCCTGGTCCGCCGGGCCGCGGCTGACCTTCAATTTCGGCTTTACCGATCTGGCGCCGGGCCGGTATCTGGAGGCCTGGGTGCCGGCCAATCTGATTTTTGACCAGTTTGAACTGATCCTTACCCTGCAGGTAACCAACACCTCCGTTGCCCATAGCCTGATCACCAACGGCAGTGTCATCAGCCTTGGCGCCAATCACTGGCAGGCCGGCTTTCCGGCCGCTATCTCCGCCTTCTCGCCCCTGGTGGAAGTGCGGCCTGCCGATTCGCTGACATCACTGTCTGATACCGTGGTACTGCCCGGCTCAGGGGCCACAATCACCATCGAGGCCTGGAAAACCCTGGCCAACACCGCAAATCTCGCCACCCAGATAAACAACCTCAAGACTTTTCTGGCGGATAATGAAACGGCTATCGGCCCCTATCTGCATGGCAACCGGTTTGTCGCCTTTATCCACCTGGG
>JAHIVT010000061.1 GCA_018816555.1 Pseudomonadota bacterium
GGATTCCAGGAAAGTGGAAACAAGATAAGTAATGTAACGAGTATAATTTTATACAAAAGCGGAATGCAACCACTCAGCCTTAAGTTGCCAAGCTAAACCTCAATTAAGTTGGAATATGCCTTTACTTGAAACTACTACTATGTATTTAAATTTGGCAGCGCAGACTAATTACCTTATTTAGTGGGAAAAGCGACATTTTTTGTTTAATTGCTTCAAGAAGCAAGGAGTCTTAAAGAAGGCTGTTTCAATTTCTTTCCATTTTTTCTTCTCACTCCCCCCAACTCAGCAGAACAGCGAACCGATCTGGAAAACCAGGGTGGCCAGAAGAAAGGCGAAAACGGTGTTGAAGATCATGGAAAAGGCCCCCCATTTCCAGGAACCGGCCTCACGGCTGATACAGATGACCGTGACAAAACAGGGGGCATAGTAAGAAATAAAGAGAAGAACACTCAGGGCCTTCACCGGGTTCCAGCCAGGATCCGCCCCCAGGGTCTTGGCCAGCGAACCGCTCTCCTCCTGGTTGTCGCCTCCCAGGGAGTATGCTGTGCCGAGGGTGGAAAGGATCACCTCTTTTGCCGCCACCCCGCCGATGAGGGCGATGTTGGTCCGCCAGTCGAAACCGGCCAGGAAACTGACGCTTTCCAGGGCAATGCCGATACGGCCGGCAACCGAATGGCGTAAAGCCATCCCGGATTCTGCCCGGTCTATGGCGGCCAGCAGGCGGCTCCGCTCCGCCGCCTCTTCCTGGGAGATGGTCATGTTGCTGCCGGCAACAATCATAGCCGGATAGGCAACCTCAACCTCCTGCCGCTGTTGGGTAAAATTTTCCTTATCCTTGGCTGGCAGGCCGGGATAGGTCATCATGGCCCAGATGATGATGGAAATGCCCAATATCACCGTGCCGGCCTTTTTGATGTACTGCCAGGTTTTTTCCCAGGTATGAATGAAGAGTCCTTTCAAGGTGGGGAAACGGTAAGGAGGAAGCTCCAACACAAAAGGGGTACTCTCGCCTTTCAGCACGGTAACCCTCAGCAGCTTTGCCAGCACCAGAGCCACGGTCCAGGAGAGGATGGTAAAGAAGAACATATATTGCGCCTTATTCTCGGAAAAAAAGGCGCCGATGAAAAGGGCCAGCACCGGCAGCTTGGCCCCGCAGTTCATGAAGGGCGCAGTCAGCAGGGTAGCCATCCTCTCCTTGGGTGAGCGCAGGGTGCGGGTGGCCATGACTCCGGGCACGGCACACCCCCCGGCAATGCCGCCGGACAGGATATAGGCCATTACCGAACTGCCGTTCAGGCCGAATATCCTGAAAATCCGGTCCAACATGAAGGCGACCCTGGCCAGATAGCCCGTATCTTCGAGAATGGCAATGCCGAAAAACATGAACATGATGAGCGGTACAAAGCCGAGCACCCCGCCCACGCCGTCAATTATACCGGAAACGACCAGGGATTTCAGCTGCCCGTCCGGCAGCAAGTGATCCGCCATCAGGGCCAGCTGGCCGAACAGACTTTCCAGCCAGGCGACCGGAAGCTCACTGTAATTAAAAGTAAAGGTATAAAGGGCGAACAGGACAAGGCCCATAAAAAGAGGGCCAAGGAAGCGGTTGGTCAGCACCTTGTCGATGCGGTCGGAGGTATAGAGCCTGTCCTTGTCATACTTGTGGGAAATAACCCCCCTCTGCAGGATGCCCTTAATATACCCATAGCGGTGATCAGCCACCATGGCCTCGGGATAGGTCTCCATGGTTTCCCGGAGATGGCGGGCAACAGCCTCAACCTCCTTCTCCAGTACGGCGGACAAAACGGCATTTTCCTTTCTACCCCGATCAATAATCTGCTGATCATTTTCCAGGTATTTGATGGCAACCCAGCGCCCGGGATAGGTATCGGTCAGAAAATTACCACTGGTAATTTTCTCTTCCAGATCAAGCAGAGTGGAATCGATATCCTCTCCGTAGGAAATAGGCTTGGGGTTCCACTCCTTTTTTTTGGCTGCCTGGCGGACGGTTTCCTCCATGAGTTTCTGGGTGCCGAATCCGGTGCGGGCAATAATCGGCACCACCGGCACCCCGAGGTATTCGGCCAGCCGGTCTTCCTTGATCTCGATACCCCGGTCACGGGCCGCATCAATCATGTTGAGGGCAATGACAACAGGAATGCCCAGTTCAAAAAACTGGGTGGTCAGGTAGAGATTTCTTTCCAGATTAGCGGCATCAATGATATTGACGATGACCTGGGGTTTTTCAAAGATGAGAAAATCCCGTGCCACCACCTCCTCTTCGGAATAGGCGGTGAGGGAATAGGTGCCCGGCAGATCGACAATATTGATTTTCGTGTGCTCAAGCCGGTAAACACCCTCTTTTTTTTCAACCGTTACCCCGGGATAATTCCCCACATGCTGGCGGGAGCCGGTCAGGGCATTGAAAAGGGTTGTTTTGCCGGAATTGGGATTGCCGGCCAGGGCTATTCTAAATTCTGCAGTCATTATCTTTTTATTTTCTTATTGCAGGCAGGGCGAAGAGCGGACAACAGAACACCCCTTCCGGACAAAGCGGCCTATGCCACCGGATTCCAACAAAAATCATGTCTCTTCAGTTCATGGATTACTGTATGAGTTTTTCCGGGTATTTACAGATTGCCTCCAGGGCCTTAAAACGAAAACTTCCAGACCGCCGGCGACACGACGAATAGATATCTTTTGTACCCTCAAACAAAAGAGGGGAACCCGTCCCCTCTTTGCCTTGCTGTCTATGGTTGTACTTCCACTTCGATGAAATCAGCCTCATTGTTGCGCAGGGAGATGACACTGCCCATCACGCGCAAGGCCACAGGGTCATATAAGGGAGCCCTGCCCTGGACGGTAATTTCCGTGCCCGGCACCAGTCCCATGTCACGGATACGCCTGCCCAGTTCTCCATCTTTTTTCACAGCCGTAATAACACCTTTCTGATTTTTTCGCATTTTCCGCAATATCATCCGAGACATACTCTCACCCTCCTGAACATTTACATCCCGAACAATTATATTGATGAACCGTCTTCCCGCCGCTGTTCCCGCAGCAAGTTGAGCTTTCATTGGTAGACGAAACCGTCATACCCGTGTCACCTTTCTTGCCATCACTCTCCTGGCAGTCACATGAGCAGCCGGAACAGCCGGCACCGAAGAAAAATCTTCTTATCAGAAAAACGGCGGCAACCGCTACAATAAAAATCACTAACCCCGTATCAAAAAATTGCATTTTATCACCCTGCAACAATATATTAAGCAACCAAAACAAAATTAGACGAACCTAAATTTCACCATGTTTAAAAATTAATGAATACCCGCCCGCCTGTCAATGCTTTTTCATTATTTTTCTTCACAGAGAACATCTCCTCGAACCGGTATTGCCGCCGGAGCATGCACAAATGATCTGCCGCCCCACCCGGTGCAGATCGGAACTTTCGCGCTATCACAGCGATTACCTTTACTTTTCGGTGGTTGTCCTGAAAATCCTGTGATAACTCTCGCTTCGGCGGCATTCGAGCAGGATACAGGTTGCCAGGACAAGATGGATCAGCATGAACAGCTTGACGGGGAGGGTTAGAACATCACGATACAGCAGGGCGATTATCACGTCCACCCAGATGGTGACCACGGTCACCAGCCGAAGAGGGGCAACATATTTTAAACAGATGACCGATCGTGTTCCGGCCCTTGTTATTGGCAGTAATCTCCGACAGCATCCCATGCCATCCTCCCTGAAAGACTGAGTTCTATCTTATTAGACAACCAGCTGAGATGACCGGTTCCGCCAATCTCCCTCTCAACCTTTCCTTATTGAGCTGACAAGCTGCACGACATTCTGAGAATAAAAACAAAAAATCATGCCCAGCACCACCGCCCCGGTGGTGATCCAGAAGAGAATGAGATGAAGGGACTGATGCTGATAAAAAAAGAGATCAAGAACAAAAAGAATCATCCCAAGATGAATAAGAGATGAACCAAGACGGACCCAGTAGCCGCTTTTTTCAAAATGAAGCAACTGACTGCCGCCCACGGCCAGCACGAGCACGACAAGCTGCAGCATGAGCGAGGCGGCAAGCACCAGCACCAACCCTGTCTTGACCCCGAACCACAGAGAAACCCCTCCCGCAATAAGTGCCAGCACAATGGCAAAACGATTCAGCCAGGCTGCGGGCAGAAGCCGTTTGGGGACGCATATTCCCAACAGCAGAATCAGGGCGATGATAAAAGGCGCAATCACACTGTTCATCCGGTTCATATAGGCCAGCTTTTCTGTCGGAGCAAGCTGCTGGATCTGGGCGAGCTTGAAGTAAAACATACCATAGATACAGATTGTCGAAATGACAAAGAGCACGGCAACCGTTGACAGCAAGAGATAAAAATCCAGGGAGCCTTTTTTCTTCATAACCAGCCTCATCCAACGAAGGTGTGTTCGCCCGGGAAAAAGAACGAACTGAGGAAAGTAAAGATCATGGCCAGAAAGCAGACAACGCCGAGAAGAGAGGTAAAATACAACATGGCGGGCTTATTGGCATAAAGCCTCGTATGCAGATAGGTGCTGTAGATTGCCCACATCATGATTGAACTGCAGATTTTCGGGTCCCACCACCAGTTCGGCCCCCAGGCTTTGAGCGCCCAAGGGTAGCCCAGCAGCATTCCCAGGGTGAGAAGGAAATAACCGAGTTTGGCAAAATCATAGCCCAGTATTTCTATGTCAAGATCACGCTTGACCAGCATAAACACTGAAGCTGCAAAGGTCATGGTAATGCAGGCGTAGGAGAGAAACAGCAGCGGCGGATGAAACCACATATACTGGGCATTGTAATAAAAAACCATTCTGGGATACAGGCGCATGAAAAATCCGAAGCGTTGCCCGTCCGCCATGTTCGCCGTAAACCAGGGCGCAACCTCGCCGAAGAATTTGGGCAGCGGCGCCAGGAAGGGATCAGCCTGAAAAAACAGGATGCAAACCTGCAGGGCCAGCAGCAGATGCAGTGCCGCGCGGAACCGGTGGTTTTTAAGCCGCAGATGGCCGATAAGCGCCATGACGGCATAGCACATGAACCAGAAATAATATTTCTCGTTTTCAAGCCAGAGGGGCAGCATATACCGGGGAGGTGCATCCAGCCGATATAAGGGTAGGCCATATTCCGCTCCCTGGTTCATGGCGGTGAGCTGTTGATTGAGCATTTCGGCAAACGGCGGCGGCAGTTCAAGGGCAATCCGCTCATATATCTGATAATGAAACCAGCAGATCCCCAGAAAACCGGCAACGAAAAGCAGAACGACCACGGCCAGCAAAAAAGAGGTTGCCCGCGGCAACAGCGGTGCAGACCGGCAGAGGTTGTTCGCTCCGGAAAGGCCGAGCAGGCCGGCAAAGACCAGCAGAACCAGGAGCAGCCCGTGACCGGTTTGACTGTAAGATGCGAGAGGTAAAAGGAGTTCCATACATTTTCCTGCAAGGGATTTTGCTCTTAACAATTCAATTTACTGACCATATCGCAACTCTGCTTGAAAGTCCATCCCACTCTTGGGTGGGCCGGCCCGCATCAGTCAGGAGGGGAATCTTTCTCCCGGCCAATTATACGCAAGGATTGCCGGCAAGGCAGTAATTGCCGTTGTGACTTTGTCCGACTTCCATTATTATCTATACGATGTTTAAGATAATATCCCTGCGGAAACGGAGACAGGATGAATTTACAAGGGGAGTTTGAAGGCTCTTTTCTGACCAGTATCCTTCAACTGTTATGTGATGACCAGAACACCGGCATTCTGCAGGTATCCTGCGGCAGAAAAGAGTGCCAGGTCATGTTCAAAGAAGGGACAATTGTCTATGCCCAAAGCTCCCAGAAAAGGGCACGCCTTGGCGCCCTGTTGCGCAGAGATGGCCTTATCTCCGCCGTGCAACTGAAAGATGCGGTGCATGCCCTGGAGAATAACAACGACTCCATCGGCAAAATCCTGCTGAACAAGGAGTACATTACCCGGGATGTGCTGCAGGAATACAGCCAGAAACAGGTTGAGGAAATCCTCTACAGTATTCTCTTCTGGAAAAAAGGCAGATTTGAATACACGGACAGTCAAATCAAGTTAGACGGCAAAATCATCACCCGCCTCAACCCCATGAAGCTGATACTGGAGGCCTCACGCCGCATTGATGAAATGTCCCTGCTGACCGCCATGATCACCAGCGATGAGTTTGTCTATAAAATGGCAGGCAGCCCAAAAAAAGGCGTGGAGGAATTCAATTTCAGCAGCACGGAACAGCATATCCTCAGCCTGATTCATGAAACACGAACAGTAAGGGATATCATCAACCAAAGCAGTTACGATGAATTCACCGTTTACAAAACCCTTTATTCGCTGATCTCCTCCGGCCTGATTGAAAACTCCCGGGGAGAAAATGCCGACGACGACGAGATTAGCTTCAATTTTATTCTATCAATCTACACAGATATCCTGAAGGTTATCACCCGGACCCTTGCCGAGCATTCCGGGCAGCGAATAAACCTTCTCATCAGAAAGGCGCAAGAAAATCTGCCCAGAGCCCAGGCAAAGGTGCTGCAGGACTTTCACCTGAGCAGTGCGGCTGCCGTTAACCGCAAGGCAGTCACCGCCTCCTGCCGGAAAGCAGGCGGTGCAAGAGTGCGGCAGTGCCTGCTGCTCATTGACAGCTTTAACGGTCTCTGCCATATCCTGCTTTCACAAACCATTCCCCTGGTTGCCCAGAATGAAGTCTATGATATTATCCAGGAAATTGATAAAGTTCTCGAATATGTGCAGAGATATCCAAAGAATTCAGTAGAAAAAGACAAAATAATCAGTGACATGAAAAATGTGCTCAATGACACCATCAAGCAGGTACGGTTTACCCCCGGCAAAACAAAGAACTTGGGTTTTCTTTCCCTGTTCAAAAAAAAATAAAGCATCTTCAGGCATTGCCGATCTGTTGTTGTTGCCGAAGCAACACATATTATTAAAAACCTTTTACCCTGCCGCGACCTATCAAAAGATAGCGAGAAACAAGGGCATTCCCTTCATGATTGCATATTTCATTTGACAGATCACTACGAAAAATGTGAATAATATATATGAGTTGTGTGTTACAATGTAGCAGATCAAGAAAACAGGCAACAGCAGATTGTCTGTTTATTTTCCAGATTGGATGCTCATCATTTTAGATTTTTTTTGCTTTGATATGAAAATTCACGGGTACGGCAAACATACACCTCGTTGCGCCCGGAAATGCGGTTATACATATTCATCAGCTATCAATCTTCAGCCAAGTTTGACTGACCCGGGACCCAGGCAGTGAAAAAAAATTATATTCTCATAGGGATCTATCTTCTCATTGTGCTCTTCATGGCCAACCTGAACGCGGTGGTCGATTTTGTCCAGCACCCTGACATCCCTTACTTCGACGAAGAACATCTTATCGTCGGCGGCACCACCGGATTGCTTACCGCCATTCTCTTTGCAGCGGTTTTCATCTACACCAACAGACTGCAGAACCAGATCGAGGCGCGCAGGAAGGCGGAGGATGAGCTCCAGCGAATCAACGAAGAACTCGATCACCGGATCAAAGAACGGACGCAAGCCCTGGAAAAAACACATCGGCAACTGCTGCACTCCGAGAAACTGAGCGCCGTAGGCAAGCTGTCAGCCTCCATTGCCCATGAATTCAATAACCCGTTGCAGGGTATCATGAATGTCATTACCGGAGTTCATGACAGAGTACAGGCAGACGAAGAGGATGCCCTGTTGCTGGAGCTGGCTTTAAAGGAATGCCACCGGATCAAAGACCTGATCGTGCAGCTGCAGAATTTCAATCGCCCCACTACCGGCAGGATCTCCTTCATTGATCTGCATGAACTCATCGACTCCATGCTGCTGATGACCAGGGAAGATTTCAGGCTGAAAGGAATTACTGTTAAGAAAAAATATGCGGAAAACATCCCTCATATTCAGGGGGTGGATGACCTGCTCAAGCAGGTAATACTGAATCTGCTCTCCAATGCGGCTGATGCCTGTGAGGGAGGAGGAATAATCAACATCAGCACGTCAGTTCTCGATAAACAGGTCGCCTTCCGCATTCAGGATTCCGGCAAGGGTATCAGTGCAAAGAATCTACCCCACATCTTCGAGCCTTTCTTCAGCACCAAACCCCAGGTAAAAGGGGTAGGACTCGGCCTATCCGTGAGTTACGGCATCATTAAAAGTCACAATGGCAGGATCGAGGTAAACTCCGAAGAAGGCAAAGGCGCTGTTTTCACCGTCACCCTTCCCGTTGCCGGGTTTTCTGCTGAAAAATCTCTCAATATAATGGAGACACTCTAAAGAGCTTGGCCATAAATAATTCGAACGTGCAACCAAGGCGTCTTCCTGGTAAGCGAAGCGAGACCAGGGATCCATGGATTTTCCGGGATTCCCCCTTTCGGAAGACATGATGCGCCCTTGATTGCAAACCGGAATAAGCTCTCCGGCCCGTCAAAGCCCCTCTCTGCCCGCCAGAAAATTCCGGTCAGCCTTGTTGACAAGATCGGGACGCGCCTCAAGCAGCAGTCGCACCGCAATTTCCGCACCGCCCTTGGTCAGCAGCAAACAGTTGGCCCAGTGGGGATGTTTATCGTGCTTCACCTTTTTTGATAATACCCGGCAGCAGGTGGCGCGGAACCGCTCACGGAACCGGTCATGCATCTCCCTGACGATTGCCCGAAATTTCTTTTTTTTGAAGCCATCCTTCCCGTGGGGCCCCAGAAACACACCCATGGACGCCACGGCCCCGCTGAGCGCGCCGCAGGTGCAGCCCGCCCCGCCTATACCATGGCAGAAACCGGAGCCAAGCTGCAGGGCGGCCTCCGGGGAGAGATCGCCCCTAAAGCCTTGGTTGACCGTGACGATTACCGCCTCTGAGCAGCACAGTTTATGGGTGTCATAAAAATTTGCCGCCCGCGCCACGGCAAGCTGCACCAGTTCTTCCGTCTCCTGCTCGTTTTCGCTCGTAATCTGAGCCATCATTTCACTTGCCTTTTAACGCAAACTATCACAGGATTGTAGCGGCTACCTTACAACCCCGTGATCGCTGACTGTTTTACAACCGTGGGCCAAAGGGTGGAAACCCCACCCCGATTATTTTTTCTGAAATGCCAGCCGGTCCTGGCCTGGCGCCAGATCAACCACAATGGTATCTCCCTCCTTAAACCTCCCCTCCAGGATCTCCATGGCCAGGCCATCCTGAATATAGCGCTGCATGGCCCTTTTCAGAGGCCGGGCGCCAAAGGTGGGGTGATAGCCGACATCGATAAGAAAATTCCGGGCTGCTCCGGTGAGTTCGATATTGAATTTCTGCTCGCTGATCCTCTTCTGCAGCAGGCCGAACTGGATATCGACAATCTGTGCCAGGTCGACTTTGGACAGGGCGTGGAAGATGATGGTCTCATCGATGCGGTTCAGGAACTCCGGCTTGAACTGCCGGTGCAACATATCATCAATCTGCAGCTTCATCTCCTCCCGCCTTTCCTCGCCAAATTCCATGATAAGCTGGCTGCCGAGGTTGGAGGTCATGATGAGAATGGTGTTCTTGAAATCCACCGTTCTGCCATGGCCATCCGTCATGCGCCCGTCATCGAGAATCTGCAGCAGCACGTTAAAAACATCGGGATGAGCCTTCTCGATCTCGTCAAACAAAATGACCGAATAGGGTTTGCGGCGCACTGCTTCGGTCAGGTGACCGCCTTCCTCATAGCCTACATAGCCCGGAGGGGCGCCGATCAGCCGGGCCACCGAATGCTTCTCCATGAATTCAGACATATCAAGCCGGATCATGGCATGTTCGCTGTCAAAGAGAAACGCGGCCAGGCTTCTGGCCAGTTCCGTCTTGCCCACGCCGGTGGGGCCGAGAAAAATAAAGGAACCCAGGGGGCGGTTCGGGTCCTGCAGCCCGGCCCTGGCCCGGCGGATTGTATTGGCAATGGCATCAATGGCCTCCTTTTGGCCAACCACGCGCTCAGCCAGCTTTTCATCGGCATGGACCAGTTTGGCCTTTTCACCTTCCAGCAATCTGTCCACCGGAATTCCTGTCCACTTGGCAACCACCGAGGCGATATCGGCCTCAGACACCTCTTCCTTCAGCATCTGGCGGTCCTTCTGGATTTCAGCCAGGTGCTCGTTTTCAAAGGCCAGCTGCTTTTCCAGCTCGGTAATCCTGCCATAGCGGATTTCCGCCACCTTGCTCAGATCACCCATCCGCTCCGCCTGTTTTTCCTCCACGCGGGCCTGATCGATACCGGCCTTGATATGGCGGATTTTCTGGATGATCTCTTTCTCCAGGGACCAATGGCCTTTCATGCCTTCCAGCTGTTCATTGATATCCGCGAGTTTTGCCTCAAGCTTGTGCAGCCGTTCTCGGGACGCGGCATCCTTCTCCTTTTTCAGGGCCTCACGCTCAATTTCCAGCTTGATGCGATGGCGATCCACTTCATCGATTTCCGTGGGCATGCTGTCAATCTCAATGCGCAAACTGGAGGCCGCCTCGTCAATGAGATCAATGGCCTTATCCGGCAGAAACCGGTCGGTGATATAGCGCTTGGACAGGGTCACGGCAGCGACGGTGGCAGAGTCCTTGATGCGTACGCCATGGTGCACCTCATATTTTTCCTTAATTCCGCGCAGGATGGCGATGGAATCCTCTATTGACGGCTCCTGCACCAATACCTGCTGAAAACGCCGCTCCAGGGCCGGGTCCTTTTCGATCTTGCGGTACTCATTCAAGGTGGTGGCGCCGACACAGTGCAGCTCGCCCCTGGCCAGGGCCGGTTTCAGCATATTGGAGGCATCCATCGCACCTTCGGCGGCGCCCGCTCCCACCAGGGTATGGATCTCATCAATAAAGAGGATGATCTCGCCTTCCCGTTTTTCAACCTCCTTGAGTACCGCCTTCAAGCGGTCTTCAAACTCGCCGCGGTATTTGGCGCCGGCCACCAGCGCCCCCATATCAAGGGCCATGACCTGCCTATTGCGCAGGCTCTCCGGAATATCGCCCATGACGATACGCTGGGCCAAACCCTCGACAATAGCGGTCTTTCCCACACCAGGCTCACCAATGAGCACCGGATTGTTTTTCGTGCGCCTGCTCAGCACCTGGATCACCCGCCGCACCTCATCATCCCGGCCGATAACCGGGTCCAGCTTGCCCCGCTTGGCAAGATCTGTGAGATTGCGGGCGTATTTCTCCAAGGCCTGATACTTCTCCTCAGGATTGGGGTCGGTGACCCGCTGACTGCCCCTGATGTCGACCAGGGCTCTGAGGAAGCTCTCTTTGTTCACCCCGTTGGCCTTGAGCAGCTCAGCCCCCTTGGCGCCCCTTTCTCCCAGGATGCACAGGAAGAGATGCTCCTGGCTGACATACTCATCCTTCATGCCGGCCGCCTCTTTAAAGGCCTGGTCAAGCAGGATCCTGACCCGCTGGGAGGCAAAGACCTGCCCGAATCCCGAGCCGCTCACCTTGGGCAGTTGTTCCAGCAGCTTATCAACCTCGGCCGCAATGCGGGCCGGATTTGCCCCGATCTTCTGCAGTACGGGAATGATAACCCCGTCAACCTGCTGCAGCAGCACCGCCAGCAGATGCTCCGGCAGCATCTCCTGCTGGCCCTTCTGCCCGGCAAGTGTCTGGGCCGCCTGCAGGGATTCCTGGGATTTCACCGTGAATTTATCAAATTGCATATCCGTATCTCCTGAAACCGATCACCCGGTTCACAAAAATTTTGCCAAAAAAATATTCAATTGAGATGCGCTGGAGTTCTGCGGGTCAGCAAACAGTCGACCGGCAGCCCGGGAGGACTGGGCCCGGGCTGCCGGCCGGCTATTTTGCTGCTGGGCCGCCATGTACATGAGCAGAAAAAGAGGAGGAGAAAAACTTGTGAGGCTTAGGAAATATAATTAAGTACAGGTTGTTTGACTGTCAAGCTGACCGTCTGATTTTCCGTATTTTTTTGTGGCAGAGCATGCTTCTTCTGCGGCAGGACGAAAGGGCACCTGCGGCAAAGGGTCAGATGAATTCTAGCGTATTTTTTGGGGAGTTGCGAATATGTTAAATTTTGTCAGTCGGCATGAATACTCAGGATACGACCTCCAGAAGCCACCCGCACAGACTTAGGAAGATAACGGATCGTGCGCACCAACTTGAGGTCGAGGGCAACCAGTTGCGCCGACCCGTGATCATCAGCAGTCAGGGAAGCCAAATATAAGAACTTGTCGGACTGATACCAAATTACCACGGGAGCGGTGATCACCGTGTCCTCCTGCTGAGCGACTGTGCTGGAAGCATCGATACCCGGCAATCGGATGGCAGCTGGGTTGTCGGTTCCGATCTGCAGTTCGGCGATGTCCGGTTGACCTCCCCCGAAATTGGACGGGATATTCGGATAGACCTCCTGGGCAAAGCCGACCAACAGCAGAGGCAAGGCGACGAACAGGTAAGTAAGAGACATCACAGGCTTTAACAGAGAGGAAGTAACAGCAGCGAAGACGAAACTGTTCAGGGATGGACTCTTGAAGTTATCCTCCCGGTCGCCGCCATAGCGCCGCACCAAAAGGAACACCAGTGGAAGCAATGCCAATATGATCAAAAAACTGGCCGAGATGATCTTCGGATGCCTGAACGTTTCGAAAAACTGGACATAGCCCGTCTTGAAGTCGGACACTATGAACTGCCACGTCCAGGCGCTCCGGGTAAATCCGGCATCCCATGTCCTGCCCCAGGGATACATATAGCCAAATAAAATCCCGGCGAACCACGAAATTGCCCCTGTCATGAAGAGTACGGCGAGGACGATGCCGAGACATTTCGCAAATTTTCCAAGCGGCTTATGTGTCGACGATACAAAGGTGCGGCCGCAGAAGTAGATCCCTATTGGAATCGGCAGCAAAACCAGCAATAGAAAAATGGTATAGAAGACAAACAGAAAGCCGGTCATGATGTTCCGCGCCTGCAACGAGGTGAAGTCGGAAATTCCGAGCTTCATTAAGTGCATGTTCGAAACGATCAGGCCAAGCACATAGAGGACACCGAGCACAAATGTCACCAATTTTATAGTGAGTTCAGCATCCGTCGCAAGTGTGTTCTTTTCTGTAGCGTTTCCGCCAGGCATTCGTCTCCTTTCCTTTGGTTGTATTGATAAAGCTGTAAGTCGAAGATTCCGGCACCACCTACAACTTATTACTCCAGTGACGTCCTTGTATGGAAAATCCCACACAACCCCACAATCAGCGGTAACAGATCCTGCGGGTGCGGATCACATCCGGATGGCCCTCGATGATGGCGAGTACCTCGTCGGTGATACAGTCTTCCAGGTCAATGATGTTATAGCCGATGACGCCGTTGCTCTCGTTGAGGTAACTTGCGATATTGATCCCATGTGAACCGATGGTCTGGGAGGCAAAACCGATCATGCCGGGTATGTCCCGGTTGATCATGATGAGCCGGGTATGCACCGTGTCGCCGGGGATGGATTCAACATTGGGAAAATTGACGCTGTGACTGACTGAGCCATGCTCAAGATAGCCCATCAGCTCCCGCACCGCCATGGTGGCGCAGTGCTCTTCGGATTCCTCGGTGCTTGCCCCGAGATGGGGGGTGGTGATCACCCTGGGATGGTCAATAAGGGTGGTGGAGGGAAAATCAGTGATATAACAGCCGAGTTTGCCGGCATCAAGGGCGGCGCGCACGTCCTCATCCACCACCACGCCCCCTCTGGCATAATTGATCAGCATGGCGCCATCCGGCATCCGGGCGAGCAGGTCCCGGTTGACAAAACCTCTGGTCTTGTCGTTATAGGGCATGTGCAGGGAGAGGATATGGGCATGCTCCACCACCTCGGCCAGGGAACGGGCGAGAATAACCCTGGAGGAGAGCATATGGATATTGCCCAGGGTGGGATTGGGATCAAAGCCGATGGTGCGCATCTCCCGCCGCGCCCCTCCATTGGCCACCCTGATGCCGATCTGTCCGAGCCCCAGCACACCCAGAGTTTTGCCGGCCAGCTCAAAACCGCGGAAGGCGGATTTCTTGCCCTCCACCTCCTTGTTAAGCACCTCATCCGTCAACGAGGCGAGCCCCCGGCAGAATTCTATGCCGGAATGAATATTGCGGGCTCCGATGCCCGCCATGACAAAAACCAGCTCCGCCACCGCATTGGCGTTTGCCCCGGGGGTGTTGAAGACGCAGATGCCGGCCTGGGTGGCCCGCTCAACCGTTATATTATTGACACCGGCCCCGGCCCTGGCCACTGCCAGCAGGGAAGAAAATTTGTCCGTATCTATTTTAGTGCTTCTGACAATGATACCCTGGGGATCTTGTTCGTCAGCCGATACCTGATACCGGTCTCCCAGCAGGACCAAACCGGCCCGATCGATTTTATTAACCAGCTTGATGCGTAGCTTCTCCATTCCAGCCCCCCTTCTCACTCCTCACTTTAGGGCGGTTCGCGAACCGCCCCTACTCCTGCCTTCTGCCATCTGCCTCCTGCCTTTTGCCTTCTGCCTTCTGCCTTTTCCCTTCTGCCTTCTGCCTTCTGCCTTTGTACAAAAACAATAAGGGGAAATGTCCTCGAATTTCAACGAAAAACATTTCCCCTTATCATATCAGGAGACTATTGGGAGTGAAAAAATCTCTTACAGCATCACAGACAAACCTGGCTCCGACCGTTATCCTTGGCCTGATAGAGCAATTCATCGGTGCTCTGCAGCCACTGCTCGATGCTCATGTCCGGCTGCCACTGGCTCAGTCCGATGCTTACCCCGAGTTTCTGGTTTGGTGCCGAATAGATCCCCAGATCATCAATGGCCTTGCAGAGCCTCTCGGCCAGCACCTGGGCGGATGCGAGATTGGTTTCCGGCAGGACGAGAAAAAATTCATCGCCGCCCATGCGGACCAGCAGATCACTGCTGCGCACCATGCCTTTAAAGGTGTCCGCCACCTTTATTAAAACGCGGTCGCCCTCGGCATGGCCCAGATTATCGTTTACCTGTTTGAAGCGGTCCAGATCCATGCAGGCAATGGTCAGCGGATGATGATGGCGCTTGCTGTTATCCATCAGCGGCCCGATGCGTTCCTCAAATACCCGCCGATTGGCAAGCCCGGTCAGGGTATCGCGCCGGGCGATGACAAAGAGATCCTCGTAATCGAGCGCCCTCTGCAGGGGTTCACGCAGAACCTCAAGAGCCTGACCAATGAGAGCCGCCTCTTCGGCATCAATGACCTTACTTTGCCGCAGAACAAGCACCAGGCCGCTGGAATCCATTGACCCCAGATGCCAGTTCTGCACATAAAAATCTTCTTCATCCCAGCTACGGCCTACGTTTTCCGACTGGCAATCGAAAAGCTTCTCCGCCAGTTGAAATATCCGCTGGCGATCCGGGCCATGGCAGGAACTGTACATATAGCTGCGTTTTCTGTCCGAATTATGATAGGCCACCAGATCATGTTCCACCAGGGGCATAAGCCAGACCGAGAAGGCCTCGATCATGCTCGGCAGATCAACCGCGCCGGCAAGACGGCCATGCAGCTCATTGAGCAGCGAAAGCCGTGCCGTTTTCTTCTTGAACTGATCAAGTTCAGCCATGAGGCTGTTCATATCAACTTGACGGAAGTCGCGCCCCATATTTTCCGCTTGTGAGAAAGAGACTGATTGACTCATTAACTGACTCCTTTTTCAATGAAAACAATCCTTGAGCAGTCTCATAAGCCATTTCCATGCCACGTCAACAACTCGCATCGCCTTCCGAATCTTTCTACGTAACAACTAATTGATATTAAGTATATTTTTGCTATTTCCCCCCGTTAACCGTCAACACCACCCGGCAAATTTTGCCTAGTGCCTGCCGAGTCGATGAAGACAAATAGGCGAAAGCAACCGGGTAAGTGTCATTTTTCTAACACCTACAGCGGCATTTTCTGCCGGACGCATAATAAATTTGCTTTCAAATCGGAATATTACAGCAGCAACTACCTGACACAGGCAAGGGAGGATGGCGGGGAAGGAAAAACATGCCGCTCCCGGCCGGGAGCACGAGAGCGGCAAACAGAGGATTACGGGTGTGTCCGTAGACAAACCTTTAATATTTCAAACCTACCTTTTCGCGGACCTGCTCAAGGGTGACAACAGCCTTTTCCCTGGCCTTATCAGCGCCCTTGGCCAAGACCTGGCGCAGATAGCCTGGGTCGGCGCTGAGCCTCTCCCTTTCCTCACGGGCCGGCCGGAAATACTCCCAGAGCAGATCAACCAGTTCGAGCTTCAGATAGCCATAGGCGGCGCCGCCGTTCACATACAACTCATGCACCTCCTTAAGCCGTTCTGCCGGGGCAAAGAGCTTGAAGATGTTATACAGATTGCATTTGTCCGGGTCTTTCGGGGCTTCCACGGGTGCAGCATCGGTGACAATGGCCATGACCTTTTTTTTCAAGGCCTTGGCATCCAGAAAAATACCGATGGTATTGCCATAGGATTTGGACATTTTCTGCCCGTCAAGTCCCGGCACCGTTGCCACATTCTCCTCAATGGCCGGTTCGGGCACCACAAAAGTCTGGCCGTAATGGTTGTTGAACTTGATGGCAATGTCCCGGGCCACCTCGAGATGCTGTTTCTGATCCTTGCCCACCGGCACCAGATCAGCCTGATACAGCAGGATATCCGCTGCCATGAGCACCGGGTAGGAGAAAAGGCCGTGACTGGCGGCGATGCCCTTGGCCACCTTGTCCTTATAGGAATGACAGCGCTCCAGCAGACCAATGGGCGTAAGCGTTGACAGGATCCAGGTCAACTCGGTCACCTCCGGCACATCCGACTGCACCCAGAAAATGCATCTTTCCGGATCAAGCCCCAGGGCGAGAAAATCGGCGGCCGCCTCCAGGGTGTCCGTGGCCAGGGCCTTGCTGTCGGTTACCGAGGTCAAGGCATGCAGATTGACGATAAAGGCATAGAGCTCGCTCCGATCCATATTGTTGATCATGGCGCGCATCATGCCGAAATAATTACCTATGTGAAGTTTTCCAGAAGGCTGGATTCCTGAGAGAATTTTCATAAAATCTGATCATTACAATTAACATTTAATATAAGAGCCGCAACAGTGAACTGTTGTTTATACCCATCATGTCTAAGAAGGACAATAAAAAAGGGAGCAAACCTGCTCCCTTTTTCATATGAAATGCGTATCTGCCCGAACAGAGGTTATTTCACCTCTTCAAAATCGGCATCAACAACATCATCATCGTCTTTCTTTCCGGCACCTGCTCCTGCACCGGCGGCACCGCCGCCCGAAGCTCCACCACCGGCATCACCGCCCGGATGGGCCTTGGAGGCCTGGGAGTACATGATCTCGGCAAGCTTATGGGAGGCCTGGGTCAACTCTTCGGTGGCTGCCTTGATGGCATCCGTATCATTGCCTTCAAGTGCCTTCTTCACTTTTACAATGGCACTCTCCACCTTGCCTTTTGTTTCGGCATCCACCTTATCGCCAACCTCTTTCAGACTCTTCTCCGTGGCATAAACCAGAGAATCAGCGTTATTCTTGGCCTCAACCAGGGCCTTGCGTTTCTTATCCTCTTCGGCATGGGACTCCGCGTCACGCTTCATCTTCTCGATTTCCTGTTCGGAAAGACCGCTGGACGCCGTGATCTTGATGGACTGCTCCTTGCCGGTTCCCAGATCCTTGGCCGCTACGTGCAGAATACCGTTTGCGTCCAGATCAAAGGTAACCTCGACCTGGGGCACACCGCGGGGGGCAGGCGGGATATCCGTCAACTCAAAACGACCGATACTCTTGTTATCCTGGGCCATTTCCCTCTCGCCCTGCAGAACATGAATCGATACCGCAGGCTGATTATCAGCCGCGGTGGAGAAAATCTGGCTCTTTTTGGTGGGAACCGTGGTGTTTTTCTCGATCAGCCTGGTGGTAACACCGCCCAGCGTTTCAATACCCAGGGAAAGAGGCGTCACATCGAGCAGCAGCACATCCTTAACATCGCCCTTGAGCACGCCGCCCTGAATGGCGGCGCCGATGGCCACCACCTCGTCCGGATTCACCCCTTTATGCGGGTCCTTGCCGAAAATCTCCTTTACCATCTGCTGCACCCTGGGCATCCTGGTCATACCGCCGACCAGGATAACCTCATCGATGTCGGAAAGAGCCACCCCGGCATCTTTCAGAGCGGTCTTGCACGGACCAATCGTCCGGTCAATCAGATCACCCACCAGGGCTTCCAGCTTGGCGCGGCTCAGCTTGATATTGAGATGTTTCGGACCGTTGGCGTCGGCGGTGATAAACGGCAGATTGATTTCCGTTTCCATGGTGGTGGAAAGCTCTTTTTTGGCCTTTTCCGCCTCCTCCTTCAAACGCTGCAGAGCCATCTTGTCAACACGCAGGTCAATACCCTGGTCTCTCTTGAACTCATCGGCCAGCCAGTTGACGATGCGCATGTCAAAATCTTCACCACCTAAAAAGGTATCGCCATTGGTGGATTTAACCTCGAAAACCCCGTCTCCGATTTCCAGAATGGAGATATCAAAGGTACCGCCGCCAAGGTCATACACGGCAATGGTCTCTTCACCTTTTTTATCAAGGCCGTAGGCCAGTGAAGCGGCAGTGGGCTCATTGATGATCCTCTGCACATTGAGGCCGGCGATGCGGCCGGCATCCTTGGTAGCCTGCCGCTGGCTGTCATTGAAATAGGCAGGGACGGTGATGACCGCATCCGTTACTTCCTCACCCAGATACTCCTCAGCGGTCTGCTTCATTTTACCCAAAACCATGGCGGAAAGTTCAGCCGGCGTGTATTTCTTGCCGTCCACTTCAACAACCGGGCCGCCGTCCTTGCCGTCCGCTATCTTAAACGGGCTGATCTCAATGGACTTCTTCACTTCAGCATCACTGAATTTGCGGCCGATCAGCCGCTTCATGGCAAAGATGGTTCTTGTCGGATTGGTAACCGCCTGCCGCCTGGCAACCTGGCCAACCAGTCGTTCGCCGCTGTCCGAAAATGCAACCACTGACGGCGTTGTCCTGTTTCCTTCCGCGTTGGTCAGCACCTTCGGCTCTCCACCTTCCATAACTGCAACGCATGAGTTAGTTGTCCCCAAGTCAATTCCTATAATTTTACCCATGATAAATCTCCAAAAAATCTATTTTTCAACACCGGCAATTGCCTGCTGTTTAGTTCTTTTTCGCCACGACAACCTTTGCCGGACGGATTAACCTGTCTTTATACTTATATCCCTTCTCGAATTCCCGCAGGACGCAATTGGGATCAACCTCACCACTTGCCTCCATGGCCAAAGCCTCATGGATATTCGGATCAAACGGAGCGCCGATGCTTTGCATGGGAACCAGTTCAAATTTTTCCAGGGCGGTCATCAGCCCTTTGTAAGTCAGCTCCACCCCGGCAAGCAGATCACCCGCATTGTTTGTTTTGCGGCCCTGCTCAATGGCCCGCTCCAGATTATCAATGCACGGCAGCAGCTCTTTGAAAACCTGCTCTTCCGCATATTTCAAGGCCAGAGCCCGATCACGCTCCATCCGCTTCCTATAATTTTCAAACTCCGCGGCCAGCCTTAACAATTTATCTGCTGTTTCAGCCGTTTCCAATCGGGCCTGCTCAAGCTCATCAATTTCAGTAGAATCCGATCCTTCTGCGACTAATTCAGCCGCAACCTCGACTTTTTCCGCATCCTGCTCATCGGGATTACGAATTTTGTCGACGATTTCCTCTTTTTCTGCCACCAGCCCCTCCTTTCCTATCCCGAAAGCATGCCTCATCCCGGAATAAATCCAGGGATTTTGGTTAAGTTTACATTTGATATAGCAAATAGAATTTATACCAGGCAAACGAGTTCACACCCCGGCCATCGCCGATGGCTTCTAGGGCGTCTCCGTTTTGAGCAACAATAAGTATGCTCTTTTTCGTTGTCAAGTAAACAGGGAATATAGTTGAGTTTCCTGATTATTTACCCTTAGTGCGCACTACTCCTTGATTTTCCGGGAAATTATCTGCTAGTCTGATTAGCAGAATACTCTTTGTTTATGTTTATTAACGATACCAGCAGGATGTTTACCAATGCGGCACAAAAAAATTCTCTCTCTCTTTGTTCTCTTAACCGCCCTCCTCTTTAATCTGCACTCCCACGCCGAAATGCGGCCGGTGCTGAAAAACAGAGCAGGCATCCCGCCGTTTGATATTCTCAAAGAAATTCTTGCCACCGGCAGCCGGATAAAAGGGGCGGAAACTGCCCCGCAAAGCAGTTCCGCCGCACCGCACATCACCTGGCTTGCCGATGCGGATGCCAGGGTGCAACCGGAATTCATCCTCTCCCATCCCGCCCAGAAAATTTACACCGTACGAAATCTGGCCAATCAGCTTGACACATCACTGGGCGCCCTTGATTACGGAGTCCTTTTTCTGCACAGCCCCATTCTGCTCATCACCGGTAATACCGACAGCGAAGCCATCCGCCTTTTCACCGGAGGGTATGCGGACCTTGAAGCAACCATTCGCAGGGAACTTGACCATCTCTATCTGCCTCTGGGCTCCTCCAAAAATACCAAAGAGGAGGACAGAGATCATGAGCTCAGGCTGGTTGAAAAGAATGTTGACTACCAGGTCCGGCAGGCAATGGAGCGCTACAGCGACAGAATCAGCAACAGCCGTCTGGTGGTGGTGGGAAGTGTGCTTGATATCGCCAATTACTATGGCAAGGGCGCCAATCAGCTGATCATCATCAACATCAATGGCGAGACAGACGGGGAAAAAATCAAGAAGATGCAGCTGTTACGCATGCTTGACCCAAAGCTGCTGGCCAATATCGGCCGGCCTGCAACTCTGGATCCGAAAAAGCACGAATAAGCCTGCTACGAGGCAAGATATTTTCTGATGTTTTCCGCGATGGTTTCAAAAATCATGCGGAAGGTGGCCTCATCCCTTTCCAGCAGCGTGACCCTGAATCCCTGCATGGACGTGGCGAACGAGGAAAGGGGCACCACGCAGATGCCGGTTGCTCCGAGCAGATAATAGACAAAACGCTTGTCCAGGGAAACATTGGCCGGACTTACCAGCCTTTCAATTTCAGCACGAACCTGGCTGCTCTCTATCTCCAGGGTCTGCCTGTTAGTCAGGGCTCCTTCCTGGAAGGCCACGCTCATATAAAAGGCGCCGTTGGTTCGATTGACGATGACCCCGTCAATATCCTTCAAAGCCTCATAGGCGATGTTGGAGCATTTCTCATACCGCTCCACCCGTTCAGCCAGGTAGTTGTTGTACTCCGGATGGCTGACAATACGGGGATATGCCCGTTGCGGCAATGTGGTCGAGCACACTTCCAGCATCTTTGAATTGAGTATGGAACTGACATATTTCTCAAACATCGGGTCACGATGGCCGTTATAGACCTCAATCCAGCCGCAGCGCGAACCGGGCCATGGCATCTCCTTGGAAATACCCCGCATGGCTATGGCCGGCACCTCCCCGACGATATCGGAAATCGGCACCGTCTTTTTGCCGTTATAAACGATATTGTGGTACACCTCATCGCAAATGATAAAAAGATCATAGCGGCGGGCCAGTTCTATCATGCCGCGCAGGATGGACTCAGGGTAAACCGCGCCGGTGGGGTTATCCGGGTTGATAATGAGAATTCCGGCAACTGCCGGGTTATATTTGATCCTTTTTTCCAGATCGTCAAGATCAGGGTACCAGTTATTTTCAGGATCAAGGATATAGGTAACCGGTCTGTCGCCGCAATGGGCCGCTTCCGCAGATGAGTGGGTGGTGTAACTCGGCGTGGGCACCACTACCCTGGCGGTCCGGCGCAGAAAGCCGAAAATTTTGGTAATGGCATCTCCCAGCCCATTGAAGAAAAGAATATCATTGGGGCCGATCTGGGCTCCGCCCCGCTTATTGCGCCGCTCGGCGATAAACTGTCTGGTCTCCAGCATGCCACGGGTGGGAGAATAACCATAGGTGGCATCCTCCATGACCAGTTCCGCCACAATCTCTTTCATCCAGGTGGGGATCTTCTCGCCCTTGGCCACCGGATCACCGATATTTTCCCAATAGGTCTTAATGCCCAGTTCCTGTAATTTCTCGCCGACACTGACGATATTTCGAATCTCGTAGGTCAGCTCGCCTGCACCGATATGCACTATGTCCGTACGCATCTATCTGTTCCTCTGCCCCGCTCAGGGAAAAAAAAAGATTAAAAATTGAACAAACACTCCTACTACCACACCGACAAAAGATAGTCAACTAACCGTTAATCTATCCCGGCATGATGCCGATGAGGTATGTAAGACCAAGATTTTCCAGGGAGGGAAGATTATGGCTGACATCTGGAGATTTGCAATTAAAGACGATATGGTACGCAGCGGCAAAAAACAGCGGCAGAGGATTTCACGCAACGGCTGCAACGAACCCTTCAAGAACCGTTACTGGTGCCCCAAATGCCAATGGTTCCAGAAAGAACCCTGTCCATTTATCAACCGCCGCGAATGCGACAATTATAAAGCCATGTGCGGGAGCCTGTGATATTACCCTGCCCGGGCCATGATGCTGCATCCCAGGGAAACTCGTTATTGTCTGCCCCTCGCAGCCTGCTAGACGGCAAGATGAAAAACGCCCTGCCCTTTGGCAGTGGCCAGATAACGGGAAGCGGCGCGGGCTGCGACAGCAGACTTTCGGCTGTCAACCGCTGTGCCGCCGGCCGTGGTGGCGGACGAGGTACCCTCCGTCTCACCTTCCCCATTTTCAGCCGCCGCACCTTCTTGAGTGCCCTCCTGCTGCTCTTCCGGCCTCAAGCTCTGGGTATTGAGTTCCAGCCTGGCCTCGGACATGGTCAATGAAGCCGCCTGGGCAACCTTCCTGTCCTGGGGCGAGGGATTGGCAGGGGCCAAAGCCGCGGCCCTGACCCGCATCATCTTGCCAACGGTTTCCTCAGGAGTCGCCCCTTTGGAGGTATCGATCTGTACCTCGCCTCCTACCGCATAGTCACGTCCATCAGGACCCTTCTGATAGGTAAAGGAAGCCCCGCCCTTGGCCAACCCTCCTGCAGCGGCAAGGTGCGCCTGTTCATGGGCGCGTACCGCCGTATCCGCCTTTTTCAGTTCCGCAACCTGGGCCACTTCGGCCGGATTCAGCGGCTCGCCGGTAATGCCTTTGCTGGAAGAACTGGCTGGAGCGGCGGCCTGATCTGTATCCTTCTCCTGCTCCTGTTCGTCGGCAACTGATCCCGTTCCCTCGGCCCCACCTTCTGCCGCCTCTTCAGGTCCTTCCTGTTTCCCTGGGGCAATGCCGGAAGTTTGTGCCACTGCCTGACCGGCATAGACCCTGGCACCATACGCGGCATTGTTCCCGCCGCGAAAGCCGGTGCCGGCAAGAGATCCCTCTCCTCCGGCCCTGTTCTGCCAATGCCGGCCGACATAAAACTGATCCCTTTCTTTGTCCGGTGGGCTCTGCTGGGGAGCGACACCGGCAGTGCGGGCAACATCACCAGCCACCTGCACCGGTGTCGGATACATTTTTGCGAGGATTGCGTTCAGTCCAGCCATTTTACCTTTAACGCTGTATTTCAAGTGATAATAAGTTTGACTTTAGCCATAGCCAGAAAATAACTGTGGTTATCATTTTTATTATCGGCACAACGCGAGCCTAACTTCAATCTTTTTATAAAAAAAATCCCTGAAAGCGCCGGGGCTGCCAGGGATTTTGTCTATTGCGTTACGCCTTGATCGCGAGCATTACGTGCGCTGGCTGATGGGCACAAAGGGTCGGAGTTTGGGACCGGTATAAACCTGCCTGGGTCTGCCGATGCGCCAGTTCGGATCATCCCACATCTCCTTCCAGTGGGCTATCCACCCCGGCAGACGCCCCAGGGCAAACATCACGGTAAACATATTGCTCGGAATGCCGATGGCCCGGTAGATGATGCCGCTGTAAAAATCCACATTCGGGTAGAGGTTTCTGGAAACAAAATAATCGTCTTTCAAGACAACCTCTTCAATTTCCCTGGCAATATCAAGCAGGGGATCGGAAGTGATCCCCAGAGAGAGGAGCACCTGATCGCAGGCCTTTTTGATGATACGGGAGCGGGGATCATGACTCTTATACACCCGATGACCGAAACCGACCAGGCGGAAGGGATCCTTGGGATCTTTCGCCCTGTCCAGATATTTCATGTAATCGCCGCCGCTTTCGAAAATCTCTTCGAGCATTTCAATAACGGCCTGATTTGCCCCGCCGTGCAAAGGTCCCCACAGGGCACTGATGCCGGCTGAGATGGAGGCATAGAGATTGACCTTGGCACTGCCCACCAGCCTCACCGTGGAGGTTGAACAATTCTGCTCATGATCGGCATGAAGAATGAGCAGCTTGTTTAAGGCGGCGACAACGGGCTCGTTTACCACATAGGGCTTAACCGGCGTATCAAACATCATGTTGAGAAAATTAGCGCAGTAAGAGTAATCGTGCCGCGGATAAACCAGGGGCTGCCCCATGGACTTCTTGTAGGAAAATGCGGCAATAGTGCGAATTTTTGAGATGAGCCGGGCCGCCATCAGATCAATATTCTCCCCCGGGTTGTCACTCATCTCCGGGTAAAAATTGCAGAGAGAATTCACCATGGAGGAAAGAATGGACATGGGAGGAGCATACGGTGGAAAATGATCAAAAAAATGAATCATATCCTCGTGAATCAGGGCAAACCCTCCGAGCAGTCGGCTGAACTCCGACAGCTGTGGCGGGGTGGGAAGGCTGCCATGCACCAGCAGATACGCCACCTCGACAAAAGAACAGTTTTCCGCCAACTCCTCGATGTCATACCCACGGTAATTGAGTATGCTTTTCTCACCATCAAGAAAGGTGATGGCGCTGGCGCAGGAACCGGTATTCATAAAGCCGGAATCGATGGTCACGTAGCCGGTCTGAGCACGCAATTTTCTGATATCTATAGCCTTCTCCCCTTCCGTTCCTTCAATAATCGGCAAGGTGAAGGTTTTCCCATCAAGTATAAGTTCAGCTTTTTTAGCGGAGATAAAGTCTTCTAGCATAATTTTATCCTTTTATTTTCGTCCACGCCCGCATAGCCTGTCTGCCGAAGCAGTTGCGGCGGGGAAACATGATCAGCAATATTAAGAACAGTATTTTTTTGCCGAGTCAGCAGGCACACAGGTGCAGAAACCAAGAAAAACGCCCGGGCATTGACAAGAGTGGCATTTGCGGGGTTATCGGTGATTGACGAACGGCTCCATAGTAATTATATAAGGGGCAATTATATGCAAATTTCACCCAACTTTCAATAAGTAACATTGCTATCCATCGTATTTCACCAATCCATAACACATACTCAAACATCATACCGGAATATAAAATGACCGCCCCAAGCCCTCTTTATCAGCAGAGACTGATACGTTTCATTGAGCAAGTCACCATTTATCCCGTTTCCTGCGAAAAGCTCGCCTGCGGCAGGACTGACGAACAATGGCTTGACGCCGTCCTGACAGGGGGCGCCCGCATCGTGCAACTGCGGGACAAACATTCTGACGACCGCACCCTTTTCGCCAAGGCGCAGGTGTTCAGACGTAAAACAGCCGAGGCCGGGGCCCTCTTTATGGTTAACAACCGGCTTGACATCGCGCTGCTGGCCGAGGCGGACGGCATTCATCTCGGCAACAGCGACCTGCCTGCCATGGAGGTGCGCAAGCTTGCACCGGACCTGCTCATCGGCGTATCGGCAAACACCAGGGAACAGGCCGCCTCGGCAAAAGCCCGGGGAGCAAGTTATTACAATATCGGCCCGCTTTTTCCCACTGCAACGAAATCAGGCCTGAGCACCTTCCTCGGCGAAGAGGCCATAACTGACTTTTCCGCGGCATCGGACCTGCCGTTTACCGTGATGGGCGGCATTAAACTGGAGCATATTCCGCGCCTTACCGCCTTGGGGGCCAGCCGCATTGCCGTGGTCACCGCCCTGACCCAGGCGGAAAACATAACAGAGGAAACCGGACGCTGGATTGCCGCCATCAACCAAGGCAAAGACAGCGGGAGGAAACAAAAATGATCAGCCGCAAACTCGAAGAAATCAAACTGCTCATGGAGTATGCCGTACCTGCTGCGGACCGGCAGCAGGCGCTTGCCCTGCTGGAGGAATTCAGCAACGACCGCATTGCGCTTAATCTTTTCCACGCCTTTTACAGCTATTTACCGGAAGGACTTGACGACGCCATCAACGGCCTGCAGGTTATTGCCTTGAAACAGGGCATTTTCCTGCTCTGCGCCGCCACGGGGATAGACAAGTATCTTTATCTGGTCAACCAGGAGCAGGCGGAATTTCTCGGCAGTGCCTCAAACGGCATCTGGGACAGCGAGGTGCTGGAATATTTCGGCTACCCAACCCGGGAGGAAAGCCTCCGCAGTCTGGAGGATCTTACCCGCTTCCCCGCCTACAATGCGGCCAACGCGGATACCAATCTCTGCCCGATCTGCGCTGCGGCAAACGGAGAGTTTCATACCCTGGGCTGCCCGGTGGAAGTCTGCCCCTGGTGCGGCGGTCAGCTTACCCACTGCACCTGCCGCTTTACCATTACCGGCAAAAACAGGCTGGCAGGCGAAGACGACCTGGAGTCCTTTCATGAACTGTTGAACAGCAAGGGGCGCATCCCGTTTGAAGCCAGCCAGCGCCCCGCCTACCCTGCCGCCGGGGAGGAGGAATGATCTACTTCACTGCATTCAAATATTTGTAGAATGCCGAATCAGAGGAAAGAATCATCCTGGTATTTGGGCCGAATGTATTCTGGTAGGTCTCCAAACTTTTCGAAAAGGCATAAAATTCCGGATCCCGGTTGTAGGCCGCTGCGTAAATACCGGCAGCCTCGGCATCGGCTTTCCCTTTGATCTCTTCCGACTCCCGGGTGGCCCCGGAGGTGATGAGTTTTAACTCCCTCTCAACCTTGCCGAGGATTTCCGCCTTCTGGCCTTCGCCCAGAGATCTCTTTTCCGCCGCAATTCTCTTGCGTTCCGAAATCATCCGCTCATAGACCTTCTGGCGCACTGTATCGATATAGTTGACCCTTTTCAGCATGACATCAACCAGTTCAATGCCGTAATCAACGGTGAGCTTGGAAGCTGCCTCAAAAATCATCTGCGAAATCTTGTCCCGTCCGAGCTTGATCGGCTCAGCCTTTGCCTCTTGCGCCACCCCGGAATCAAACTGGCCCGGCTCCCAGTCGGAACTTCTGATGATCTCAACCAGGTTATTTTTATTGACCAGGTCGCGGATTGAACTGTCGACGATATCATCCAGGAGGGTCATCGCCCGCGGCACATTATCCACCGCCTGCAGAAAACGCAGGGCATCGGAGATTCTCCATCGGGCGGTGGCATCGATATAAACAAAGGTCTTATCATTGGTGGGAATCTGGTTGGGGTCCCCATCCCATATCAGGATGCGCTTTTCAAAAAACCGCACTGACTGGATAAAGGGTGTTTTAAAATGCAGCCCGGCCTCGGTTGCGGGTTTGCCTACAGGTGCCCCGAACTGGGTGACCACGGCCTGACTCCCCTCCGGCAGTATGAAAAACCCGTCCCAGACAGTGACTCCGCCGGCAACCACCACGGCAATTAATATGTATCGTACAAATTGATTCACGGTATTCTCCCTTTATTTCGTATTTTGAGGAATTGCTTTTCGGCTGCCGGACAGATCCAGAAAAGGCAGGATTGACTGCTGACCTTTATCAATGACATAGATATCGGTGACAGAGGGCAGAACCTGCTGCATGGTTTCCAGGTACATCCTTTGCCTGGTCACCTCTTCAGCTTTTTTGTACTCCTCTAACACGGCCAGAAATCGGGAGGTTTCGCCCTTGGCCAGATTGGTCCGCTCAATGGCATAACCATGGGATTCTTCCAGCAACTTCTTGGCGTCGCCACGGGCCTTGGGGATCAATTTGTTATAGGTCTGTTCCGCCTCATTCACCAGACGCTTCATATCCTGATCCGCTTCATTGACCTCATTAAAGGCCGGCTTGACAGGGTCAGGCGGGTTAACGTCCTGCAGTTTCACCGTCAACACCTTCACACCGCTCTCATATTTATTCAGGCTGTCCTGCAGCTCCCGGGTGGTGGCGGCTTCAATGATCTCCCGATTGCCGAGAACATAGTCAAAATCCCGATTACCCACAATGCCTCGAATGGCCATTTCCGAAACGTCCCGCACCGCCTGGTCCACATCTCCCACCTTGAAGAGAAACAGAAAGGAATCCTGCACCTTGTACTGGACGATCCATTCACAATCGATGACATTCTTATCGCCGGTCAGCATGAGGGATTCCATATCATACCCCTGCTTGACAAAAACCGATTTCTGCCCCGGTATTCTGGTGCGGAAACCAAACTCCAGCTTACGCACGGTTTCCACATCGACTTTGATAACGTCATCAATAAGGGGGATCTTGAAGTTAAGGCCGGACGAGGCAAACTTGTTAAACTTGCCCAACCGCAGCACTACCCCTTTCTCGCCGGGTTCAATGGTGTAAAAGGAGGAGTATATGACCTGGATGAAAAAAATGATGGCGATTACCGCCACCACCTTCATGATGCTGTTGCCGATATTGGGAGGAGGACCGCCAGGCTCTGTTTCTCTTTCATTCCGCCCTCCCCCTATGCCGCCACTGCCTTCAAAACTCTCTTTGATTTTTTTCAAAAGGGCTGCAATCATCTCTTCTGGAGTAGAGGGTCTTTTTTTCTGCCCCCATGGTGGTTGCTGATCATCTGATGCCATTTTTTCCCCGTTCCTATTTAAATTGAGCGTTTCAACGTTCAAACGTTTGAACGTTTAAGAGCGTCCATTACAACATTTTTTTCACGAAAAGGCAAGCTGCCAGCATCCCAGCACAATCAGAAGAGAAACTGCCAGAAAAAATAGCTGCCTCTGCCAGGCATTGCACCATTTCAGAAAAACAGGAAAGGAAGCGACGAGCACGCCGATGCCGCATCCAACAGCCAGTCCCCAGAAATGGGCGCCCAGATCCGTTCTTTCGCCACCGCTGCCCAGCATGGCTAACAAACTCAGGCCGGCACCAAGCGGCAGAAGAACCCCCTTGATCCTGAATTGCCTTTTGAGCTCCAGGCCGGTCAGAATGCCGATGGCGCCGAAAACCGCGGTGGAAAAACCCACGGAAAGATGCTGGCCGGTACGCAGCAGAATATTGAAAGCATTGCCGGCAGTTCCGGCAACCAGCACGAGAAACCAGCCAAGGCCGCTGCCGAGAATCTTGCAGAGAAAGTGGATGATAATGCCGCCGATGATGACATTGCCCAGCACATGCACCGGGTCGGCATGCAGGGTAAGCCCGGTAACCAGGCGCCACCACTGGCCATGATCAACGATCTGCCGGAGATCCACCGCACCGGAGGTAAACCAGGAACTGCCATCCTTCCAGGAACCGGTCACCCAGAAGAAAATCAGCAGCATCCCCATCAGCAGCAGGGTAGGAGGCTGCCTGTCCCGAAAGGAAAACAGGCCCACCGGCTCCTCTTTCGGGGGCGGCCAGTTTCTGTTCTCCTGCTCAAAAGAGGCTATGTGCCCCACCGCCGCCGCCTTGAACTGCTCGTCAACGGTTATGAGCCAATAGTCCTGTTGTTTTTCCAGCACATGCGGGATATTGACCGCTTGCAGGACAAGGGACCAGATATAGGCCTGCTGGTATTTTTTTATCCGGGCAACAGGTACCCAGTTGTCATTTTCGGTCACAAAATTTCAAAGGAGATTAGAATTGCTCTTGCCGCGCCGCAACAGCTGAAAGCGGATCAGCAACATGGAGGCTCCGGAAGCGGGGAGAAATGGAGGGTACAGAGAAATCAGCCCGCTTATTGAGGTTTTAATATAAGCACTCCCTCATCCGAATCAAGATGCATCTGGAATCTATTAAGAAAATTAAGCCCCAGCAGTCCGAATTCAACCTGTTCCGCGCTATCGACCACCATGGCCCTGACATCCCGGACAATCCAGCCCTCAAGCTCAATGGAGGAAAGGGTTATCTCCCATGCCTCCTTGACCCCGCCGGCGGTGGTCACCTTGTACCGCGGCGTGTTTCGATCGATATTCAGGCCAAGGGCAGGCAGCAGAGCAGCCGGAATGGACACCACCGATGCCCCGGTATCAATGAGAAAGGGAAAGGATACCCGACTGTTGACCGTCGCCGTGACATGTATCTGACGGGATCCAGGCGGAAAAGGGATAACGATCTCCCCTTCCTGCATCTTCTGCTGGGAAATCTGTCGAGCCAGCTGGTCCACCCTTTCAGCCATGGTGTCCGGATAAACCCGCTGCCGTAGCAATTTTTCAGCCCCGGCCCAGTCACCCTGAACCAGGGCCAGTTCCACGCCGTCAAGATAAAGCCGGGGATCATCGGCAAAAAAAGACCTGCTCCGCTCCAGCACCTGAGCCGCCATGGCCGGCTCTCCTTTTGCCAGCTCATCTTCGAGCCACAACTGATAGAGCTGCAGATGGAACTCCTGGAGGGCGGCATGATCATCATCTGAGCCGAGGCTTTCCCCTGTTTTTTCGACAAAATTCAGCGCATCGGCAAATCCCCTGACGCCAATGCGGGCGTCCACGGCAATCTTGAGCAGGCCGAGATCTCCGGTGCCCAGGATCACCTCCCCGTTCAACAGATCGACAAGTTGATCGAATCCGCCCTGCTGATAGAGTTCATCGGCCAGTGAACGCGCTTCTGCAAGCATATTTGCCGGCTGCAGACTCTCCGGCACATCACGGGCATCAAGCTTCGGGCTAAGCAGAAAACCAGCCAAAAGAGCCTGCAACCGCTCAGCCAAACCAGCCTCCATGGCCAGCGCCCGGACAAACTGCTCTTCCTGGCCGCCGGCAAAGGTCAAATTGTAGAAATCAGCCACAGTAACCGTCATTTCCGTGCCGTCAGCCGCCGGACCGGCCCACAGATACCCGCCGCCAAGCCAACCGCCGAAGGTCCAACCCGTCACCCTGCCGTTCTGAAGCAGGACGCCGGATTCATCAGGTAAAGCGGCATGTGCCGCATGCAGCCAGTAACCCTGCTGCCAGTCGGGGTGCAGGACGAGGTCCACGATTTGCCGCTGCGACAGCAGGGAACGCCAAACGGTTTTCTGCTGATACTGCCACGGCTGGAGAAGGGTGGGCTCCAGGTCCAGGGGGCGGACAAGATGCCAGAGGCCGACTTCGTCCCCCGGACGCCACTGCCCGCCGTCAATGGCCGCGGAAAAACCAGAGGGTGCGAAACGGAAGAACCATTTCACCCCGCCGAGACAGCCCCTTACCGGCAAGGCCACCCAGGCATGGTCAACAACCACCGCAGAGATGGCGGCAATCTCATTGTCCCATCCGTCATAAACGGAAACAACCCCCACCGGCTGCAGCCGACTTTGCTGTGCCGCCGGGGGAGGCGGCACACTCTCTTTTCCCGCCGGCAAAGAAGTTCCCGCGAGGGGGGTAACCGGTTTCTCCCTCTTCTCCGTAGGCTTGTCCAACACAGGAGGCTTGCCGTCTTGACGGGAAGATGTTGCCGGACCCTCCGCCGCGAGTCTATGTGGCCGGTCAGCAGGGGGAAAAGGAAAAAGGATTCCCTTGAAGTAATAACCGGCCAGGCTGATGAATAAAACCACAGCCAGTAAAGCCGGCAGCCACGTGAAACCTTGCGTTTTTTTCACTGTCAGGCCGAGTTCGGCACCGCAGTGCTGACAGAAATTTGCCCCCGGCTCATGGGGGCTGTGACATTGCGCACATCTCATAGGCTCTTTTCAAAGGCACGGCAAGCAGCATGCACAGGGATTGTAAACACTTCCGGCAAAGGCCATCTCACGATCAAAACACAAAAGGGCAGAGTCCTCGACAGACCTGCCCTTTTATCCTCTCTTTCAGACGCAAACAAGCAAAAGGTCAGTTTCTCCGCCAACGACGCGAAAGGACGGACAGAGCGGCAAGGCCGGAGCCGAGGAAAATAACTGCACCGGGGAGCGGGGTGGGCAGTGGATCACGCACAAGATAACTGGCATACAGGCTACTGGAGGTATTCACCGTCGGAGAATAGGGAGTATCGGATATGGTCACCCAGGACTCGAAGGCATCTTCGTTCAGATGAACGCTTGCGGCCCGCAGCTGCAGAAAATTACCGTTCGCATCATACAGCACATACATGCCCACCGCTTCCTGAAACGAACCGAAAGCGATAGTCGGCGACATGCAACGCAAAAGATTTTTCACCCCTGCCTCATTGCGGGCATAATAGGATGCAGCATGTGTTGAATAATCGGCTGGCTTTCCCAGGAAATCAACCCCCGCATGCTGGTAAAAAAGCCACAAATCGTTGGCGTCGGCATAGCGAAAGCCTGAATCAACGAGATTTCCGCTGGAGGCGTTGCTGATAGCGGCATAGGAAAGGCCACGCGTGGCGGAAAGATCCAGCCATTCCATACCGGTCAGCGGATCAAAGGTGAGAAGGCCATCCCCGCTGCCGGGCACCAGATCCCTGGCAACGAGAGAGCCCCAGGCTGACGCACCTGGTCCCAAAATTAACGCCGCGACAACCGCCATGAGAAGTGCCGTTTTTTTCATCTGCCTCTCCAACATCATTATTATTGAAGGATATACATGCAAAACATCAGAGAAAACCGCAAAAAATAATCATATACCGCGTTTGTGCACCCCCAAGGGCATTGGCGCGGCAATCACCTAAAATCCTTAGATTATTTATTACGATAGCCTAATCAGATCAGCAAGGGCAATGATAAACAGCACAAAGCAGCAAAAAAATGCGGCATGTGATTGCCGGGAAAGCATGAAAATCAATAAAAAAAAGAGCCTCTTGCAATTGGAAAACAAGACCTTTGAAGAAGAAAAGTTTAATTAATCCGATTTAGCAACCAGCTCCCCATACTGCTTTTACTGGTTACAGCTTTACATTTACAACTGGGTAGGATAGATTTTTTTATCAGCCCTTTCCATTTCCCCCGCAGATTAACCGACAAAAAATCAAAACATGAGCTTATTCTGCAAAAAGCTGCAACCACAAGCCAAATCGAGCAACATGGCCGGGGTCTTGCTGCCATGAGCGGCGGACGCTGGTTTCTGCTGCAATCCGGGCTGCTTTTTGCCGCCCTGCTTGCCTTACTGCTGCTCTGCAGCCAGCGGGTCCATCGTGCGGAAACGGATCAGTTGCCGGCCCGCCTGCAGCTGATCCACACTTTGAAACTGACCGATTTCGCCCTGTGGAGCGAAGCGCGCTACACCCGCCATCCCTCCCAGGCAGACTGGTTTGCGCCGTTTCAGGATTTTCCCTCCTCGTTCGAACATTTCCCGGCCGGCTCACTGATGGGCCCCCTGCCGGCCCGCCCTGCAACGCGGATTGAATTCCACCGCCAACCCTCCGGGACAAAACCATGATGCGCCAACTGAAAATTCTCGACTTCGCCATTGCTTCCCTGCGGCGTCGTAAAGGCAAAAGCCTGTCAATTGTTCTGGTCTTTGCCTTCACCGTTGCGGCACTCAGCTCGGTGCTGCTGCTGACCCACGCACTGCGCAGTGAAGCCACCCAGCTGCTCGCCGGCGCACCTGACCTGGTTGTGCAACGGGTTATTGCCGGCCGACATGATCTGATCCCTGCCAACTATCAGGAACAAATTGAAAAAATTTCCGGAGTCAAGGGAGTAACGCCGCGGTTGTGGGGCTATTACTTCGACTCGCTCACCGGCTCCAATTTCACCCTGCTGGGCATAGGCGACGATGCGCCGCAGGGATTGACCCTGCTCACCGGCCGGTTGCCGAAAGGCCCTGATGAATGCGCCATCGGCAGCGGGGTCGCCGAATTCCGGGGGGTAACCATTGGGGATGACCTGTATCTCATCGATCAGGATAATCTCGGGGTCGGTTTTACCATTGTCGGCCTTTTCTCCTCCCAGTCCGACCTCCTCACCCACGACCTGATCATCCTGGAAAAGGAAAGCCTGCGGAAATTCTTCGCCTTTCCGCCCGGCCTGAACACGGATCTGGCCATCGAGGTTTACAACCCCCAGGAGGTGGATATGGTGGCACAGAAGATCAAACGGGAATTTCCTGCTGCAAGACCGATCACCCATGGCGAGATCGTCCGCACCTATGACGCGGTTTTCAACTGGCGCAGCGGCATGCTGCTGTCAATCTTCAGTGTGGCACTGGTCGCCTTCTGTATTCTGGCCTGGGACAAGGCGACCGGGCTCAGCGCCGAGGAACGGCGGGAGATCGGCGTGCTCAAGGCCCTGGGCTGGGATACCGGGGACGTGCTGCTGCTGAAATTCTGGGAAGGGATGGTCATCGCCCTCACCGCCTTCCTGATGGGCATGACCGCGGCCCTGATTCATGTCTTCTGGCTCGGCGCGCCGCTGCTGGCCATGGTGGTCAAGGGCTGGTCAGTGCTCTTCCCTGAGTTCCGGCTTGTCCCCTACATCGACCTGCAGCAGATTTTCATCATCGCCTTCCTGACCATTGTTCCCTATCTGGTGAGTACCGTCATCCCCTGCTGGCGCGCCGCGGTCACCGACCCGGACAGCGTTATGCGGGGTTAAGGAGGCTGCCATGATCAGACTGGAACAGGTTGGCAAAATCTACCATCCGGGCAAACCCGATCAGGTTATCGCCATTGATGACGTGTCATTGGAAATACCCCGGGGCGGCGTGACCGTGCTCAAAGGGCCCAGCGGCTCGGGCAAGACCTCCCTGCTTGCCATGATCGGCTGCATGTCGCGGCCGACCCATGGCCAGATCGTCCTTGACGGCCGGGAGATCTCCCGTCTGCCGGAACGCTTTCTCACTGATATCCGCCGCCGCACCTTCGGTTTTATCTTCCAGCAGTTCCATCTGCTGGAAGATCTTACAGTGGAGGAAAACGTGCTGCTGCCCCTCTACCCCCAGGCAGTGGGCTACCCCGAGATGAAGCGACGGGTGGCCCAGGTACTTGCCCCCCTGGGACTGGGGGCCAAACAGCGCCGCAAGGCCGGGCAACTCTCCGGCGGTGAGCAGCAGCGGGTGGCGGTGGCCAGGGCCCTGATCGGCGACCCGGAGATCATCATCGCCGATGAACCCACCGCCCACCTGGACAGCATCCTGGCTGCAGAACTGCTGGTGCTGCTCGGGGGGCTGCTGTCCGCCGGCCGCACCCTGATCATTGCCACCCACGATCCCCTTGTTTTCAACCACCAGATGGTCACCCAACTGGTATCCATGCGGGACGGTCGGGTGCTGGAGGAGCAGACAGCGTGATCCTGCATCCGGGCATCCTCGCCCTGCTGCTCGGGGCCCTGCTGGTGATCATGCTGATGTCCTATGCCTGTGTCATCGGCTTTGGCGTGCTGCGCCACTGGGACCGCTCCAGTTATTCCCAGCAGCAACTCGAACTGGAACGGCGCACCTACCTGATCTCCACCATGGTCAACTACGCCCTCGGCTTCCAGGCCCTGTCACTGCTGCTGTTCATCTACACGATGGACAGCCTGCACCCGCTGTTCATCGGAGCCATGTGCGCCACCGGCACGCTGAATGCCAACCCGGTGGGCTGGAACGTCCTGCTGGTCAAAATACCCGTCTTCTTCCTGGCCTGGCTGTGGGTGATCGTCAACCACTACGACCTGCAGGTGGAGGATTCCCCCCTGGTGCGACCAAAATACGCCGCCCTGTTTGCGCTGCTGCCGCTGGTCGTGCTCGATGGCTGGTGGCAGTTCCGTTATTTTACGGGCCTTGACCCGCAGATCATCACCTCCTGCTGCGGTTCGCTGTTCAGCCAGTCGGGAGAAGGGATAGCCAGCAGTCTGGCCGCTCTGCCGGTCGTGCCCATGGTCTGGGTTTTCTACCTCTGGCTGCTGCTGCTGCTCATTTTTGTCCTGCTGGCATTAAAATTCAACTCCTCCGCCCTGCGCTATCTGCTGGCCCTGGCCGCCCTCCTGCTGCTGCCGGTGGGCCTTGCTTCCGTTATCTCCTTCATCTCGATCTACATCTACGAGATGCCGACCCACCACTGCCCTTTTGACCTGCTGCAGGGAGGTTATCACTTCATCGGCTACCCCCTTTATTTGGCCCTGTTCGGCGCCATTCTCTGCGGCCTGGTGCCCGGCCTCATGCGGTTGCTGCAGATTTTTGCCCCGGGCCTGGGGCAGATTTTCGTGGGAAGGGAGCGGTTCTGGCTGGCCGGCACACTGCTCTTCCTACTGCTCCTGCTCGGCCTGGTCAGCCGGCCGCTGCTGTTTGGTCCCTTTACCCTGCAGGCCTACCTGTAATGGCTTGCCCATTTAAGAAATGAGCGATTACTATCCTCCATCTGCTGCTTTCCGACAGATAAAAATATTTAAAGAATTATCTGTTACCTTACTATTTCAAGTAGTGTTTAATTTTCATAGATGCTACAATTTGTTAAGAAATTCACTCCCGAACTTTTCCGGCTGGAGCAGATAAGATTCTCACAATAATTTCCTCAATGAAATCAAAATGATAACCTGCTCATCTTCCATAGATCGCAACAAAAAAAACAGAATCAACCCATTTAACAACTGCTAACCTTGACAAAAGCTTCTAGTATTAATAATAATTACTAAACAATTTATATTTTATTCCCTCATTCTCTCTTGTAACAAGAGCTGTGCTTCACCTATGAGGAGGAAGCAGACGTATCCGAGATCTGAACAAGAGCAATTAACAGAACACTTTTTTCTTCCTCTTCTGTCTTATTCTTCTTGATCAAATAGTCTGCATTGCCAGCAATGCCAATCAATAACTATTCAACCGTTCGGAGGAGAAAATGACGAATTTCCTTGGACCATTAACATTTCTGCTGCTTTTTACTGCGGGCCTTTTCTGCCCAGGCCAGAGTGCCGCGGAGGCTAAATACCAGCGTAGCGAGGTGTCGATTTCTGTGCCGGATGTGGTGCTGATCAACCAGGACAATGAAAAGATACCGCTCAGGTCCCTGCTCCAGACCGAAGAGTCCGTTGTCATCGATTTCGTTTACGCCTCCTGCACCACGATCTGCCCGATCCTTTCCGCCGGGTATGCCAACCTGCAAGGTAAACTTGGCCCGGAAAACCACAACATCCTCCTGGTGTCAATTACCATTGATCCGGAAAACGACACACCGGCTGTTATGAAGAAACACTTGGAGCGCTACCAGGCCCGCCCGGGATGGATTTTTCTGACCGGCAGCCGCGCAGACATCAACACCGTCATGGCCGCCTTTGATGCTTATTTCCCAAACAAAATGTCGCACCAGCCACTGAACTTCATCCGGACCACTGAAAAAGGGAAATGGATCCGGATCAACGGAATGATCGGCGGCAACGATCTGTTAAATGAAATCAAGAAAGCGAGGATGCAATGAAAACAATGAGAGAAGAAAGAAAAAACGGGATGCGGCGATGGGCATTGCTTGTCATGCTGCTGTTGTCATTTCTTGCAACCGGGGCCATTGCCGCCCAGGCAGAGCCAGAACTTGCAACCGCCGAAAGGCTACGTCTCGGTCAACGGATGTATCAGGAAGGCATCCTGCCCTCCGGCGAACCCATGCAGGCCTATGTCAATGGGGACGTACCGGTACAGGGGACATCATTTACCTGTGTCAGCTGCCATCTGCACAGCGGCATTGGTTCCTTTGAGGCAAATATTGCCGCCTCGCCCGTTAACGGCCGAATCCTCTTTCAGCCGCGCAAACCTTATATAAAGGGATTCGAGTATGTTCCAGCTTACCACAAATACGCCTCGCATTTCCCGGAGAGACCGGCCTATACAGATGATACTCTTGCAGAGCTCATCACTGCAGGGATAGATCCCACCGGCCGCTCCGTGGTGAAGGTAATGCCGCGTTACGATATCAACGATGATGACATAGCGATCCTCATCGATTATCTGAAGAGCCTGTCTGATCAATTGTCCCCCGGGGTCAGCGACACTGAGATCAAATTCGCCACAGTGATTGCCGGGGAAGTGCCCGAAGCATCCGTTGAGGCAATGATCACGCCCCTGCAGTTCCACATCAGCCGCAAAAACAGCCTTGCCCTGGCCTACAAAAACCACCCGCGCATGGCGCGAATGGCATACAACATGATAGGCCCGGAGATTGCCGGCAAAACCTTTACCTTGTCCCGCTGGCTCCTGAAGGGGGCGCCCGATACCTGGCGTGCCCAGCTGGAAGAATACTACCGGGCTGAACCTGTCTTTGCCCTTCTGGGCGGCATCACCGATGGCGATTGGGAGCCGGTACACCGGTTCTGCGAAGATAACCGCATACCCGATCTCTTCCCCATCGTCGACTACCCCGTCATCTCCTCATCTGACTGGTATACCCTCTATTTTTCCCGGGGAATACGCCAGGAAGGTGAAGCCGGAGCCCGCTATCTACACAGCATGTATGAACTTTTTGCCGGCCAGCCACTCGTTCAGATCACTCGTGATAGTCGCAGGGGACATGCCCTGGCGGATGGCTTCCACGAAAGCTGGGGCAACACCGGACACCCGGCTGTAATTGATATTATCCTGAAAGAAGGGGAACCGCTCACGCCGGAACAGTTGCAACAGATAATTTCCGAACACAAACCAGCCGTACTGGTTATCTGGGATGACGAAGCCCTTCTTGCCGCAATGGACGGACTGACGGTCAGCAAGGACAGCCCCAAGTTCATCCTCGCTTCCGGTACTTATATGGGGGAAGGCCTGTGGAAGATTCCCGAACAGCTGCGGGACATGCTCTTTGTCACTTACCCATACCGCCTGCCCCAGGATGAGGTGCGTTTCGATCCCACTATTAAATCAGTGCTCCAGGGCAAACCCCTCGACACCACTGACCCGCGGATTATCCGGCAGGCATGTATCATCGGCGAGGTTCTGGATGATGCTCTGGTGAAAATGCGCGGCGAATTCTACCGTGACTACTTTTTCGACACCATCGGTATGATGGCGGACGCCTCCTTTCCGCTCTACGAGCGTCTCAGTTTCGGACACGGTCAGCGCTACGCCTCAAAGGGGTGCTATATCGTCCAACTTGGCAAAGGCGTGAAACCGCAACTCGAGCGTCTCAGCGAATGGGTAACCCATTGATGGGGGAGGATGAAAGAATGAAGAAATTACACCTGTTACTGCTCATTGCCTTCTTGTCGCTGCCCCTTGCCGCTCTTGCCGAAGATGATGGGGAAAAGATTTTCATTGTCCAGCAATACAGCTATGACCCTGGCGAAAGCGACGGCAACAGGGAAATCGGCCTGTCACTCTGCGGCACCCGCTGCAACGCCCTGTCCGGCAACTTTGCCAGCTACCTCAAACCCGGCGGCTGGCGCTTGATCAGGAGCGCCAGCAACCAGGAAGTAGCTCTCGAGCTTGACTACCCCTTTATTAAGGGCCGGTGCATCTGCGTCGGCGATGAATACAGGGTGAAATGGTATGACCCGGTTTGTACGGAAAACAAACCATAAAAAAAGGATTTTTCCCCGGCGCTTTGTATCTGATTTGAGGCGCCGGATAGAAACACATAAAGGTAAACAAGCGTCAACATCATGTTGACAGGGTAGTCCCATAAAACAGGAGGGAAACTGTTATGAAAAAAATATCGATGTTGGCATCCGCAATTCTGATGTCTTGGATGTTGATTGCCCCGGCCATGGGGCAACAGCAGACACCGCCGGAAGAGCCGGGCAACCCAGCAAACGGCGAGGCCTCGGTCAGCCAGACTCAGGTGGATATATACAAGCAGCGTGAAGAGGCACGCCAGCGGCGCGATGAATTGCTGAAGATGAGGTCACAGACCATTGATGCAGCCGGGCAGCAGGACAGCACAGCTCAGCCGCAGGATAGCCCCACTCAGCCACCGGCCAATTAACCCTCTCATCAACAGGGAGAAAAGCAAGCACTCCGTTGCTGCGGCCAGCCCGCTGACAATATTTTGCTGTAAAAAGCCTAAATCAAGGAGGCTATACTATGAATAGACTCACATTACTACGATCATTTCTGGCCATGGCCATGGCCGCGGCGGCTCTATTCTGGGACGCCGGGACAGGCCAGGCTTACCTGAAGCCTGATCAGACACCGATCGGGCCGGGGGACACCCCTGACTACCTGACAACACCTAACTGGGCCTACACCCCTCCCCTGCGCAAATTTGTCGATTCGCTTCCCGGCCTGGGTGCTGCCAACCAAAACAACCTGAACCAGTTTATCGCGGTCGCCCACCCGGATACCGTTACCTATCCCGGCTCCGATTATTATGAAATCGAACTGCGTCAATTTACGGAAAAAATGCATTCCGACCTCAACCCGACAACCTTGCGGGGATACGTGCAGGTCAACAACGGCACGGACATCGGGACCTGCGGCAATGCCTGTACCGCCGCCGACAATACAGTGACGCCTGATCCGGGGCCGCATTTTTTGGGCCCCATGATCATCTCCCAGAAAGACCGGCCGGTGCGCATCAAGTTCATCAACAAACTGCCGACCGGAGCTGGTGGTGATTTGTTCGTTCCGGTGGATCTCTCCCAGATGGGATCAGGCCCTTTTGAAATTGATTACGATCCGGTGACCAAGGATCCAATGGGCCTGACCACCGGCAATTTCACCCAGAACCGGGCCACCATCCATCTCCATGGCGGCATCAGCCCATGGATCAGTGACGGGACACCCCATCAATGGATTACCCCCGAGGGCGAGAACACCGAATATCCCAAGGGCGTCAGCGCCAAGAACGTTCCCGACATGCCGGACCCTGGTCCTGGCGCACAGACCTTCTACTATTCCAACCAGCAAAGCGCACGGCTGATGTTCTTCCATGACCATGCCTGGGGCATTACCCGCTTAAACGTCTATATCGGGGAGGCTGCAGGGTATATGATCAGGGACGACACGGAGCAGGCCTTAATCAACGCCGGCATTATCCCCTCCGGCGCCTACGAGATCCCACTCGTTCTCCAGGACAAAACCTACGTTGACCCGGACACAATTACCAGCACCGATCCAACCTGGGCCTGGGGAACAAACCCCTGGACAGGAGCACCGGGAGCACCGATGACACCGGTACAGGGTGATCTCTGGTGGCCTCATATCTATATGCCTGCCCAAAACCCCTATGACATGACCGGAATTGCACCGATGGGCCGCTGGGCCTATGGTCCCTGGTTCTGGCCGCCTACCACCGGTCTGCCCTACGGTCCGGTGGCCAACCCGTACTACAGTGCGGACTGTGACCCGGCCGATGCCAACACCCCCGGCAGCTTCGCAGGCTTCTGCCAGGCACCAGAGATTCCCGGAACACCCAACCCCTCCTGGGGCGCTGAGGCCTTCCTGGATACCCCGGTTATCAATGGAACGGCTTATCCTTACCTGGAGGTTGAACCAAGATCGTACCGTTTGCGAATTCTCAATGCAGCCCACGACCGGTTCTTCAACCTGCAGCTTTATGAGGCAGATAGCGCAGTACCGGCCGGCTGCCCGACCTGTGCTGCTGATACGGAAGTAAAAATGGTTCCGGCCTATGATTATTCCGGCGATGCTACCTGGCCGAGCACCTGGCCGACGGACGGCAGACCCGGCGGCGCACCTGACTGGAAAACAGCCGGCCCCGATTTCATCCAGATCGGCACCGATGGAGGCTTCCTGCCGCAACCGGTAGTGCTGCAGAATCAGCCGGTTACCTGGAATATGGACGTAACCACCTTTAATGCCGGCAACGTTGACAACGGCACGGTGATTGTCGGCCCGGCGGAACGGGTGGATGTGATTGTCGATTTCTCCCAGTTTGCCGGTAAAACGCTGATTCTTTACAATGACGCTCCCGCGCCATGGCCTGCTCTTGATCCGCATTACGATTATTTTACCGGTAATCCGGACATGACCGAAGCGGGTGGTGCTCCCACGACGCTGGTGGGTATGGGCCCTAACACCCGCACCATCATGCAGATCAGAGTTGCTGCCGGTGCAGGAGGAGCGCCATTTAATCTGGCCGCGCTACAGGAGGCTTTTGATCCTGCCGGTGGTGGACCCGGTGTCTTTCAACTGGGGCAGAAACCCATAATAGTAGGCCAGAGTGACTACAATGCAACCTATAACATGACTTTCCCGAAAACCTATCCGAACTGGGGTATTTCGAGGATTCAGGACAGTTCCATCAGCTTCAAGGACGTAAACGGTGCTGTCCAGACAGTTGCCATGAATCCCAAGGCAATCCAGGATGAAATGGGTGAAACCTTTGACGACTACGGACGTTCAAGTGCCAAAATCGGTCTTGAGATGGCGCAGACATCTGCGGGCATCCAGACCTTTATTGTCCAGAACTATGTTGACCCATCAACGGAAATTCTTAATGAAGACGAGGTTCAGATCTGGAAGATTACCCACAATGGCGTTGACACCCATCCGCTTCACTTTCATCTTTATGATGTGCAGCTGATCAACCGGGTGGGCTGGGATGGCTTTATCAGACTACCTGACCTCAATGAGCTGGGCTGGAAGGACACGGTCAGAATCAGCCCGCTGGAGGACACCATCGTTGCCTTACGGCCGATCGCGCCTTCCCTGCCATTTGGTGTTCCGGAAAGCATCCGTCCATTAAATCCAATGGAGCCCATCGGCTCCAGCAACGGCTTCACCAACCTTGACCCGCTGACCGGACAGCCTCTCAACCCGCCGACCATCAATGAGATGTTCAACTTCGACTGGGAATACGTCATTCACTGCCATATTCTCAGCCATGAAGAAAACGACATGATGCGCCCGGTTATTTTTAACTATATAGAGGTGCTGCCCGAAGCACCGACAAATCTTCTAGCTTCAAGCGGCAACACCCAGGTAGACCTCACCTGGAACGACACTACTCCGATTGACTACTCAGACCTCAATACCTTTGGGGACAGTGCCAATGAAATCGGCTTTATCATTGAACGCTCACCCGCCGGAGGAAATTCCTTTACTCAAATAGGAACAGCCTTGGCCAATGCGATGAGTTACAGCGATGCCACCACTGTACCGGATACCAGCTACGATTACCGGGTCAGTGCCTATAATGCCGCCGGCAGTTCACCATTTTCCAACACGGCGACAGGCAACGCTACTCCTCCTCCCCCGGCAACAGGGGCCACTCTAACGGCAAATCCCGCCTCACCACAAACGTCCGGAACTGCGATCACCTTTACCGCCGGCGGTGCTGGCGGCAGCGGCACCTATGAATACAGGTTCAGCGTAAACGGCCCTGGAACAAATAACTTGCTGACTGAGGTACAGGCTTATTCTGCCGGCAACACCTTCCTGTGGACTCCGGCTCTGGCCGATATCGGTAACACCACCGTTACCGTCGATGTCCGCAGCGCCGGTTCAACGGCTGCCTCTGAGGCCGCAGCAAGTCTGATTTACGGCGTTATTCCTCCTCCGGCCACAGGGGCCACTCTAACGGCAAATCCGCCCTCTCCGCAGGTAACCGGAACCCAGGTAACCTTTACCGCCGGCGGTACTGGCGGCAGCGGTACCTATGAATACAGGTTCAGCGTAAACGGCCCTGGAACAAATAACGTGCTGACTGAGGTACAGGCTTATTCTGCCAGCAACACCTTCCTGTGGACTCCGGCTCTGGCCGATATTGGGGCTGATACCACCGTGGTTGTCGATGTGCGGAGCGTCGGTTCAACGGCTAACTCTGAGGCCACAGCAAATCTGGCTTACAGAGCTGTTCCCCCACCAGCAACGGGTGTTTCTCTGTCGGTAAGCCCAGCCTCACCGGTAAAGGCAGGTAGGCGGATTCGCTTCACCGCGAACGGCTCCGGCGGCAGCGGCAGCTATGAATATCTGTTCAGGATGAGGGGCCCAAGCACGAACAACGCATGGGTTGTTGTCCAGGGCTACTCAGCCAGCGGGACATTCGTGTGGAACACGATGGCGGCTGATAGAGGATTCACCAGAATTAATGTAAGGGTGCGGAGCGTAGGCTCTATCCGCAACTCTGAAGCACAGAGCACTATACGCTACCAAATCCGCTAATTGGAGGGGAACAACAAAATTGAAAAAACCGACTAAAAATTTAGAATAATATTAATCATTAGACGCAAACAGGAACGGCAGCCCCGCTATGCAGGAGGCTGCCGTTCCTGTTTATGAGGCTTCCC
>JAHIVT010000062.1 GCA_018816555.1 Pseudomonadota bacterium
ACAAGCCAACCTTCCATGTCCTCGTCGATGCCCTGACCGCCCATTTTCGCGGTCATGCCCCAGACATCTCGTGGATTACCTCCCTGTAATTTCTCGCTGCCTCGCTGTTATTGCCTGACGCTACCCTGTGATCGGTTACAATTTATCATTCCCATGCATAAACAGACCCTGGCAACCCTGCAGCACAGCCATGATTTTACCGCCATCCACGAACATGGCGAAAAACGCACCCTGCAGGTGCTGGTCCTCACCGCCGTCACCATGGTGGTGGAGATCGCGGCAGGCACCATTTACGGCTCCATGGCCCTGCTGGCCGACGGCTGGCACATGGGCACCCATGTGGCCGCCTTCCTGATCACCATCTTTGCCTATCACTATACCCGCAAACATGCCCACAGCCCTGAATTTACCTTCGGCACCGGCAAGGTGAGCGTGCTGGGCGGCTTTGCCAGCGCCGTGGCCCTGGCTGTGGTGGCCCTGGTGATGCTGGCGGAATCGGTCCACCGCATCCTGCATCCCCAACCCATTTCCTTTAATGAGGCCATCGCCGTAGCCGTGCTGGGGCTCGCCATCAACATCATCAGCGCCCTGCCGCTGCAGGACCACCATGATCACGACCACGATGAACACCAGCACCATGACCACAACCTGAAGGCCGCCCACATGCATGTGCTGGCCGACGCCCTCACCTCCGTACTGGCCATTATCGCGCTGATTGCCGGGAAATTTTTCGGCTGGTACCAGCTTGACCCGGTCATGGGTATAGTGGGCGCGGTGGTCATCAGTCGCTGGTCCTATACCCTTATCCAGGAGACCAGTCCCATCCTGCTGGACGGCAGCATTGCCGAAGACTACCAGGAGGCGATCAGACAGAGGCTCGAAAGTGCGGATGACAATCGCATCGCCGATATCCATGTCTGGCGGGTGGGACCGGCTGATTATGCGGCCATCATTTCGCTGGTCACCCATTACCCGCAGAACCCGGATCACTACAAAAAGATGCTGGCTGATTTCAGCAAACTGTCCCACATCACCATGGAAATCAACCAATGCAGCGGCGAATCGTGCAGTGTGCCACGGTGACGGATACCGCAAATCCCCTTGCAGTTTTCTTGTTGCGTTATGCGAGTCTTGCTGTATGGGAAAACAGAACACAATTCGTCATGCAGGACTCGAAGTCTACGCTCCGCTTCGCTATCTGATCCGGCATCCAGAGAACTCCCGGCTGGCATAAGTAATGGATTCCGGTTTAAACCATGCAGGAATGACGACCTGGCAATAATGTCATATAATTGCCGATTTCAATCCGTGATGCCGACACAGAAAGTTGCAATCGCCTCCCTCAGCGCCAGCTGATGCGGGCCGCTATTCTCTCCGGCAGCCGCTGGTATTTCAACTTCGGGTAGCCCACCATCATGGCGTAACCGATGGCCTGCCCAGGGGGCAACTGCAGGGCGTCCTGCAGAGGAGGCCAGATCCTGGACGCCGCAGCAAAAAAACCGGCCCAGCAGGTTCCCACCCCCAGGGCAAAGGCTGCCAGCTCAAAGGTGTTCAGCGCAATTGCGCTGTCCACCTGGGCCAGCAGGTAGTCAGCCGGGGCATGGACCACAACCAGCCCCGGTGCACCCCGCAGAATGGGATCGCTGCCGTTTTCCCAGGCCCGGATGAGCTTTTCCATGCCATAGGAGACGGCCCGCGGGTCCTTTTCCGCCACCAGATGCCACATCCAGTCCACGGCCAGACCGGCCAGACGCCTGATCTCTTCCCCATTGTCAATGACCAGCCAGCCGAGCAGCTGGCTGTTGCGGGCGGTGGGGGCGTAACGCGCCAGATCAATGATCCGGGCCATGGTCTCACGGTCCACCGGCTCCTTTTTGTAGCAGCGAATGGAGCGGCGGCCACGGACCAGTTGGGTCAGCTGCGCATAGGAGGGAAGCTGCTTGGGATCTAAGCCCGTTCCTTGCTCCATCTTCTCCAGCGTGAGCGCCCCCACCGGGCACACCGCCATGCAATGGCCGCAGTTGATGCAGCGCTCAACCGCGTCGTCCACCGGCGCGGGGAAGGTCTTTCCCGCTTCCACAGTGATAAGGGCAAAGGGACAGACCGCAGCGCAAAGTCCGTCCTGCTTGCATTTGCTTTCATCAATCACAAAAAGACTCATAGCAGTATCTCCTTTAGTTATTGAATGTGCCGCTTAGCAGCTTCATCGAGTAAATATCCGCTGATGTACCTGAATGCTTTGCATAATATCGCAATTTTCCAACTGTTGTTTATTTTTTCAGAGATATCTTCTCTTTCTCCTTTCCGGCGAGCAAACGAGACCATCATTGACAAAATATGCAGGATGCGTATATATACCCAATCGCAACACACTGTGCCACCCTGTGGCTATGGCCCTAACAGCTGGCAAATGACGAGATAACCCCAAAAAAAAGGATTAAATGATGATGTCAGACACCTTAAAACGCTTTCCCCTGTTTTTATTTATGTTTTTCTTTTTTTCCCTCTTTGATGTCGCGCTCATGGAGGAAGTGGCCGATGCCCGCTCCCGCACCGGTGGCCGGACATACACCAGTTCACCCACCTATACCAAGCCACCGGCGCAAAGCACCACCAGGCCCACCAGCACCACCACAGGCGGCGGTTTCATGCGGGGCATGGCCGGGGGCCTGTTGGGTGGAGCCATCGGCAGTATGCTGTTCGGCGGATTACTATCCGGCGGCAGCGGCATCGGTCTTTTGCCGATTCTCCTCTTCTGCGGCATTGCCTTTTTTATTTACCGGCGTTTCTTGAACCGACAGCAGGCCCCGGCCTATGCCTCCTGCCAGCAAAACGACCCGGCGGAATTTTTCAGCGGCAGCATGCCAGGCGGCAGTGACATGCAAAATCCCCCTCCGCCACCTTCTTTTAACAGCGGTGGTTCGCTGGCCGAAGGCATTGCCATGATCCGCCGCTCTGAGCCGGATTTTGATCCGGACCATTTCAAGGAAGTGGCCCAGGATGTATTTTTCAAGGTGCAGGCCGGCTGGATGCGCCGCGATATCGACTCATACCGGCATCTCCTCGGCCAGCGCCTTGCCGGGGAATATGAGGAGCATTTTGCCGAAATGCGGTCAAACGGCCATATCAACAAACTGGAAAACATCGCCGTGCGCAAAGTTGAGGTGGTGTCCGCCGGGGTGGACAACAACGAGGAATTCGTTACTGTTCTCTTTACCGCCAACCTGCTGGACTACACGATGGATGAGCACAGCGGCACCATTGTCACCGGCAGCAATACGGAGCCGGTGAAATTTGCCGAAAAATGGACCTGGGCCCGTCCCGCAGAAACGGAAATATGGAAACTCGAAGGTATCGAAGGTGTACAGGGCTAGCATCACCCTGCAATGATTGCCGGCATTCATTGCCGGCATAATACCGGACCAGCCCCACTGAAGCACAAAAAAGCCGACCGAGGTCGGCTTTACTTACAGCCGCTGCCCTCGCCGATTCAAAACTCGACCATGGTCGAGTTTTACTATTGCAGGCAACATGGCGGGAATGATCAGGTTCATGAGTTTCTACTCGAAGTTTTGCGGCACGGGAAGTTGACACCCATGAATTTTACGAGTAGACTGTAAATATCATGGACAAAAAAAGAGCTCTTGCCGAGAAAATCAACCGGCTGCTGGAGATGTTTCCGGTAGTGGCCGTTATTGGGCCGAGGCAGTGCGGGAAATCAACCCTGGCCCGCGGATTACGGCACGACTGGAAATACTATGACCTTGAAAGCCCGGACGATTACCAGCTTATCAGCAGCGATCCTGTTGCCTTTTTTACCCTGAACAGTGATCAGGTAATCATTGATGAGGCCCAACAGTTCCCGGATCTGTTCAAGGTACTCAGGGGGGTTGTTGATGCCGATAGAAAGCAGAAAGGCAGGTTCCTGCTGACAGGTTCAAGCTCCCCGGAAATTGTCAAAGGGATTACCGAAAGTCTGGCTGGACGAATTGCCACTGTGGAGTTATGGCCTTTCAAGCAAAACGAACTGTACGAAAAACCACTGCCGGGCATCTATGAAATGCTCATTGACGATGCTGTCCGCCCGAAGGATTTTCTTGAACTGCAACCGATCCTGCAAGCGCAGCAGAGCATGAATGTCTGGTTCAAGGGAGGCTTTCCCGAACCACTCATCGAGAGTGCAGTCAATGGTGACTTTTACCGGCAATGGATGGAAAACTATATCATTGATTATGTCGGCCGCGACATCCGGATGCTCTTCCCCAGGTTGAACATTTATAATTTCAGGAGATTCCTCACCCTCCTGGCCCAGTTTTCAGGTCACCAGCTCAATATGAGCGATATGGCCAGAGCCCTCGAAGTAAGTGTATCCACGGTGAAGGATTACCTGGACATTATCCACCAGACATTCCTGTGGCGAAACCTGCCTCCTTATACAAAGAATCCGCTTAAAAAAGTGCAGAAGGCGAAAAAAGGATTTTTCCGGGACCAGGGTTTGCTGCATTACTTTCTTAAAATCGCCGGCCCGGACAGGCTGCAGATTCATCCGGTCGCAGGTTTTTCCTTTGAAAGCTTTATCATTGAAGAAATAATCCGGGGACTCCAGGCAACCATGGCCACCCAGCTTGAGTTCGCCTATTATAGAACCATTGACAAATCAGAGGTTGACCTGGTGGTGGAAGGCTCCTTCGGCATTATTCCCTTTGAAATCAAGCTCAGTTCCCTGGCAAAACGAATCTCCTTACGAGGACTGGAAGGCTTCATAGCCGACACCGGGGCTCCCTATGGCATTCTGATTAACCGGGGGAAAAAGGTGGAACAGCTCACGGATAAAATAATTCAGATACCCTGCAATTTCATCTGAGTCAGGGAATTCCTCCTACCCGATTTGACCGCCGGCAGCAACAAAACACAAAAAGTCGACCGCGGTCGGCTTTTTTGCTTGCAGCTGCTGATTAAGCCGATTAAAATCTCGACCCGAGTCGATTTTTATTTTTTTGGAGGCAACATGGCGGGAGTGCGCGAAGAGAAAAAACGCCGAACCAGGCAGGCGATTCTGCAGGCGGCGGTACAGCTTTTCGGTGACAAAGGCTACGAACGGACCAGTATTAATGAACTGGCCAAGGCGGCCGGCGTGGGCAAAGGGACCATCTACAGCTACTTCCAGACCAAGAGCGAGATCTTCCTGGCCTTCTGCGAGGACGAGCTGGAACAGGTCTATGCCGAGGTGGCCCAGAAGACCGGACCCGATGCAAGGCTCACCGAGCAACTCATGGCCTTTTTCATGGGCCAATTCCGCTATGTCACCCGACACAAGGACTTCGGCCGCCTGCTGCTGCGGGAGATGATCTTCCCCAAGGAACTCACGGTGGAACGATCCAAGGATCTGGACAACAGTTATATTGATTATCTCTCCGCCATGTGCACAGGAGCGCAGGAGCGCGGCGAACTGCGCCGGGATGTGGACCTGCTCTTTGTCTGCGGCCATTTTTATGCCCTTTACCTGATTACCGTTTCCGCCTGGTACATGGACCGGCTGCAGACCGAGGACGATGTGGCTGGGGCCTTGGAACTCCTGCTGCAGCAGAGTTTGGAAGGCCTGCTGCCGACCGGCAGGAAATGAGAATCTATTTACCGCATAATTGCAACCAGGGAAATTAAGGAAAACAATGCAGCCCGACGACATAAGCCCGCAAACCCGACGAGGGCGGATAGTCAAACTGATCATGCAGAACCTGCCCCGGCTGGTGCTGCTGGTGCTGGTTATCATGATTATCGCCCTGTCCGTGGCGGTCAAAAAGAAAAACTCCCAACTGACCGCGGAAAAGGCGGCCGCCCTGTCCAAGGAGCGGCCCAGTGTCAATGCCGTGCTGCTGGAAGTCAGCCCGGGCGCCATCCATGACCGCATCAACCTGCCCGGCGAAATCGCGCCCTGGACCAAACTGGAAATGATGGCCAAGATCCGCGGCGCGGTGGAAGAGATCCTGGTCATTGAAGGCCAGCAGGTCAGAGAGGGGGAGGAGCTGGCCCGCATCGAGGAGGCGGACTACCGCATCACACTCGACGCGGCCAGGGCCAACTATGATCTGGCCAAGGTCAATATCGAGAGAATAAAGAGCCTGCACGAGCAGGACATCATCCCCACCTCCCAGCTGGACAAAAGCGAAAACGAGATGCGCACCGCCAGGGCCGCCATGGAGGACGCCGCGCTCAACCTGTCCCGCTGCAGCATCACCGCCCCCATGTCCGGGGTTATCCGCCGGCTTGATCTGAAAAAGGGGCTGATGCTCAGCGTAGGCGACCCCATGGCGGAACTGCTCAAAATCGATCAGGTCAAGGCGGTGATCGGCATCCCGGAATCGGATGTGGACGCGGTGCGCGGACTCGACACAGTGGAGTTCACCATCCAGGCACTTAATGACCGCCGGATTACGGGCCGCAAGTTTTTTCTGTCGTCGTCACCGGAAAACCAGGCCCGGCTGTACCGTCTGGAACTGGCGGTGGACAATCCTGGGAGAGAGATCCTGCCCGGCATGTTCCTGCGGGCCAATATCATCAAAAAAACCGTTGACCAGGCCATCATCGTGCCCCTTTATGCCGTGCTCACCCGCAATGACGAACACTATGTCTTTGTGGAAAAAGAGGGCGTGGCGGAAAAAAGACTGGTCACCCTGGGGATCATGGAGGAGTGGCAGGCCCAGGTCACCCAGGGGCTTGCGGCCGGGGATCGGGTCATCATCGAGGGCCACCGCGATGTGGAGGCCGGCCAGCAGATCAACACCATTAAGCTGCTGACCGATGTGGGAGCACTGCGCTGATGATCGTCTCCGACACCGCCGTCAAAAAGAGCGTCACCGTGCTGGTCCTGTCCGTGCTGATCATTGTCTTCGGCACCTACTGCTACATGGTGCTGCCCCGGGAAAGCGACCCGGACATCTCCATTCCCAACGTCTTTGTCTCCACCGAATACCGCGGGGTGTCTCCCACGGATATAGAAACCGCCATCACCATTGAGATCGAGAAAAAACTTAAAGGCCTTGACGGCCTGAAAAAAATCCAGTCGGTGAGCGCCGAAGGGCTCTCCTCCATCAATGTGGAGTTCGTCACCGGCACGGATATCGACCAGGCCATGCAGGACGTCAAGGACAAGGTGGACGAGGCCAAAAATGAGCTGCCCCAGGATCTGGAGAATGATCCCTCTGTTTTCGAGGTCAACTTTTCCGAGCTGCCCATTGTGGTCTTTTCGCTCTCCGGCACCTGTGGCCTGCCCTGCCTGAAAGAGATTGCCGATGACCTGGAAGACGCCATCGAGGCCATCCCCGGCGTGCTGGCGGTGGATGTTACCGGCGGCCTGGAGCGGGAGATCCGGGTGGAGGTCTTTCCGGAGAAGCTGGCCTATTACGGCCTGAATATCAACGCCCTGCAGCAGGTGGTGTCCAGCGAGAACCAGAACACCTCGGGCGGCGCCATCCGCATGGGCGACGGCCGTTTCCAGCTCAGGGTGCCCGGTGAGTTCAAGACGCCCGAAGAAATTTACGGCCTGATCGTCGGCACCCATGACGGCAGACCGGTATATCTCAAGGACGTGGCCCGGGTGGTGGACGGCTTCAAGGAGGAGACCAGCCGCTCCCGCCTGGACGGCCGGGCCGCAGTGAACCTGGCGGTCAAGAAACGCTCCGGCGAAAACATCATCCCCATCAGCAAACAGATCGACAGCCACATCGCCAAGGTGCAACCCACCTGGCCCCGGGGCACGGAAATCACCAAGGTCATGGACAAGGCCCGGGACATCGATCTCATGGTAACGGACCTGGAAAACAACATCCTCACCGGACTGGTGCTGGTGCTGGTGGTGATCTTCTTTGCCATGGGCCTGCGTAACGCCCTGATGGTGAGCCTGGCCATCCCCTTTTCCATGCTGCTCACCTTCATGGCCCTTTATCTGCTCGGCATCACCCTCAACATGGTGGTGCTCTTCAGCCTGACGCTGGCCCTGGGCATGCTGGTGGACAATGCCATAGTCATCATTGAAAACACCTATCGCTTCATGGAGCAGGGCGCTTCGCGCTACGATGCCGCAATGAAGGCCACCTCCGAGGTGGCTTATCCTGTCATCGGCTCCACCCTCACCACCCTGGGCGCCTTTGCCCCCATGCTCTTCTGGCCCGGCATCATGGGCGAGTTCATGAGCTATCTGCCGCTCACCCTGATCATCACCCTCACCTCAAGCCTCTTTGTCGCCTTAGTCATCAACCCGGCCTTTGCCTCCCTGTTCATGAAGGTCAAAAGCAAGGGGGACGGCACCCCGGCAAAAAGCATGGAAGAGGTTGCTGCCGCCGTAGAAAAACCGGTGGAGATCAAGGGACGGGTGCTGAGCGGCTACACCACGCTTCTCACCTTCGCCCTGAAACGCCCCTTCAGCGTCATCCTCTGCGGCTTTGCCGTGCTGGTGCTCATGGTGCAGGGCTGGCTGCTGGCCGTGGGGCTGGAAAAACCCATCGAGTTCTTCCCGGACATCGATCCCGCCAGCATGTACGTCAACCTGGATGTACCGGAAGGGGCGGACCTGGATTATATCGACCGCATCCTCAAACGCATCGAGCTGGCGGTGACCGCTCCTCTGGCTGGCGACCGCGTGTCGCTGGAGCCTTCGGACCAGGAATACGACCGGGCGCTGCAGACCACCGAGCACCATAAAGCGGACGGCTCCACCTTTGCCGGACCGAGCGATCTGGGCAACATCAGAAACATCTACACCAAGGGGATCGTCACCGCCAGCGCAGGCACCGCCTTTGACCCCAACGCCCCCAACCATGTGGGCATCCGCTTTCTGGAGATGAAGGACCGGACCGGTTCCTCCAACGACACCCTGGAAACCATCAGGCAGCGCATCAAAAATATTCCCGGGGCCAAGCTGACCATTGCCTCGGCCGAGGAAGGCCCGCCCACCGGCGCGCCCATCAATATCGAAATCTCCGGGGATGATTTTGCCGTGCTGGGCCACCTGGCCGCCGAGGTCAAAAAGATTGTGGCCCAGGTGCCACATGTGGAGGATATCCGCGACGACTTTGTCGAAGGCACCCCGTCCGTGCACGTGAGCGTAGACCGGCAGAAGGCGGCGCTTTTCGGCCTCACCACCGACATGATCGGCTTTGCCCTGAAAACCGCCTACAACGGCCTTGATGTTTCCTCCTACCGCGAAAAGGACGAGGACTACGACATCACCGTCCAGCTCCAGGAGGACGACCGGCGAGTGGTGGACGTGCTGCATGAGCTGATGATCCCCACCCCCGCAGGCCAACTGGTGCCGCTTTCCACCATGGCCAAAGTGGAATACGGCGGCTCCATCGGCGATATCACCCGCATCAACAACGAACGGGTGGTAACGGTGAAGGCCAATGTGGATGAAGCCAAGGTACCCGCCCCGGTGGCCAGGGCCCAGGCCGAGGAACTACTGAAACAACTTCCCCTGCCGCCGGGCTACCAGACCAAGTTCACCGGTGAATTCGAGTTCCAGCAGGAATCCGAGGATTTCCTGTCCAAGGCCTTTGTCGTGGCCCTGCTGCTGATCTTCCTCATCCTGGTGAGCCAGTTCAACTCCATCACCCAGCCCTTTATCATCATGACCTCGGTGATCCTCTCCCTCGGCGGGGCCTTTCTCGGCCTGATGATCTTCAGGCAACCCTTCGGCATCATCATGACCGGGGTGGGCGTCATCTCGCTGGCCGGGGTGGTGGTGAACAACGCCATCGTCCTGCTCGATTACACCAACAAGCTGCGGGAACGGGGCATGGCCCTGGCCGAAGCCGTGGTCGCCGCCGGGGCCACACGCTTGCGGCCGGTCATGCTCACCGCCATCACCACCATCCTCGGCCTGATCCCCATGGTCACCGGCATCTCCTTTGATTTCCACGATCTGACCATATCCTGGGTCAGCGAATCAAGCCAGTGGTGGCGCTCCATGGCCGTGGTGGTCATCTTCGGCCTGATGGTGGCCACTTTCCTCACCCTGGTCGTGGTGCCCACCCTTTACTACCTGCTGGAACAACTGCCGGAAAAACGAAGGCAGGCCATGGACCGCATCAAACGCCTGTACTGGAAACAATACGGCTGGCTTTCAGGCGAAAAGAACGTGGATCTTGACTGAGTTCCCATACGAAAAAATCTTTTTTCACCACAGAGCACACAGAGGTCACAGAGAAATACTTTTTATTACATTCAGTCTGAAGTTTAGAGTTTCACATCCCCTCCCTTTTATGACGGGGGAGGATGAATTTCCATAACATCGTTCTTTGACAACATAAATAGCTGGGATTCTGGGTCAGCTTGTCCACAATGCCCGACATCTGCTTCAATTGGTGGC
>JAHIVT010000063.1 GCA_018816555.1 Pseudomonadota bacterium
GAGAGATTGACAAAATATTGTATTCCCCCCTCGATATTCCCCGCTGCCAGGGCGGTTTTCATGCCGTTCCATTTGCCTTTGAGCAGCCCATCCAACGCTTCTTTATCCATGACCAGAATGGCGGCGGAATCGGTGTAGACCATGCTTGCTGAGTCAGTAACCTGAACCGTAACCACATAAAGTCCTGGAACTGAGAGCATCGTTGTAAAATGTTCACTGTCGGTAAATGTCACAGAGTCCATGGCAGCCGGGCCGACGGCGCTTACCTCTGTCGTGGCTGAGGCCATATCAAAGGTAGCAGTGATGCTGAAGTTTGCAGTGAACGGCGCAATGCCTGACTCTGCGTTGGGGATAAGTTCGATAAAATCCGTAGCCGGCTGGCAGGTGACGTTGATGGTTGCCAAGGCAACATTGCCTTCCATATCCACGGCCATGACGGTGATGGTGTTTGCCCCTGTCATCAACGGCACACGATTGGCGGCAAACTGGCCGTTGTCTATTAAAGCGGCAACACCGTTTGCAGTGATGCCGACTTCTTCGGTGGTTCCAGCGACCGTTCCCTGCACCAGTAGATAGGAACTGGTAATTGTTTCCCCCTCAGCCGGAGAGGTGATTGAAATTGACATAACCGACAACGTTTCAAAGGTCTCATCGGTCGATAGTGAGGCTAATCCGGCTGCATTTGCTGACGTGATTTGGAAATGATAGGTTGTGCCGCTGAGAAGATCGGTCAGTAATATACTATGCTCTTCAACAAGCGCAGTATCAGCTGCGGTGAAACCGTAAGTTGCTGTCGTGCCATAGTCCACCCGGCTTGTCGCGGGTTGATCCGTTGTCCAGTTGATGGTGGCCGATTGACCGGAAACAGCAGTGACGGAAATATTGCTGATAACGGGCGGGATCGTGGTTTGGAAATCGCAATCTTGTCTGCCGAATTCAGCGGCAAGGCTCGCGGCGTCTAGCGCAGTGATATGAGAGATGCTGTAGGCCAGATCAGCTCCATCAACATCACCGTCGTGATTCACATCATGCAAGCAGGCAAATGCTTCGGTTGCAATGATTAAAGAGAAGAGGAAGGGGAAAAATATTAACAGTTTCGTAAGACACCACTGTTTTATCATTTCATCTGTCTCCTAAAGTTGACGGATTCGTAAAAACTAATAATTGACCACAGAGTGCACAGAGCCAGCAGAGCTAACTAGCTGTAATAAAAAAATATTTCTCTGTGATCTTCGTGTGCTCTGTGGTGAAAATAGACTTCTTACGAAGCTATCAAAGTTTATATCGCAATTTTTATCGCACCTGCCGATGCGAGCTTCGCAGCTATTCGTTGTTTCTGCAGGCTCAGCGCTTATGGAACAGGATTCCGGTGTCAAGCCCTGAATGGCACCATGAAATGATGTTGAGCAATTCGGCGGCATTCCTATCAGTTTCGGGAAGGATGGGGTGAGAGTCAATGCGGCAAATCGTCCCACCGGCAATTAGTAGGGTGGTGAAGAAAATCCTGCATGGAAAGTGGTGGAAAAGGAGAATCGGATAGAAAGATAACGTGTCGAGGCTGTTTGAGAGGGATGAGGTGAGATCATTAAGACTCACCTCATCCTACTGAGAGAAAAGAATGTTAAATTTCAATCAGTTGCTTTATCTGCTCCAGGATCTTGTCGCCGATTCCCTTGACGTTTTTCAGCTCATCAATTGATTTGAAATTGCCATGTTCGGTCCGATAGTCAATTATTGCCTGGGCTTTGGCTGCGCCGATTCCGGGAAGAGATTCCAGGGTAGTGACGTCAGCCGTGTTAATGTTGACGCCTGCAATGGCAGATACAGCAAAGAAAAACAACATGCACAGGGTTAACAGCAATTTCTTCATCGTAGTCTCCTTGGTTTATATTGTTGGGGAAAAAATGGTTAGGTTTATTTTTTATGAAAAGATTTAGATTTTCAATCAGGCAAATTGTCGCATCTGGTGTGTATTAGAATTAAATGGGCATTTTCGAACTTCCTGAGTTGTTGCAATTAATATCGTGTGGTTGATGATTGTAGTTGGAAATTACAGGGAAAGTTGATTATGCTGGAGAAATGTCAATGATTTTTGTTTGTAATAATTTGATATTATGAATTATTGGAAAGCTCGTGGGGTCTTACGAATTCTGCATGGATAACTTGTTTAAATTGCGACATAAAAGGCCGGGAGACAGATTTAATTTTTCCTCCGACTGAGGGGACTGAATTTTTTTCGCGGGTTTGGCGAAAATCATTCTGTCCCCGGCTTTGAGGAAATTGGTAGAATTTTATCCATGCAGCGGTGCCAGTTCTATGTCTCCCCATACCCCGAGATGATCGTCTTTGACAATGACAACTCCCTGCAATCCTGGCAGATTCCTGGCAACTGCCAAGGCATGATTCATGTCGGTTTTTTGGGTCAGCTCATTACCGAGGCGGGTTGCTGCCGCATCTGCTAAAGATGCGGATGACGCAAGAACCGTAACAGAATCAGCCTGGCCAAAACTGAGGGAGTGGCCGATCGTGCCGGAAGAGGTGCAAATTCCGAGTGGCATGAAGCTTTTGGGAATTTTGATGGCAATTTTATTGCTGAGGGGCGAGGTCCCAGCAAAAATTGCTGCGCTACTGTCCTGCTTCCGGAACATGAAGATGTCTCCCCCGTTCTCAATGATGATTTCGTCTGTGACGGTTTTCAGTAAATCACGGCCAACAAATTCGGCAATCGCTCCTGCTACGGCAGCCATTGGACCTACGCCGGTGAGAGAGGCGGCCCGCATCATTTCTTTGGCAATAGGTGGAGCAAGAGGGTCTTTGGCTAGAGGGATGAGTGAGGTCAGAAATTCGGGATGTCTGCTGATATAGGTTTCCAGGTGGCTTCTGTATTGCATCACGAGTTGCGCGGCCTGCTCCGAGACGTCCCTGTCGGCAAGGATGAGAAGATCGGTTTCGCGGACGGAAACCTGGCATCTGGTCATTGCCTCGGGGGCCATAATGCCCCGATAATCTCTCTGGCGGTAGGAGAGGGGATCAGGCTTTTTACCCTTGAATTTCGGTTTCATAGCATATCCTGTTAACAGCCTGGAACAGAAGGTTTTGCTGGTCAAGGCAGGTCATAAATGGCATAGTAACAGGAGCAAAATAACTGACAACCTCCAGTGCTGACAAGAAAGATTTTTAACGGATGACAAAGGCCGAGTTGACCAGAGAGATTCTTATCGTGTTTACCAGGTTTCCGCAACCGGGTCAGACAAAAACCAGATTGATTCCTGCCTTAGGGGCGGCACGGGCTGCTGATCTGCAGAGAATGATGGCAGAGTATACTTTTGCCCAGTGCTGCGAACTGGCCAATAAAAGAGATCTGATAATTGCCGTTCATTACGAAGGCGGAGATGAACAGGCGCTAAGAGGATGGATTCCCGCCCCGATGATCTGCAGGCCGCAAGGTTCGGGCAGCCTGGGAGAACGTCTGGCGCGATCCTTTGCCGATAGCTTTATAACCGGTAAGGAGCGAGTCATTATTGTCGGTTCAGACTGTCCCTTTCTCACTCCGGAAATTCTGGCAAACGGGTTTGATCTGCTGCAAAAAAATGATCTTGTCATCGGACCGGCACATGACGGGGGTTATTATCTCATCGGCTTCAGTAAACCTGAGCCTTTGTTGTTGGCGGACATTGCCTGGGGAACCGACAAGGTTTTTTTGCAAACTGCTGAAATTGCAAAAAAAAGAGGATTAACCCTGGCTCTTTTGCCGGTACTTGCCGATATTGACCGTCCCGAGGATCTGCATAATCTTTATGATTCCAGCCTTGGGGCGCATTTTTTCGCAAGCAGAGCATGAAAAATCATTGCCGGGGTAGTGCTTACCTCTCCATTATCATTCCTGCACTGAATGAGGCCCAAAACATCACAGCAACACTTCGTTCAACAGAAACTGATGAATATGTGGAGAGAGTGGTTGTGGACGGGGGCAGCAGGGACGATACCGTGGTGCTTGCCCGGAATGCCGGGGCAAGGGTTATTTTGTCACCGCCGGGGCGGGCAAGGCAGTTAAACAGAGGGGCGGCAGAGGCACAGGGAGAAGTTTTTCTTTTTTTGCACGGCGATACACGATTGCCCCGGGGATATGCCCGTTTGGTGAGGGAAACCATGGCACAGCGGCACATCGTGGCAGGAGCATTCGGGCTTGCCATTGATTCACCGCAAAAAAGATTCAAATGGGTTGCCGGGGCCGCGAATCTGCGGTCGCGATTCTTGCAATTTCCATATGGCGATCAGGCCATTTTTCTGCGCGCCGCTCTGTTCCGGGAGTTGGGAGGTTTTCCGGAAATACCGGTCATGGAAGATTTTCACCTTGTTCAGTTATTAAGAAGGCAGGGACGCATTCACATCCTGGATCAGCAGGTGGTCACTTCGGCCCGCCGCTGGCGGCGGTTGGGGTTTTTTCGCACGACACTCATCAATCAGTTGATGGTTTTGGGCTTTTTACTCGGTTTTTCCCGTAATTTTCTTGCCAAATTCTACGGTGTTGTCCATAAAAGTTGATATAGCCGGTTGCTGGGGAAGCAGCTTGCCACGTAGGTCTTTGTCCTTGACAATACTAAGAATGATTTTCGATCCACTTTCCAGATAAGGGTAGAAAAAGGACTGGCGGAAAATCGGGCTTGAGCCGGAGATAAACAGGGCGAGACCCATAAAAATAAGGCAGGAGACAAACATAGCTTTGGTAAGGCCCAGGAGACCGCCTAATAATTTGTCAAACCAGCCGAGCAGAGAAAGAGACATGATTTGCCTGAAAATGAAGCCGAGCAGGATCACGGCGGCAAAGGTCACAACAAAGAGGAAAATATAGGCAATAAAGAAACCGGCCTGCTGGTTATTGATAAAGGGAAGGACAAAATCTGCCGATTCCCCGTAAAAGCGGCCTGCCACGACAAAGCCGATAATAAGGGCGGCAATGGAGGCAAGCTGTCTGACAAAGCCTATCCAGATTCCCCGGGTTAAAAAAATAACGATGGTTATGATAATAACAGCATCTAATATTGACATGGATTAACGTCCTTGATCCGGTTATGATGTAACCCCATAAACCATAAAGTTTGAGGAATCACAAAGAAAAAATATCCCATGATAGAAAATCTGACCGGGCTGGGCAAAAGTGTATTTCCCGCGCCGCCTGTTTTCCCTTCTCCTGTAAAAATTGTCAGGGTTAACCTCGATTTGGTAAAGATGCACATGGCGGAACCGGCAAGTGAGAATATTGCCATGATTTATCTTTGCCGGCAAGAGCGTGAGAGATTTCATTCTTTTCGTTATGAAAAAAGGAAAGTCGAATGGCTGGCCGGCCGGATCGCTGCAAAATGTGCAGGACTACTATTGCACAACAACGATGAGGCAATCTGCTATGGGCAGAACCAATGGCATCAGTTACAGATCTCAGCCGACAAATCGGGCAAGCCTTTTATTATCTGGAGTGATCAGGAAAGCAGACCGCCGGTGAGTATTTCCATCTCGCACAGCAGGGGATATGCCATTGCCATGGCCGCCTGGGAAAATTGCGGTGTTGATATCCAGCAGGTAACGCCGGCAGTCGAACGGGTCGAGACGCGTTTTGCCACCGCAGAGGAGAAAAATATCCTCGCGGAAATTGACTCTCTTTACGGGAGACAGGCTGCCCTGACCCTTTTGTGGTCGGTAAAAGAGGCGGTGAAAAAAACATCCACCGGAGCAAAACTGCCGGGTTTTCTGGATATCAGGCTTCATTCCATGCAGAAATCGGGAGATGCTTATCTCTTCGCCGTTCAGGTGCAAGATAATGAGAGCGGCCAAAAGGTAAGTCAGCTTGTCTGGGTAAGGCTGCTTGACGGCTTTGCCTATGCGGTGACAATGCAAACTCGGGGCAGAATATGAAAAGGATAACGGAACATATCTCCTCCATTCCCCTCTTTCAAGGGCTGAGCGAGCAATATTACGACGAGCTTGCCATGATTGTCGTGGACCAGGAGTTTCCACGTGGTGGACAAATCTTCTCGGAAGGAGATGCCGGCAATGGTTTCTATGTCATTATTGACGGCAAGGTAAAAATTTTCAAACTTTCCTTTGACGGGAAAGAACAGATCCTTCATATCCTTGGCCCTGGCGAACCGTTTGCCGAGGTTGCCGTTTTTACCGGTTCCACCTATCCTGCCAATGCCATTGCCCTGGAGAAAAGCCGGCTTTTCTTTTTCCCGCGCAAGGCCTTTGTCGAGCTCATAGCAAAGCAGCCGGCATTAGCCATGAATATGCTGGCCACCCTGTCTTTACGGCTGAAACAGTTTGCCCATATGATTGAGGCCTTGTCCCTGAAGGAAGTGCCGGGGCGGCTGGCCGCCTATATTCTGGTAGACAGCAGACAAAGCAGCACCGAGCAATCAATCAAGCTTGCTGTATCCAAAACCCAACTTGCCAGCCTGCTTGGCACCATTCCGGAGACACTGTCACGCATTCTGGCAAAAATGAACAAACAGGGGCTGATTGAGATTGATGGTTCGACAATCACTATTGTCGACCGGAAGGGTTTGACGGCGCTGGCGGATGGGGAAATCCGTCTTTAACGGGGCTTGGGGTTACTGGTCAAGAACGAATTCATATTCAAGTTTGCTCTTGGAGAAGTGCTGCAGGATATTTTTCAGTCCTTGCAGGTTTTCCACCTCAAAATTGATTTCCCAGGCTGTCACGTCCGGCCGTTTGGACAGAGCGATGACTTCATCGATTTTCATGGCAACCGGGGCAACGCTGAGCAGCATAAATATACGGTTCCTTGGCACATTCTTAAAAATCAGCAGGGTCTGCGGTTTTTCCACCCTGGTGTTTTTTAAGTGCCAGCGGACAGCAACGACATCTTCCCGCTGCACCCTCATGGCATTCAGCTTAGGGCATTCTTTTTTGTGGATGGAGAGGCCTCGTTCACTGAGCAGACCCAGCAGCCCTTTTTCAATGGGCAGGGGATGACAGCATTGGGAAAACTTGACCCTGTCCTGGTCCAGGGTGTCGAGCTCGATGCTGTTTAAGGCGCCGGTGGGGGGCTGCAGAGTTTGTTTGCCGGCATAAAGACCGTTTTTGATTTCATAAATAAGCTCTTTAAGGCGAAGCTGCCCCTGTCCCACATCCTGATAGAGATCTTTAATCGTGTTTTTACCAAAATATTCCAGAATATGGGTGGTTTCGTCTGATTCCAATATGGAGAAGGGCACTCCATAGCGTTTCAGCTCCTGCCCGATGAGGGACTGGCCGATTTCTATCGCCAGGGCTTCCCGTTTTAAACGAAAGACTCTGGACAGTTCTGATCGAGCCCGCGGCGTCTGGCAGAGACGTATGATTTCCGGATCGAATTTTACCAGTTTTTCCTGGGTAATAATTTTGATCCGGTCGCCATCCTTTAACACATGGGCCGGCGGGACAATCTTGGAGCCGACTTTGGCGGATTGGCAATGAAGTCCTACCTCGGTATGCACCTTAAAGGCGAAATCAAGGACGATGCTCTGGCTTGGCAGACAGACGCGTTCTCCCTTCGGGGTGTACGTATAAATTTCTTTTTTGCCGCTGGCGGCTATCATCTCCCGGTAGGAGATTGCATCATCAGCGCCCAGAATGCCGAACATTTCCCGGATGTCCTGCTCAAAGCTGGAAGGGATTGTGCCGGAGGAGAGCCATTCCCTGATAATGCCCCTCTTGGCATCACTGACCATTTGCAGGGTTCTGATTTTAAAAAGATAATTTTGTCCCCTGATGTTGGCTCTTGCATGCATGCTCTGGTAGCCGGTGGGTTTGGGGTTGGCGATAAAGTCGCGGATTGTGCGCGGAATGGGCGGGAAATGTTGATTGACGATGCCAAGCGCCCGGTAGCAGGTCTGCAGATCCTCAACAACAATAATGATTTCAAGCGGATTTTCAATTTGCTTGACCAGGACATTCTTGGCGAAATCATAATAGGCCCAAAGTCCTTTTGCCTTGAGTCTGATGTCCGCTGATATCCAGGCCTCTTCAAAAGCCTCCCTCAAGGTTTCCAGGATGCTCAAAGCCTCCTCCCGGCTTTCAAGATGGGATATGAGGGACTTGACCTTCTGGCTTTGCCGGGGAAATTTGTGGGCAAGAGCCAGGTCGTATAATTCGCGTTTTAAGCCGAAAAGGCCCATGACGCCGGCCATGGGTGCATACACACTTAATGTTTCGTCTGCGATTTTCTGGCGTTTATGTTTTGGCATGGAGTTCATTGTGCGCAGATTATGCAGCCGGTCGGCCAGCTTGATCAGCATAATCTCCACCCGGGAAGCGGCTCCGGAAAAAATTTTGCGGTGCACCAGTTTATAAAAAGTCTGTCGGTCACCGGCAAAATGGCTGATCTTCGTGCAGCCATCCACAATTTCCGCCACATGTTTGCCGAAGATTGAGCTGATGACCTCGGAGGTCACCTCCGGCACATCCTCTATGGTATCGTGCAGCATGGCGGCTGCCAGGGTTACGGGGTCTTTGACGCTCAGTTCGTCAACCAGGATTAACGCCACCTGACAGGGGTGGCTGACATAGGCCTCGCCGGATTTTCTCTTCTGGTTCTGGTGGGCATCAACGGAAAAGGATAAGGCTTTCCAGAAAAGAGAGGCTTTGCCGTCCTGCCCGCCGATGTTTTTTTCCATGCGTTTACAATAGGCAGCTATGTCAAATTTGTTTGCGGGCATATGAAAAAAGTTTCAGGTTTGTCGGTTAAAATGGTAAGGTTTTCAGGAGTGATGCGTAAACATTTCTTATTATTAAAATTATATTTCAAAAAATGAAAGCGGAAAAATAGAAATTTTGGAGTGAGCATGGCGCCAAGGCGAATAAGTAAAATAAAAGAAAGCAAAAGACAGAGTCGCAGGATACAAAAAGTAAGGCATTCCAGGCAATTTGCCCGCAAGTATGAGGCTGGACGGCAAACCCCGCTCACCACGGCGGAGGGCGGTGGAGGGCGTCTGGTGGATGAAATTATCGCCTTTCTCTATGGGCAGGGGGGCGAAGGCGAGCTTAAAGAGATTGTTAATGCACTGGTGATGACCCGTGGCCAGAGAAAAGAGATTGAGAGCATGCTGGATGATCTCTGTCATCATCAAATCGTTTATAAAGTCGGTAAAAAGCAGTTCAGGTTGAATACCCAGAATTTCATCGATGGGACCCTTACGGTTAATCCCCGGGGATTCGGGTTTGTGACACCATCTACTGAGCATGAGCTGGTGCCTGCCGGTAAGGATCTGTTTGTCCCGGGCCGTGAACTGGGTTCAGCTCTGCACGGCGATCATGTGTTGCTGCAGATTATCAGCAGCCGCCGCGAACGATTTGAAGCGCGGGTGGTGAAGGTTCTGGGCCGGGCCATCAAGCAGTTGGTGGGTATTTTTACGGCCGGCCGCGAGGGCGGCTTCGTGACCCCTGATGATGAGCGTTTTCCGTTTACCATCGCTATTGGTGAAAAGCAGTCCGAAGGAGCGACTGATGGTGATGCCGTTCTGGTCGAAATCAGCGAATTCGGCCTGGAAGGTGCCCAGGCAAAGGGGACCATCAAGCAGGTGCTTGGCAATCCGGATTCCTCTGCGGTGCAGATGCAGATGGTTATCGGCAAATTTGAGCTGCCCCATGTTTTTACCAAGCAGAGTCTTGCAGAGACTGACGGTTTCAGCGACAAGGTGGAGCTTACCCCTGGCCGTATGGATCTGCGGGATATTTTCCATGTGACCATTGATGGCGAAACGGCCCGGGATTTTGATGATGCCGTGTCGGTCATCAAGACGAAAAAAGGCTATCGCCTTTATGTGTCCATCGCTGATGTCAGTCATTATGTAAAACCCGGCACCGCCCTGGATATGGATGCCTGGGCGCGGGGGACCAGCGTCTATTTTCCCACAGGTGTGGTGCCCATGCTGCCGGAGAGACTATCAAATGATCTCTGCAGCCTCAATCCTGAAGTTGACCGTTACGCCTTTACTGCTGTTCTTGACTTTGACCGCAGCGGTAATCGGCAGAAAGTACACTTTGTCAAAAGCGTTATTCGCAGTCAATACAGACTGACCTATACCCTGGTGCGGCAGATTCTGGTGGATCCGGATAAGGAAATCCGTAAAAATTACAAGCCATTGCTGACGCCTCTCAAGTGGATGGCAGAACTTGGGGTGGAGCTTGAAAAAAAACGTATCGCCCGGGGCAGCATGGGATTTGAAATTCCTGAGCCCTATGTGGAATTCGGTCCGGATGATACGATTTCCGCCATTAAATTACGCGAGCGCAATCAGGCCCATAAAATTATCGAAGAGTTCATGCTGGCTGCCAATGAGGCTGTGGCGGAAACCTTTGCCGACCGGCAGTTTGCCGCACTCTACAGAATTCATCAGAGTCCGGACCCGATAAAAGTGGCGGAGTTTGCCGAGTTCATGCAAACAATGGGCTATGAGGTTCCCCGTAACCGGGAAAATCTGTCGTCCAAATGGTTTAACAAAATGATCAACCTGACCCGGGGCACCGCGCGGGAGTATCTGATCAGCAATTTGATCCTGCGGGTCATGCAGCAGGCCCGTTATTCGCCGGAAAATGTCGGCCATTTCGGCCTGGCCGCGCAGTATTACACCCATTTCACCTCACCCATCAGGCGTTATCCCGATTTGATCGTGCATCGCACTTTAAAGCGTCTGCTCTGGCCGGATGAGAAAAAAGGTGCTCCGTCAGCTAAACTGCAGGAGGCCGGTGAATTTCTGTCCAAAAGGGAAAGGGTGGCAGTGGATGCCGAAAGGGAAATGCTTGACCGGCTCAAGGTTCGCTACATGGAGGATAAGATAGGCGAGACTTTTGCCGGCATTATTTCCGGTATCACCTCCTTTGGTCTCTTTATCGAATTGACAAAAACCATGATCAGCGGGGGCGTGGCCATGGCCGATCTGCCCCGGGGCGGTTATGAGTTTCATGAAAAACGCCATACCCTGATCGGCAGGCTGACCGGCAAAAGTTATCAGGTGGGGGATCTGGTGACGGTGCGTCTGATAAGTGTGGATAAACGGGCCAGGAGGATTAATTTTACCCTGGCTGAGGATGATCTGGAAACTGAGTCCAGTCAGTAATTGCAGGCAGGCAGCTCAGCATGAAAATCGATCCTGATGACCGAAATTCCCTGACGGAGACCACACGGCAACTGATGGGCAATGTGGCAATTGTTCTGGTCGGTCCGAAATATCCGGAAAATATCGGCGCCGCCGCCCGCATTGCCGCCAATATGGGCATCAGCCAGCTGATTGTGGTCAGCGATGATCCCCCTGATCAGGAAAGGATGAGGAAAACGGCCACCCATCACAACAGCCGGCTGATTGATACGATGCAGATGTATGCTGATCTCGGCACGGCCCTTGCCACCTTCAGCTGGGTGGTGGGTACCAGCGCCCGCCAGGGCCGTCAGCGACGTCTGCTGACCAGCCCGCGGCGCATGGTTGTTGATTTGCTGCCGAAACTTGCCGAAAATCGGGTTGCCTTGGTATTTGGCCCGGAAGACTGCGGACTCACCAACGACCAGCTGAAATTCTGCAATAGCGTGGCATGCATTCCCACGGCGGATTTCGCCTCAATTAATCTGGCCCAGGCCGTGGCCATTCTTTCCTATGAGCTTTACACGGGAGTTGTGCAGTTTCAAAGCGAGAGTGCTGGAAAGCCCAGCGCCAAACTGGCGCAGTCCGGCGAGCTGGAAGGCATGTATGAACAGATTGAGCTGACCCTGCACAAAATGAATTTTTTAAAGGAAATGGACTACGGCTACTGGATGCATAATATCCGTAATTTTCTCGGGCGTGTTGGTTTGCGTTCCCGGGAGGTGAAATTTGTCAGGGGATTTTGCCGGCAGGTGGTGAGTCTGGCAAAAGAAAAAGATGCATAAAACCGAAAATACGGATGAAGAGCGCAGCACCTTGCGCAGCCGGATACTGGCGGAAAGAGAAAGGCTTGTTCCGTCCCTGCGGGCGGACAAAAGCAGGCTGATTCGGGAAAACATTCTGCAGATTGACAGGGTGAGGCAGGCAAAACATGTCATGCTCTATGTGAATTTCAGAAGCGAGGTTGAGACCTTTGCTTTGTTTGCATTCTTCCGGCAGCACAATATCCTGACCAGCGCCCCGTTGACTCTTGTCAAAGATCATCGTCTGACAGCCTGTCTCATTACTGATCCGGCCCAGGATCTGCAGCCGGGCTATTGCCGGATCCCGGAGCCTGATCCCCACCGGACGACCCTGGTTGATCCGGCCGAAATTGATGTGGTGCTGGTGCCGGGATCGGTTTTTGATATGCATGGCGGTCGATTGGGATACGGTGGCGGCTACTATGACCGCTTTCTTGCCCAGGACGCTCCTCAGGCTCTGCGCGTCGGGCTGGCCTTTGCAATGCAAGTTGTTGACAGGGTGCCGGTCCTGGATCATGATGTAAAACTGCACTACCTGGTAACGGAAAAAGAGATCAGAAAAATAGTAGGATAAGCCATGCGAAAGACCGCGGTAATGAAAGACGATCTGTTTCTGGAACATGACCCGGGCCACGGACATGTTGAGTCGCCGGAGCGCCTGCAGGTGATTTATGAACAGCTTGACAAGCCGGAGATTAAAGAAAATTTTCTTTTCCCGTCTTTCGGGCCGGCCAGTCATGAGGTGTTGGGGCTCATTCATACGGAGGCCCATATCGCCAGGGTGGCAGCCACCAGCGGCAAGAGATTTGATCTGCTTGATGCTGATACCACCACCTCGCCCCGCTCATACGATGCCGCATGTCTGGCCGCCGGGGCGGTGGTGGAAGGTGCCAGGCTGCTTGTCGCCGGCGAGGTGGATAACTGTTTCGCCCTGGTGCGACCGCCGGGCCACCATGCGGAGAGCACCCACGGTAAGGGATTCTGTCTCTTTAACAACATTGCCATCGCCGCCCGGTATGCCGTCACGGAGTTAAAATTAAAAAAGGTGCTGATCATAGACTGGGACCTGCATCACGGCAACGGCACCCAGCACAGTTTTTATGATACGGATCAGGTGCTCTTTTTTTCCACCCATCAATACCCTTTTTACCCGGGGAGCGGGGCGGCCCTGGAAAATGGAGATGGCGAAGGAGTGGGGTTTACGATCAATGTGCCATTGCCCGGCGGACAGGGGGATGAGGCTTTTGCCCGGATTTTCAACTCCCTGCTTGTGCCGGTTGCCAGACAGTATCGCCCTGAAATGATCATGGTTTCCGCCGGATTTGATATTTATAAGGGTGATCCGCTGGGGGCCATGCATGTCACAGTCGACGGCTTTGCCTATATGACCCGTCTGCTGCGTGAACTGGCGGATGAACTCTGCGGAGGGCGGCTTTTGCTGACCCTGGAAGGAGGCTATCATCTTACCGGGCAGCGTGACGGGGTGCTGGCCGTCCTTGCCGAACTGGTGGGCAGGAGATTTTTGCAGGAAGAGACTTTTGTAAACTTGAGCCGTTCCTCTGTTGCCGTGCCGGGCCTTGAAATCGCACAAAAAATTGCAAAAAAAAATTGGAAACTGTAAAGTGCTCAAGTTATGGTAATTTTCCCCATGCTAATGAGCCTCTTGCAAAATGAGCATCTACTACGATCGGCTAAAAATATCCTGTGCGGCGTCTTCCTGGTGAAATCGTCCTCAACGTAGCACTGCTACGCTTCCGGGCGATTTCACAACTCATCCTTGCACAGAAAATTTTTCTCTCGATCTCGCTACGACGTTCATTTTGCAAGAGGCTCTAATAAAATAAAAATTGCATAAAGGTCTTTGAGTGTTATCTATCCGTCCGCATAATTCTTCCTTGCCGCCAACCAAGATTCTTCTTGCTGATGACGATTCGCTGGTCCGTGATGCAGTGGTGAAGATTCTTGAGCTTTTCGGCCATCAGGTTATTGCTGTTGATGATGGCCGGGCAGCCTTGAACCTTGTCAGTGATGATATTGACACCATTATTTTAGACATCAACATGCCCGGCATGAACGGCTTTGAAACCATCAAGGCCTTGAATGAGAAGAATTCCGATATCCCGGTTCTTTTTTTGACCGGTGCCGGGTCCATGGAATTTGCGGTCAAGGCCATCAATCTCGGCGCCTACGACTTCATATCCAAGCCGATAGAGGATCTTGATCTCTTTGATGTCAAGATCCGGCGGGCCATAGAGAAGAAGATGTTTCTCCGGCGGGAAAAGACCTATAAGGAGAATCTGGAAAAAGAGGTCAGAAAAAAAACCAAGGAACTGGCGGAAAAGAATCTGCTGCTGGAAAAATACAGCCACCATCTTGAAGTTTCCTCCGTTAATACAATCATTACCTTGAACACCGCACTGGAGGAGAAGGACCAGTATACCGCCGGCCATACCAAAAGGGTAACCGAGTACTCCAAGATTATCGGCATGGCCATGGGCCTGCCCCGGGAAGATATTGATGTGCTGACCAGGGCCTGCCAGCTGCATGATATCGGCAAGCTGGTTATTGATGTGAGCTGTATACAGAAACCGGGTCCCTTGAGCGATGAGGAATGGATACTGGTTAAAAAGCATCCGGAAATCGGCGAAAATATCATCAAACCCCTGAACTTCCTCGAACGTGAGGGTGAGATCGTGCGCCACCATCATGAACGGCTGGATGGTCGGGGCTATCCTGATGGACTCGTTGGCGATCAGATCAATCTTTTGACAAAAATAGTAACCGTGGCCGATAGTTTTGACGCCATGACCTCAAAGCGCAGCTATAAGATCAACATGAGCAAGGCAGAGGCCGTTGCCGAGTTGCGGGCTCATTGCAACACCCAGTTCGACCCCCTGGTGGTTGAAAGTTTTGCGGATATTCTCTCCAGAAGCGTTACCAAAAGCTGACATGGCTGCTTAATCAATAAATAATTATTTCACTTATCTACGATGAATATTTCAAAAGAAGAAGTTGCAAAAGTTGCCAATCTGGCCCGTCTTGAGCTGTCAGAGCAGGAAGTCATTGAAATTACAGGGAAATTAGACAAGATCCTCGGCTATGTTGCCAAACTCAATGAGATTGACACAAAGGATGTTGTGCCGACCACCCACGCCCTGGCCATTCATAATGCCTTCCGAGAGGATGTGGTGCGGCCCTCTCTGCCTCAGCAGGAAGCCCTGGCCAACGGACCCAGGCAGAATGGCGAGGCGTTTGTCGTACCCCGCATCATTTAAAGCGGGATCTGGTCTTTTTTTCAAACAAATTGAAGATCTGGAGGCGCTGCTGTTTGCGTGTTTCCGGATTTTATATTTTTATCGGCAGATTCCGGCCGATGTCAGATTGAGGAAGATATGGATTACCCTGGTTTATCAATTCATGCATTAAAGGATCTTCTTGTTGCCAAAAAGGTGACCCCTCTGGAGGTAACCGAGGCTTTATTCGCCCGGATTGACACAGTGGAGGAGCGGATCGGCGCCTTTATTACCATCAATAGGGAGCAGGCCCTGCGCCGGGCGGAAGAAGCAGGCAAACAGCTTGAACGGGGAGAGGGCGGCGTTTTATGCGGCATCCCCATGGCGATCAAGGATGTGGTCTGTACCAAAGGGATGCGCACCACCGCCGGCTCAAAAATTCTGGAGCCTTTTATTCCCCCCTATAATGCCACGGTTATCGACAAACTGGAGGAGGCGGGTGCCATCATCATCGGCAAGCTCAGCATGGATGAGTTTGCCATGGGCTCATCCAACGAGAACTGCGCCTACGGTGTGCCGAAAAACCCCTGGAATAGGGAATATATCTGCGGCGGTTCCAGCGGTGGTTCCGCCGCTGCGGTGGCCGCTGATGAGAGTTTCGCCTCCCTGGGTTCTGATACGGGCGGCTCCATCCGGCAACCGGCATCCCATTGCGGCATTGTCGGCTTGAAGCCCACCTACGGCCGGGTTTCCCGTTTCGGCCTGCTGGCCTATGCCTCCTCGCTTGATCAGATCGGCCCGCTCACCAAAGACGTCAGGGATTGTGCCCTGATGCTCAATGTGATCAGCGGCTATGATCCCAAGGATTCCACTTCCGTAAATCAGGCGGTGCCGGATTACCAGTCTGCCTTGACGGATGGGTTAAAGGGCATGACTCTCGGCATTCCCCGTGAATATTTCGGCGAGGGGCTCGATCCGGAGGTGGAAGCGGCGGTGAAAAACGCGGTGGAAAAACTGCAGGACGCCGGGGCTACGGTGCGGCAGGTATCCCTGCCCCATACGGAATATGGGGTTGCGGCCTATTATATCATTGCCCCAGCTGAAGCCAGCTCCAATCTGGCCCGTTATGACGGGGTCAAGTACGGCATGCGGGACATGGATGCCGCAACGCTGATGGACATGTATAAAAAGACCCGCTCCAAGGGCTTCGGCGATGAGGTCAAGCGGCGGATCATCATGGGCACCTATGCTCTTTCCTCGGGATATTATGACGCCTATTACAAAAAGGCCTCCCAGGTAAGAACCCTGATTGTCCGGGATTATCAGCAGGCCTTTGCCGAATGCGATGTGCTTGTTTCGCCGGTTACCCCGACCCCGGCCTGGAAGCTTGGTGAAAAAAGTCATGATCCATTAAGCATGTACCTCTCGGATGTCCTGACCATTCCCGCCAACCTGGCCGGCATTCCGGGACTATCGGTTCCCTGCGGTATCAGCCGGGCGGGGCTGCCCATCGGGCTGCAGATCCAGGGCGCGCATTTTCAGGAGGAAAAGCTTCTCCGCGTAGGCTTCAATCTTGAGCAGCGACTGGATATGAAGGGGCGTAAACCTGATCTCTAAGAGGTTGCTATGAAGCTCTCTGTCCACAAAAATATCGCCACCCTGGTGCCGTATCCGCCGGGAAAGCCTTTAAAAGAGCTGGAAAGAGAATATGGCATCAGCGACTCCATCAAGCTGGCTTCCAATGAGAATCCCCTGGGGCCGTCGCCTAAAGCGCTTGAGGCCATCCGCGCAAATCTTGTTGATCTGCATCGCTATCCTGACGGGAGCTGCTATTATCTGGCCCGGACCCTGGCCGACAAACTTGGGGTAAAGCCCCAGCAGCTGGTCTTTGGCAACGGCTCCAACGAAGTGATTGAACTGCTGGTCGGCGCCTTTGTCGGCCCGGGCGATGAAGTCATCACCAGCCATCCATCCTTTCTGGTCTATCAGACCATGGTGCAGGCCAGAGATGGCATCAATGCCGTGGTTCCCTTGAAGAATATGGCCCATGACCTGGTGACCATTCTGACTACGGTCACGGCCAATACCAGGCTTATCTTTCTTGATAATCCCAATAACCCCACCGGCAGGGTATTCGGTCAAAGCGAATTCGAGGCCTTTCTCAGCGCCCTGCCGGAAACGGTGATGGTGGTGCTTGACGAGGCCTATGTGGATTTTGTCGATCCGGCCGTCAGGCTTGATGTGCGGCGATATATTGATAACCATGTACCGGTGGTCGGTTTGCGCACCTTTTCCAAGGTATATGGCCTTGCCGGCCTGCGGGTGGGGTATGGCATCATGCATGAGGAGATTGCCCGCTATCTCCATCGGGTGCGCCAGCCGTTCAATGTTAACTCCCTTGCCCAGGTTGCCGCGGTAGCCGCGCTTGCAGATGATGATCATTATCAGCAGACATTGGCCATGACCAGGGACGGGATCCGCTGGTTGGCACATGAGATTGACAAGTTGGACTGCCGAACTTTTCCGACCCAGACAAATTTTTTTCTGGTGGATGTGGGGTGCGACTGCAGGGAGCTGTATGAAAAGATGCTGCAAAAGGGAGTTGTTATCCGTCCCATGAATGCCTATGGCTATCCAAGCTATATTCGCATTACGGTTGGGACTTCATCTGAAAATGAGAGGCTTGTCACGAGCCTGGCGCAATGTTTAGGGGAGTTACGTCTTGGCGGAAAATGATATCATTACCATAGACGGCCCATCGGGCAGCGGCAAAAGCACCATCAGCCGCCTTGTCGCGGCAAGGCTTGGCTTCACCTATCTGGATACGGGGGCCATGTACCGGGCCGTGGGCTTCAAGGCCAGAAAGCTCGGCATTGATCTCTCAGATGGCGTGTCCCTGGCCGGAATACTTGAAAATGTCGACCTGGTTCTTGCTCCGGGTGAAGGGGATACCAGGGTTATCCTTGACCAGGAGGATATCAGCCTGGCCATTCGCACCGCAGAGATGGGGCTCGTTGCCTCAAAGGTTTCCGCTCAGCCGGTGGTGCGGGCTAGACTTACGGAAATGCAAAGACGTATGGGCCGGCAGGGCCGGGTCGTTGTTGAAGGACGGGATACCGGCACAGTGGTCTTCCCCGCGGCCAGACATAAGTTTTTTCTGGATGCAAAACCTGAGGAAAGGGCTCGCCGGCGCTGTCTGCAGTTGCGTGAAAAGGGTTTGCAGGCTGAAGAACAAGAAATTCTTGCCCAGATCATCAAAAGAGACCAGGATGACAGCGGACGGTCGCTTGCGCCGCTGAAGCCGGCTGCTGATGCCGTTATCATCGACACCTCGCATATGAATATTGACGAGGTTGTGTCGTTTATGCTGGAAAAGGTTGAAAAACCGGGTCAAAACAGCCAGACTAATTCTCAAGGGGCATAATTCGCGACAGCCAAAGATCCATTCTTAATTTTGCCGGGGGAGCATCCTATGACCAAACCGCGCGTTCTGAAACGGCACCATCTGATATATTACCTTGAAGTGCATGATCTTGAGTCTGGCAATCTTCTGGGCCATCTTGTGGATATTACAACCCGCGGCATCAAATTGGTCAGTAAAGAAAAAATTCCGCTCAACATGACCTATATTCTTAAATTAAAATTGCCGGAAGGCTACTTCCAGGAAAATGAGATCCACTTTGAAGGGAAGACCCTCTGGTCTTCCAATGATGTCAACCCGGATTTTTTTGATACCGGGCTTGAAGTGACAAGTCTCTCCCTTGAAGAAAGAAAAATTTTGCGCAAGCTTATCGAGCAATTAGGGTTTAATGATTAGCAAGATGGGGCTGATGGTTCCTTCCCCTGCCAAAAAAAATTACCAACGGGAAAGGTATTTTCCCGTTGGTTGCTCCGGGATTTCCCCTTATCGTCGCTTGACAACCAATCACATTTTTTTCCCGGCAATTACATCAGAAAGGCACGTTTCCCCAGTAAGAACAATGTGGTACGCTGAAATCCTTAAAGGGAAAGGCTTATTTCTTCAGGGTTTCAATAGGTTAGGAAATATTTTTATTTAAAATTAGTGATTATTCTCAAAAAATTCGCTATTATTTTAAACAGGAAACAGCTATAGGAATAAGGCATCTTATAGAAAAAAGGATAAGAACAGGTATGGATATCCATCAACTGCGAATTTTCGTCTCCGTATATCGCAACAGGAGCTTCTCCAAGGCTTCTGAGCAACTCTACATCAGCCAGCCGACGATCAGTGAACATATCAAGAATTTGGAAAAATCACTGGGTTGCGCTCTTTTTGATCGTTTGGGGAGAAAGATTGAGCCGACCACCGAGGCAGACCTGATATTTCCCAAAGCATTGCAGCTTATCGAAGACCTGGAAAGGATCAATGACCTGGTACTCAAAAGCTCCCAGAGGGTCAAGGGAAAACTGTATATCGGGGCAAGCACGATTCCGGGGAATTATATGCTTCCTCAACTGGCTGCCGACTTTCGCAATCAGTACCCGGATGTTTTTTTTGAAATTGTGATAGCCGATACCAGAAAAATTACGGATAAGCTTGTCAGCCATGAGTTTTTTCTGGGAATTGTCGGGGCCAGCATGGAGACGAAGATATTAAACTATGAGCCTTTTCTCGATGATGAGCTGATTTTTGCCGGTGCGCCGAAATATATGGAAAACTTGAGCGCAAAGCCCCTGAAGATCTATCAGGTTCCGTTTCTGCTGCGCGAGGAAGGTTCTGGAACCAGAAAAACCATGGAAGATTTTCTGCAAAAAATGCAGATTAACCTGAAAAAAATGAATATCGTGGGGGTCCTGGGGTCCACCGATGCCATTAAGCAGGCAATCAAGGCGGGACTCGGTACTTCCATTCTGTCCAGGCGGGCCATTGGCGAGGAGCTTGCCAATGGATCATTACTGGAAATGAAACTGGGTTGGGAGATGAAGCGCCCATTTTATCTCGCCACCCATAAGAAAAGAACCCTGCCGGCCCAATACAAGGCCTTTTATGATTTTCTCATCGCCAGGGGAGAATAACCGGAGACCCGGACTCTTCCCTCTTCAAACCATGGCGTCCGTGTGCCGGGCGCAAAAACTGTTAAACCGTCTTGGGCAGTGACCAGTCGTTGTGTTCAAACTGGCTGTGATCAGGCTTGGGTGGTTTCATTTCAGTAAGACGCAGCTGCAACCAGATCAACACCTTGTCAAATTCAGAGACAAATTCCCCCAATGCCTTGCCGCGGTGGCTGACCTTGTTTTTTTCCGCCATGCCGGCTTCGGCAAAGGTCTTGCCAAATCCCGGATAATAGAAAAGCGGATCATAGCCAAAACCGCTTTCACCCCGGGATTCGTTGAGGATTTCTCCTTCACAGCGACCTTCATAGGTGAGTGCCGGCCCGGAAGGCACGGCAATGGAAATGACGCATTCAAAGGCGGCTTTACGGTTGGTCTTACCCGCAAGTTCTTTGAGAAGTTTTTCAATATTGTCCTGGTCCGTGGCATTTTTACCGGCGTAACGGGCCGAATAAACACCGGGTGCGCCATCCAGGGCCTCGACAACAAGGCCTGAATCATCGGCTATGGCCGGGATGCCGAGAACCTTTGCCGTAAATGCCGCCTTTTTGTAGGCATTCTCATCAAATGTCAAGCCATCCTCCACCACTTCCGGGATGGGGCCGAAATCCTGCAAACTCCTTATCTCCACAGGGAAATCTTTCAAAATTTCCTGAAATTCCTTTAATTTCCCCTGGTTTCTGGTGGCGAGAACGATGATCATATTGGGCTTGGCAGCCATAATTTATCTCCTGCTTGGTATTTTAAACGCTGCGAGATAAGTCCGATCATCCCATCAGCTTTTGGCACTCTCTGAGGTGCCTGCTCACAGCGCTACAAGGCTGCTCCGCCGGCTCCTCGCTGGTTTCGGGCATCGAACGTATGTCGCCGTGTATAGCAATATCTTAAAAAATAAGTGGTGAATTTTTAAACTGTTCCGGGCTTGAAGTCAATAAGGCAATTGTGCGCATGAGCACTTTCACGGCTTGGGCAGAGAGAAAAAAGGACGGGAAAAAGCCACCTGGGGATGGCCGCCGGGTGGCTTTACCGTAAAGAGAGATCAAGGTAGGAAAACAGAAATTTTTCTGCCGGCTATTTCAGGGCGTCATAAACCTTGCCGACGAGGTCGGCGCCAGGGGTAAGGGTTTTTTCTCCCTCGTGCCAGTTGGCGGGACATGCCTGTTCAGGGTGCTTGGCCACATAGATGCTGGCCTTGAGCTTGCGCAGGGTTTCAGAGGCACTGCGGCCCACGTTGTAATAATTTACCTCCGAGGCCACAATCATACCTTCCGGGTTGATGATAAAGGTGCCACGCAGCGCAAGTCCTGTTTCATAATCATAAACGCCGAACATCTTGGAGACGCTGCCCGTCGGGTCGGCGGCCATGATATATTTAGCCTTTTCAAGGGATTTTTCCTCCCTTTTCCAGGCAAGATGGGTAAACTGGGTGTCGGTGCTGACCGTAATGAGTTCAGCGCCTGCGGCCTGGAATTCTTCAAATTTATCAGCAAAATCGGCAAGCTCGGTGGAGCAGACAAAGGTAAAATCCGCCGGATAAAAAACAAGGACCGTCCATTTGCCTTGTTTTTTATGTTGTTCAAGAGAAATCCGGCCAAAAGAAAAGTCAGTGGGAATGTATGTTTCCATGGTGAAGCTTTCCACTTGCTGACCAACTTTTACCGGTTTTATGCATGCATGTTCCATTTTTTTGTCCTCCAAAGATGCGTCGTAGAATGCAGTAAAATTAAAATAATATTAATTCCTAAAAATAAGTAAAGTGTTAAATCGGAATTTTCTTTTTCATGTTATCATACCGATCTTGACAGTTGTGACGCTCATTACTTAAATAGTCTGCATGAATAGAAAGAAAACAAAGATTGTTCTGACCGGTTACCGGGCCACGGGCAAAACATCAGTTGGCCTGCTTTTAGCCGCCCGGTTATCCTTTTCTTTTGTCGATACAGATAAGGAAATCGAAAAACAGCAGGGGAAGAGCATCAGCGAAATGGTTGGGGAGCATGGCTGGAGTTATTTCCGCGCCGCGGAACGCGATTTCCTCGCCTCGCTGCTGCCCCGGGAAAATCTTATTGTTGCCCCCGGCGGAGGCGCCATTCTGCACCGGGAGGTATGGGCTGAACTGATGGAAACTTCCCTGGTTATCTGGCTGCAGGCTGATGTGCAGACCATAGGCCGTCGTTTGTCCGGCGACTCTCTGTCAACAAGCCAACGACCTTCTCTTACCGGCCAAGATATGATAAAAGAGATAACAGCGGTGTTAACGGAAAGGGAACCGCTCTACCGGCAAGGGTCTCATTATGCAGTCAGCACACACAAGCCTGTCGAGGAAGTTGTTGAGGAGATTATGGCGCTGTGGAAGGCATGCCGGTAAAAATAAACTGACAAGAACATGATGCGTCTGAAATGATAAAAATGAATTTCCGGAAGGTCCGGATGAGGAGAAATTATGGCAGGAAACACTTTTGGCCAGGTTTTCCGGGTTACCACCTGGGGGGAATCCCACGGAACGGCTATCGGGGCGACGATTGACGGCTGTCCTCCCGGCATTCCGCTGACCACGGAACATATTCAGGATGATCTGAATCGGAGACGTCCCGGTACAGGCGGGGCGACAAGCCCGCGCAAGGAACCGGACAGGGTAGAGATACTCTCCGGAATCTTTGAAGGCTGCACCACCGGCACCCCGCTGACATTGATTATTTATAACCAGGATGCCCACAGTAAATCCTATGATCATTTGAAAGATATTTTCCGGCCGGGGCATGGAGATTACTCCTATCTGATGAAATACGGCATCCGTGACCATCGTGGAGGCGGCCGGGCCTCGGCCAGGGAGACAGCGGCCAGGGTTGCCGCCGGAGCAGTGGCCAGAAGGTTGCTGTCATTTCATGATATCGATGTGCTTGGCTATACTCTTTCCCTCGGCGGTATTGATGCGGAAAATCTCGATTTCGAGGCAGTTTGGGAAAACCGCCTTTTCTGTCCTGATAACGAGGCCGCCGCCCGCATGGAGGAAAGAATCGAGGCAGTGAAAAAAGAAGGGGATTCCCTGGGCGGAATTGTCGGTATCATTGCCACCGGCTGCCCGCCCGGTCTGGGCGAACCGGTATTCAACAAGCTTGATGCCGACCTTGCCGGTGCGCTCATGTCCATCGGCGCGGTAAAAGGGGTGGAGATCGGTTCCGGTTTCATGGCGGCGCGCCTGACCGGTTCACAGAACAACGACGCCTTGACGCCGGAGGGGTTCAGCTCCAACAACGCCGGCGGTATTCTTGCCGGCATATCAAACGGCGAGCCCATTATTGCCCGGGTTGCGGTGAAACCGATTCCATCGATCTCCAAACCCCAGAATACGGTAAACCTGGATAACGAGCAGGTTGAAATTAAGATCGGCGGGCGGCACGATATCTCAGCCATCCCCCGGATTATCCCTGTCTGCGAGGCCATGGTCTGTCTGACTCTGGCGGATCATCTGCTGCGTCTGCAGACCCTTGAATGGACTCCCGAATCATTGGAGATGGATGAGTTATGACCACAGACAAGCAAAAGAAGATTGAAGATATCTGGATCATCACCAGGGAATATGACGGTCTGGCAGGAGCCGGCGGGGTGAAGGACGTCTGTCGACAGCTTGCCGAAGCCCTGGTCAAAAAAGCTGATGTCTCTGTCATGCTGCCCATGTACGGCTTCATCAATGCCGAATCACTTGGTTTCAAACCCCACGATGCGTTTCAGGTGGATATCAACTACGTGGGTGTGGAACGGCGGGAAGAGGTTCGTATCTGGGAACGGAAGCACAAGCAGGGCAAAAGGAGTCTGACCATCTATCTGGTTGATGCAGAACGATACCGCGACAAAAGGGCGGTTTACACCTATACGGCCGAGGATGAGGCGGAAAATCCCGTGCATGTCAGCGGCAGCGGCCATTACGATTATTTTGCCATGAATGTCCTGTTGCAGAAAACGGCGCTCAACCTCATGCTCTATAAGGGAAAACGGCCCGATATCATCCACTGTCAGGACGGGCATGCCGCCCTGCTGCCGGTCATGGCCAGAGAAATTGACGGTATCCGCCATTTCTTCAGGAAAACCGGCATGGTGGTCACCATTCATAATGCCGGGGTCGGTTATCATCAGGAGGTGGATGATCTGCCGTTTGCCAAGGCCATTACCCGTCTGCCTTCCACCATCATCGGCAGGAATCAGCTCGATGGCCGGTTTGATCCGTTTCTTGCCTCGGCTCCCTATGCGGTCATGAATACGGTCAGTGAAAATTATGCCCGGGAATTACGGGAAACCGATGATGATGAAATGACGGGATGGCTGGGACATACGCTTGCCCGCAGGGGGGTGATGCTGCAGGGCGTAACAAACGGCATCAATCCTGAGGATTTTAATCCGGAAGATGCGGAAAAGCAGGGCATTGCCGCATCGTATTCTCCGGCAAAAGGGGACTTGGCCGGGAAAAGGGCATGCCGTCGTGAACTGATAAATATGATCAGCAAACAGAAACTGGCCAAGGTCCGGATCAGCGGCACATTAACCGATGCCCCGGATCTGCCGCTTTTTACCCTTATCGGGCGGCTTTCTGCGCAGAAAGGGGTGGACAAGCTGGTGGGCGCCCTGAAAACCCTGTTGCCTGAGGATGAGGAGTTTCAGATACTGATCCTCGGCGCCGGCAGCAAAGAGATTGAAAGTGATTTGATCGAGCTGACGGAGATTAAAGAGAACCAGGGCAGGATCTGCATCCTGAGCGGCTATGACCAGCAACTGGCCACCCAGGTCTATGCTGCCGGGGATTTTTTTCTCATCCCCTCCAGCTATGAGCCCTGCGGTCTGACCGATTATATTGCCCAGTTGTTCGGCAATCTGCCCATTGTCCATCATGTGGGCGGGCTGGTGAAGGTGGAGGATGGTAAAACCGGTTTTGCCTACCATGAACACAGCAGCGCAGCCCTCAGCGAAGCAATGCAGAGGGCGTTGCTGATGTTCCGCCAGCATCCGGAGAGCATCAAGGCCATGCAGCAGGAAAGTGTAAAAGTTATCCATAATTCCTACACCTGGGATAAAATTGTGCTACGATATATGCAGCTTTATCAGGAGGCCCTCACCCTTTGCAGAGAGCCATGATTGACGCCCAAGGCCAGGACGGGCAGGAACAGAACAGATGGTTTGCCCGACGGCGCGATTTTTTTGTCACCAGCATGCTGAAGGGGTTTTACCGGACTGCCGGCGGTTTTTTGCAGATTTACCAGGGATACCTCAAAAGCGGAACAGTGCCCTATAACGAGATCGACAAACTGGTGGGCACGGAGAACAGGAAAGGATGCCTCTGGCAGTTGAAAGATGACTGCCATCAGCTCTGGAGAAATGGCGATTCCGCCTTTGAGCTCAATGGCTCTCTGCTTGACTGGGTTATAGGCTCGCTCTTTCACGAGGCGATGAAACTCAAGGAAAACATCTATCTCTTTGAGTATTATGCCCCGCTGGCCAATGACATGAAGGGCGTATGGCGCCAGGAAATACAGCAGTTCTGCGGGGTGGAATGCCGGCGTTTCATGGAGAGAATTTCCCATGAGGTGGACCGGCAGATGGAGAGCCTGGGATTTATGTTCGGCAGGGCAATTTATCTGCTTCGCACCATGCTTCCTTCCCAGGCGCACAACCCTCTGCTGCTCAGGTATCTCCTCGAACACCGGGATGTGGCGAGTGAGCTCTGGTCCGAGTCTCTGGATGAAATCTTCAAAGACATGTTCCACGGCGTCCCTGAAAGCGGATATTGTTTTGCCGCGCAAAGCTATTTTGATGGAAACTGGTATGAAAAATCTCTTGCTGCGTATCAGGAAGCCTTGCGTGTCAATGAGCATTGTGACGAGGCAATTCTTCGGATGAATCAGTTGGAGGAGATACTGACAAAGGCTAATAAAAATCACAGGGATAATTCCCGAAGAACAGAGTTACTGTAATTTTTGAGGAGGCGGCATGACGGTAAGAATAGGTATTAACGGCTTTGGCAGGATCGGCAGAAACATTTTCAGGGCGCTGAGCAAGGATGAGGCATTCAAGGATATCGAGGTGGTGGCCATTAATGATCTTACCAACCACGAGACTCTGGCTCATCTGCTCAAGTATGACTCGGTCATGGGTGTTTATGAAAAGAATGTCCATGTGTCGGCCAAAGGTCTGACGGTTGACGGCAAAGAGGTAATGATTTCCACCCACAGGAATCCGGCTGATATTCCCTGGGGGGATATGGGGGTTGATTATGTGGTGGAATCCACCGGGCTCTTTACTGATGGTGAGAAGGCCGGCGCCCATATGGACGGCGGAGCCAAAAAGGTGGTTATCTCCGCCCCGGCCAAGGGAAATGTCAAAACCATCGTCATGGGGGTCAATGAGCATGAGTACGACCCCAGCCTGCACCATATTATTTCCAATGCATCCTGCACCACCAATTGTCTCGCCCCTTTCGCCAAAGTGATCATGGATCGTTTCGGCATCAGAAAAGGCCTGATGACCACTATACATTCCTATACCAATGATCAGCGTATTCTTGATTTTCCGCACAGCGATCTGCGCCGGGCCAGGGCCGCCGCCCTGTCGATGATCCCCACCAAAACCGGCGCCGCAGCCGCGGTCTCCCTGGTCATTCCTGAACTGAAAGGGAAATTTGACGGTCTGGCGGTGCGTGTCCCCACCCCCAATGTCTCTCTGGTGGATGCGGTCATGGAGGTAGAGAAGGAAACAACGGTTTCCGAGGTCAATCAGGCCCTGAAGGAAGGCAGCAATCGGTTCCTGGGTTATTCCGAGGAACCGCTGGTTTCCATTGATTACCAGGGCAATCCCCACTCCTCGGTGGTTGACGCCATGTCCACCAAGGTAATCGGCAACATGGTCAAGGTGCTCAGCTGGTATGATAATGAATGGGGCTATTCCAATCGGGTCCTTGACCTGATTCTGCTCATGGAAAACCAGAAGGCTTTGTAACTGGTCAAAGTTTTTCTTTTCTGTTAATAGAGAAAAAGCACACCCTGCGGGGCTGGTGTCATGTGTATTTCCTTGTCATCGGCCCCGGGGTACTGAATGGAAGCAGTTCTCCGCACCCAGCATGCCATGCTATGGATTTTTAATTCTCAACGCCGATTCCCTCTATGACTCAAACTGAAAAAAGCCTTTATGAGACGTCCAGCGCATTAAAGGCTAATCTCCTGGAAACAGCGGTCACCGATGTCACCATCGATCCGGCCAAGCTTGCTCTCCTTGATCTTGTCAAAGATTTCAAGGGGATACATAACAACCTCTATGACCTGCTGTACGAGATCCATCACCCCTATCGCAACTGGAACCTTATCATCCCCAAACTGCGCACCTTTGTCTTGAAAAATGTTGCTCTTTTCTGCCGCAGCAATAAGGGACCCGAGGCGTTCAGCATTTTCTGCGGAATTTTCCTGCAGGCCATCGATGAAACAAGGAAGAACAGAACCCTGCTCAATCTCTGCATAGAGTCCATGCTGGCCTATGTGGAACGGCTCATCAGCTCCGCCAGGTCGGATCTGCAGCAGTATGAGGGCGTGCTGTCGTTGTTGTTTGACAGTCTTTACCGCCTGGACAATCAGATCATCATGCTGGTGGTGCAGGGGCATCATCCCATGAAAAAGATTGTCCTTTCTCTGGTGGAATGGCGGGAAAAGGAGGGGATAGCCATTAATCTGCAGCCCGCTGCCCAACTGATGAAAAAGATTCTCACGCTCAACTACAATTACTGGCTTGAGGTTGAGGATCCCCTGCCATGGTTTCTTGCCCAGTGCAGTGACATGTGCAACAACTGGGATGCGGGCAAACTGTTCAACGCCATTTCCCATGATCAGATCAGGAAGCATCTGGAACGGCTGCAGGAGATCGAGGTCACCAATGAACAGCGCGATCTGCGGGCTATCCTGGAGTTGCCGTCCCATATGGATCTGGTCCGGCTGTATCGGGAGATTCCTGAAAAGCTGGCTGTGCAGCATGAAAAAGGCGCAAAACCGGAAGACGACAGGTTCTCGGAAAACAGAAAGCTGATTTTTCTTTTCCGGATCATGCGCACCTCCGGGCTGTATCTCATCCACGAAGAGAGTCTGCGGGAGATTAACCGCAGCCTGATTGTGCTCATCCGTCAACAGACCTTTGAGGAAATCGAGTCATTTCTGCTCACCACCCTGCAGCTGTTAAAGGAAAATGTCCGTCGTTATCCCCATACCGCCCTGCAGTGCATCCAGGTTCTCGGCACCGAGGTGTTCAACCGGGAAAACAGCCGGCTGGTGGAGACGTTTTTGTGGGAGACGGTGCGCTTCGGCTTCCAGTATGCCAATGTGACCGGGGTGGACCAGGATTGGCAGCCGATTACCAATCCGGCCCATCTGGCCAATATCCGGGTCTGGCTGAACCTGATCATGCAGGAGCCGAAGTGGTGTTCCACTCTCTTTTCCGCGCTCATTATCAACCTTAAGCTCTCCGGCACCTGTGTCAAGGATACGGACCTTTTCCAGCGGGACATCAGCCGGCTGCTCAACCATCCCATTGCCCCGGTTTATAATCTGGTCAAGCAGTTCACCAAGCTCATGCCTGTTTTCTTTAATGAGATCGGGGCAGAGGGTAACCTGCGGGATGTTTCCACCGAGCTTGATGAGATCCATAAGCGCAAGGATCTGCTCATGCACTTTCTGCGCAAGCAGAGCCATGTGGAAAGCTCCAATCTCATTGTTGACTTTATCAAGGCCATCCTTCGTTTCTGGATGACCCTGGATAAACAGGTGCTCAAGGATTTTCTGCCGGATGAGGTGCTCAGTCAGGTGCAGACCAGCGGTCCCTTTGTGGATGAACAGCATATCATCTGCAAACGGCTGAAGGCGATTGATAATTATGAAAAGGAAAGCGACCTGCTTAAATGGGAGGAGGGGAAGATCATTGCTTTCCTGGTTGCCCAGAAGGATATCAGTGCCCATGAGGTGCGGCGCTTTGAATTGCTGGTGCAGATGTACAGGCTGCTTGATCTCAAGTATAACCTGGGATTTCAGGAGTTGCGCCGGCAACTGGAAGAGGCGGCCGGCAGCGGTTTTCCGGAAATGGAGCATCTGCTCACCGATCTGGAGATATGCGACACGGTCCAGTGTCTCACCGCCCTGCTGGATCATCTTGAGCAACTCAAATGGATTATTCTGAGCAGTACAACTTTCGAGGCCAAGGAGGATATCTATTACAAACGGCATATTGCCGTTGATATCCCCTCGGTGTACGGCCGCTACAGCGAAAGAAAGTTTGACGCCCTGGGTCTCACCTTCAGGCTGGAAAATCTGGCCAATATCTATCTCGAGCGCCTGCCTTCCTCCCTGAATTTATCCTTTATCACCCGGGCGACCTTTATCCGCATCATCAAATATTTAAGGCTTTACCTCCGTGCCCTGAAAATCGATGGCATCATCAGCCGGCGCCTGGAAACCTATGTGGCCCTTCTTTCTAATTCCCTGGGCATTAAACGGTTTTCCTATACCCAGTACATCGATATATTCCGCGGCCTGTCCGAGGGGGTGAAAGATGTCATTTACGCCTATTACACCAATCTCCATCAGAATAATCTTTCCATCATCATTCCCCAGATCGGCTCAAGCAACCTGCTGGCCAAATACCGTAATCTCTGGGAAGAAAATGAAAATGACAAAAACGGCCAGAGCCTGAAGGAATCTATCCACCGGTTATCCGAGGCCTTCATGCGGGATCTTATTTCCAGCACCTTCGGGCTGCAGCATCTCGATAATTTCATCACCAGGATTTATCAGGTGCTGGAGCGGCAGCGCGAACTCCTCGATGAAAAACAGCTGGATCTGCTGATGACCTATAATCCTGACAAGGCGATCCACGAGTTTGACCGCAAAAGCGCCCATGCCAAAAATCTCATTCTGCTGGGCAATAAGGGATTTAATCTCAGTCTGCTGGCCTCGGACAATAAGCCCGTGCCTCCTGGGTTTATCATCACCACGGAAATTTTCCGCTGCTGGTCGGTGGTCAACAGTTTTTACATGGCCCGTAATGAGTTTATGAAGCAGATACGCCATGCCTTGAATAAAATAGAGGAAAAGACCGGCACCCGCTATGGGGACCCGGATAATCCCCTGCTGGTCTCCATCCGTAGCGGGGCCTCCATATCCATGCCCGGCATGATGGCCACCATTCATAATGTCGGCTTGAATAATGAGATCGTCGAGGCCGTAGCCGAGGTGCCGGGCAAGGAGTATCTGGCCTGGGACAATTACCGTCGTTTTCTCCAGTCTTGGGGTATGACCATGGGGGTTACGCGGGATACCTTCCAGGCCCTGATGAATGAAGCCAAGTCCAAGCACGGCGTCAGGGTGAAAAGCCAGTTCAGCCCGTTACAGATGAAGGAGCTGGCGCTGAGCTATCAGAAAAAAATCAGAAACCTGGGGATCGGCATACCGGATGATCCGTGGCTGCAGCTGATCGGGGCGATAGAAATGGTGCTTGCCTCGTGGGATGCGCTGAAAACAAAGGGCTACCGGGGCCTGATGGGCATTTCCCATGCATGGGGAACCGCCGCCATTGTGCAGGCCATGGTTTTCGGCAATCTCGGACCTGAAAGCGGCAGCGGTGTGGTCTTTACCGCCCATCCCTACCGCAAGGTCCGCCGGGTGGCGCTCTGGGGTGATTACGCTCCCGGGGATCAGGGCGAAGATATTGTCAGCGGCCTGGTCACCACCTTTCCCATTTCCATTGAGCAGGCGGAAATTGACGGCAGACCGGTGGATTTCTCCCTGGAAAAGAGGTCGCCCGAGGTGTATCAGGAGTTGCTCTCCATTGCCCGCAATCTGGTGTATGAAAAGGAGTGGAACCCCCAGGAGATAGAATTTACCTTTGAGGGTCCCAAGGCGTCTGATCTCTATATTCTGCAGACACGGGATATGATCACCATCAAGAAGAAAGAGCGTTTTTATGTCTTCCAGAACGAGGATCAGCTTGCCGATTATATCCTTGGTAAAGGGATCGGCGTGAGCGGCAGCGCTCTTTCCGGTCTTGCCGTGTTTAATGAAAAAAACGTTCGCAACTTGCGGGAGAAGCATCCCGATATGCCCCTTATCCTCATCCGGCAGGATACCGTGCCCGAGGATGTCAAGGAAATTGCCATGGCTGATGGACTGCTGACCTCCCGGGGCGGACAGACCTCCCATGCCTCGGTGGTGGCGCTGCGGCTGGAAAAGACCTGTGTCGTCGGGTGCCACGCTCTGCAGGTATATGAGGCGGAGGAGCGCTGTGTCATCGGCGGGAGGGTGATAAAGCTGGGAGATCCGGTGGCTATTGACGGCCGCAAGGGACTTTTTCTGCATGGCCTGCATGAAGTGAAGGTTGAGGTCCATATTCTGCCTATTTGATGAGTGTCTACAGGAGTAGCTAGTAATGGCAAAGGTCAGGGTTCAGTTAGAGAAAGAGCGCGGGGTGGAAAAAGCCCGGAAGCCGATGGCTCCCTCTGAAAGAAAAAATGAAATTGCCAAGTTGCTGATCAGGGAGGGGCTGCTGACGGAAGAGCAGCTGCATTACGCCAAGCGCGTCCATGCCAAGCTGACCAGCCAGCGTAGTCTGCTCAGCATTCTGGAGGAATTGCAGTATGTGACCAAAGACCAGGTGCAGGAGGCCCTGCGGGCCGGACTGCCGGTTCCCCTTGGTTCCCTGCTGGTTGAACTGGGTTACATCAGTGACGCAGATCTCACCATGGTGCTCGACAGCCAGCAGGAGCATCCGAAGGCCAAGTTCGGCCAGCTCATTGTCGAGCTGAATCTCATTGATGAAAATGATCTGCTGCGGGTTCTTTCCTACCAGCTCGGCTTTCCCTATATTGATCCAGCCGTTGCGGAGGTCGATCCCAAGCTGATTGAACGGGGCAAGGTCGAGGTTTATGCCGAGAATAAATTTCTGCCACTGCATTATGAGAGAGACGGCATCGTGATCGCCTTTGCCGATCCGCTGAACAATAACCATGTACTGGCAGCAAAGCAAATTTTCGGCGATTCCCTGGTTATCTGCATTGCCCGGGAAAGGGCGATCCTTGAAGCCCTGAACAGGTATGAAGCCACCGGGCGCAAGGCGGACAAGGCAGGCAACCGGGCCGAGACCGGCGATAATGCCGTGGTCACGGCGGTCAATACTATTCTGCTGGAGGCCAATAAGCAGAATGCCAGCGATATTCATATCGAACCGCTACGCGATAAGCTGCAGATCCGTTTCCGCAAGGACGGAGTTTTGATCCCCTTTAAGGATTATCCGCTGGATATGGCCCCGGGCATGTCCAGCCGCATCAAAATCATGGCCAGGGCTGATATTGCCGAGCGCAGGCGGCACCAGGACGGCCGCATCTTTTTTGACGAGGGCGGAGTGCAGATTGACCTGCGGGTCTCCATCTACGTAACCATCCATGGGGAGAAGATCGTGCTGCGTCTGCTCGGCAGACAGGGAGAGCTGCGGGCAATCGATGAGCTTGGCCTGGCGCCCCGTATCCTGCAGCGATTCGAGGAGGAGGCGCTGGAGGCGCCCAGCGGGGTTATCATTATTACCGGACCCACAGGCTCCGGTAAGACGAGCACCCTGTACAGTGCGGTCAATCATCTCAACAGCCCGAGCTGCAGCATCATCACCGCGGAAGATCCGGTGGAGTTTGTCATTGAAGGTATTTCCCAGTGTTCCATCAACCCGAAAATCAACGTCACCTTTGAGGAAACCCTCAAACATATGGTGCGGCAGGACCCGGATGTGATTGTCATCGGTGAGATCCGCGACCGGTTTTCCGCGGAAATGGCCATCGAGGCGGCCCTGACCGGGCACAAGGTGCTGACCACCTTTCACACGGAGGACAGCACCGGCGCGCTGCTGCGGCTGCTGGACATGCAGATAGAGGCCTTTCTCATCGCCTCCACCATTGCCGGCATCCTGGCCCAGCGGCTGGTGCGGCAGGTATGCAAGGATTGCGCGGAAGAGCACCCGTTGACCCCTGATGAGCTCCGTCGGCTGGGCTATGGACTGAAGGAGGGCAGCGGACTGACCTTTAAAAAAGGGCGGGGTTGCCGCAAATGCCGGTACACAGGTTACAAAGGCAGAATGGCGGTCCATGAACTGCTGATCCCGGGAGAAATGGTGAAGGATGCGGTTATTGCCCGCAAAACCTCCCATGAAATCAGAAAGATCAATTCCCAGACAACGGGGTTGGTGACACTGCTGGAAGATGGCATCTGCAAGGCAAGCCAGGGTCTGACCAGTTTTACCGAGGTCATTCGCCAGCTGCCCAGGCTGGACAGACCGCGGCCTCTTGTTGAAGTCAAGCGCTTGCTGGGGGTGCACTGATGCAGAAAAGCCTGTCCCTTATCGACCAGATCAATGAGTTTGTCCTGCAGGAAAATTTTCAGCTGCCGGTTTTTAATGATATTGCCATGCGCATTTTAAAAATGGCTCGGCATGAGGATTTTGACATCCGCGAGATGAGCAATCTGATCTATCAGGACCAGGTGCTGGTGGCGGAGGTGCTGAAAGCGGCCAACTCGCCGTTTTTCGGCGGCTTATCGGTCATCAGCACAGTCAAGGACGCCATTATCCGTCTCGGTTCCCGTCAGGTTTCCGATCTGGTGCTCATTGCTGCGGAACGCATCCAGTATCGTGCCACGGACAAGAAGCTGAACAAGCTGCTGGGTAAGCTGTGGAAGCATTCGGTGGCCTGCGCCATCGGCTCCCAGTGGCTGGCCAGAAAGCTCAGCTATCATGAGAAGGACAATGAGGCCTTTATCGGCGGTCTGCTGCATGATATCGGCAAACTTTTTCTGCTGAGGGTAATCGATACCATGCAGGAATCAAATGAAGTATCTTTTTCGATTTCCTATGAACTCAGCTATGAGCTGATCAATTCCTTCCATGCGGAACAGGGCTATAAATTGCTCTCGCAATGGAATCTGCCCAAAATTTACTGTGAAACCGCCCGGGACCATCATCGCCCGGAATTTGATTCGGAAAATATTCCCCTGCTGCTGGTGAGACTCACCAACCAGGCCTGCAATAAACTCGGCATCGGCATGAGCCACGATCCCTCCATTGTGCTTTTCAGCACCCCAGAGGCCTCGGCCCTGCGCATCAAGGAAATCGTCCTGGCCGAGCTTGAGGTGATGCTGGAGGACACCATGCAGATCGCAGTCGGCTGAATCCGTCGGAAACCGCATATAATATATTTAAATTAATGGAATTATATGCCGGTAACCTTGACCCTGCGGGCATGCATATCTTAAGTTGATTTGCTGCATATAAACAACAGGAGGAAGACGATTACTACACACAACCTCAAAAACTCTTCCACCTGATGAATCCGGAACGGCAACAGGCCCTCTCGGTCTCACGGACCAGCTAAATTTCACAGAACCTGATCTCGGCAGATTTTACCGTGATACCCAAATTGCGGTTCGAAAAGAGTGCCTAAAGTACTTGAAATGCCTAAAATACTTAAAGTTGCGGTACTTTCTGATCAGATAACTCCTCTAACGTTAGGTACTTTAAGTACTTCAAGTATTCTAGGCACTAACTGGTGACAGTCCAGAATCCTGAGTGGTGATTAACTTATTGAAATTACGTAATGACACCAGGAGTTCTGACATTAAATGCAAGGAGGACGGAAATGAATGACGAAAGCAAGTGCCCGGTAACGGGAAGAACGAGCAAACAAGTAGCCGGCGGTGGCACGTCGAACCGGGACTGGTGGCCTAACCAGTTGAACCTTAACATCCTGCATCAGCACTCCAACAAGTCCAATCCCATGGGCGAGGAGTTCAACTACACTGAGGAATTCAAGCAACTCGACCTGGCGGCCCTGAAGAAGGACCTCTATGCGCTGATGACAGATTCGCAGGACTGGTGGCCGGCCGATTACGGCCACTACGGGGGGCTCTTCATCCGCATGGCGTGGCACAGCGCAGGCACATACCGCATGGGCGACGGCCGCGGCGGGGCGGGGTCCGGCTCTCAACGCTTGGCGCCCCTGAACAGCTGGCCGGACAACGTGAACCTCGACAAGGCGCGCCGTCTGCTTTGGCCGATCAAGCAGAAATACGGCAGCAAGATCTCCTGGGCCGACCTCATGATCCTCGCCGGCAACTGCGCCCTTGAGTCGATGGGATTCAAGACCTTCGGCTTTGGTGGCGGGCGCAAAGACGTCTGGGAACCGGAACAGGACATCTACTGGGGTGCCGAAGAAGAATGGCTGGCTACGAGTGACAAGCCCAAGAGCCGTTACACCGGTGACCGGGATCTGGAAAACCCCCTGGCGGCTGTACAGATGGGCCTGATCTACGTGAACCCGGAAGGCCCGGACGGCAAGCCGGATCCGGTAGCCTCCGGCCGTGACGTCCGCGAGACCTTTGCGCGCATGGCCATGAACGACGAAGAGACCGTCGCGCTGGTCGCCGGCGGTCACACCTTCGGCAAGTGCCATGGCGCCGGCCCAGCTACCCATGTGGGGCCTGAGCCCGAAGGCGCCCCCATCGAGGAGCAGGGCCTTGGCTGGAAGAGCAGTTTCGGCAGCGGCAAGGGCGGTGATACGATCAGCAGCGGCATCGAGGGAGCCTGGAAGCCGAACCCGACCAAATGGGACATGGGCTATCTGAAGGTGCTGTTCAAATACGAGTGGGAACTGGTCAAGAGCCCGGCCGGCGCAAATCAGTGGCTGGCCAAGGACGTGGACGAAGAGGACATGGTGGGTGACGCGCACGACCCGTCGAAGAAGCACCGGCCGATGATGACCACGGCGGACCTCTCGCTGCGCTTCGACCCGATCTACGAGCCGATCGCGCGGCGCTACCTGCAGAACCCCGAGGAATTCGCGGATGCCTTTGCCCGGGCGTGGTTCAAGCTGACCCACCGTGACATGGGACCGCGTTCGCGCTATCTCGGTGCGGAGGTCCCGGCGGAGGAACTGGTATGGCAAGACCCGGTGCCCGCAGTCGAGCATGAGCTGATTGACGAGAAGGACATCGCAGACCTCAAGGGCAAGATCCTTGCCTCGGGACTGTCTGTCTCCCAACTGGTCTCCACCGCCTGGGCATCGGCATCCACGTTCCGTGGCTCTGACATGCGCGGCGGGGCGAACGGGGCGCGCATTCGTCTTGCCCCGCAAAAGGATTGGAAAGTCAACCAGCCTGAGCAACTTGCGAATGTGCTGCAAACCCTTGAGGGAATTCAAAAGGAGTTCAACGGCGCCCAGTCAGGCGGGAAGATGGTTTCGCTTGCCGACTTGATTGTCCTGGGTGGATGCGCAGGTGTCGAGCAAGCTGCGAAGAATGGTGGTCACGATGTCACTGTTCCCTTCACGCCGGGACGTACGGATGCGTCCCAGGAGCAAACCGACGTGGAGTCATTCGCTGTACTCGAACCGGCTGCTGACGGGTTCCGTAACTACCTCAAAAGCAAATACGCCGTATCGGCAGAGGAGCTCTTGATTGATCGTGCGCAGCTACTGACACTGACCGCTCCTGAGATGACGGTTCTCGTTGGCGGTATGCGCGTCTTGAATGCCAACTTCGGACAGTCCCAGCACGGCGTCTTCACCAAACGGCCAGAGACGCTCACCAATGACTTCTTCGTGAATCTGCTCGACATGGGAACGACCTGGATGGCAACCTCGGAAGACAAAGACGTGTTCGAGGGGCGTGATCGAGCAACAGGCGGACTCAAGTGGACAGGCTCCCGTGTCGATCTCATCTTCGGTTCGAACTCTCAACTTCGGGCCTTGGCGGAAGTCTATGGATGTAAGGACTCCCAGGAGAAGTTCCTGCGAGACTTTGTAGCGGTGTGGAACAAAGTTATGAACCTTGACCGTTTCGACCTCGCTTGATTGTAGCACAAACGTCTTCGAGCCTTCTGACAGGGCAGCGAAAAAACGACCAGCTAACAAACGGTTCAGCGGATGGCCTTCCGCCACCGCTGAACCTGGACAATGTACCATTGGGTACTACCATTGGGTACCTACCATTGGGTACCAGGTCTTGAAATATCACTTTCCTTTCTCGACGTTTACAGTGTCTGTAACAGTCAAACTAGCTCCCTGATAAGTTGAATTTTAACCCGTCTAGAAACTCGGCAGAAATAGATGCTCTGGCTATTTTGGATCTTAAATTTTTTTTTACCAATCGGTAACCATTCAACTATCCCAAAAACCCTTATACCAGTTCCGCCAGCACCCGGTCGGCAATTGGCAGCGCCTGGCTTGACAGCCGCAGAAAGCCGTTATCGAGCAAGACAAGACCCTGGGCCAGCAATGTCTGCAGGGTCGCCCCATAATAATCCATGGGATTAAGGGAAAAGCGATCCTCCAGGTCCTGGAGGCTGACGCCTGCCAGCATCCTGAGCCCCATGATCACGGTTTCCCGGAAAAGTGCCTGCCGGGACAGACATTCCATTTCACTGTAAGGTTCCTCCTTGCTGTTGATTCTCTGGGTGTAGACTAAAGGGTCCGCCACATTGGTCACCTTGGTGCCGGAGAGCGAGCCAACCGCCCCGGCGCCAAAGCCCAGCCAGGAGCGATTCTGCCAGTAATTGATATTGTGGCGGCAGGTAAATCCCGGCAAGGCGTAGTTTGATATCTCATAGCGCTCGTAACCCCGGCTTGCCAAAAGCCCGATGGTTACGGCCTCCATGTCGGCCACCTCATCCTCTGGCGGCAGCTGGTACTGACCGCCGGCAACAAGAGCGGCAAGCGGCGTCTTTTCCTCCACCATCAGCTCATACAGCGAGAAGTGTTCCGGCGCGAGACTTATGGCCTGCTCAAGGGTCTGTTGCCACTCATCAGCCGTCTGCCCCGGCAGGCCGTACATCAGATCAATATTGATATTGCTGAATCCGGCATCCCGGGCCATGGTAAGGGCAAGCACTGCATCCTCTGCCGTATGGCTGCGGCCGAGGCATTTGAGCCGGGCCGGGGAAAAAGACTGGACGCCGATGCTGAGCCGGTTTACCCCCGCTACACGCAGGGCCTGCAGCTTGGCGGAAGACAGGGTGTTGGGATTGCTTTCCACCGTGATTTCCGGCTCCTGGCAGAAAGAAAAAGCGGCCAGGCAGTTGGTGATCAATTGGTTGAGCAGGGATGCGTCACAGATGGTGGGGGTGCCGCCGCCGATATAGAGGGAGAAGAAGCTATGGCTGCGACACCAGGGGTGGTCGGCCATGCTGCGGATATGGCTGTTCAGGGCCTGCAGGTAACCTGCGATTTCTGCGTCCCGGCCGGCATGGGAGTTAAAGGAGCAGTACAGGCATTTGGTCTTGCAGAAGGGGATATGCAGGTAGATTGCCGCCTGGTGGTGCTCGGCCGGGATGTTCAAAGTAGAGGAAGACATTCTTGTTTGATCTCATCCATCAGGCCGTGGTCGGCAAAGCTGAAGGGGCTCTCGCCGGCCCCGACAATGAGATGGTCAAGCAGCTGCACGTCAATCATGGCACAGGCCAGAAAGAGATTTCTGGTGAGCTTGCGGTCGGCGGCGGAAGGGGTCAGGTTGCCGGAAGGATGATTATGGGCAATGACCACGGCGGCAGCGTGGTTGGCCAGGATGGTCTTGATGAATTCCCTGGGGTAGACCGTGTTGACCGACAGGGTGCCCTCAAACAGGATTTTCGTGTCGATTATGGCAAATGAGGCATCAAGGAAAATGGCCTGAAACACCTCTTTTTTCAGATCACGCATGGCGTGGATGAGATAATCCGCCACCTCCCGGGAAGAGCGCAGGTAGTTTTTGCTGCGCAGCCGCTGGTTGAGATAGCGGCGGGCCACACTCTGGATGAAGTGGATGGCAAAGCTGTTCTGGACCCCGATGCCGGAAACGGTCTGCAGCTCAAAAGAGGTGGCTTCCAGTACCGCGGCCAGGCTGCCGAATCTTTTCAGCAGCAGCCGGGCGCTTTCCTTGCAGTCGCGCCGCGGCGTTCCCATGGTGAGGAGCAGCTCAAGCACCTCATCATCATTTAAGGCGTCGATGCCGCGCACCGCAAACTTGTCGCGCAGTCGCTGGCGATGCCCTTTGCCTTTATCCTGCTCCCTGCCGTTATCCATTAACTGAAAGTGAAAAGTTAGGAGTTAGGAGTTAGGAGTGAGGAGAAAAAAAATCTGTAGACAAAATTCACTAATGGAGATCATTTTTTTGCCTTTTGCCTTTTGCCTTTTGCCTTTTGCCTTTTCACTCCTCACTCCTCACTCCTCACTCCTTACTCCTTACTCAACTCCTGCATGAAGAGCTCATTGGCCATTTTTGGATTGGCCTTGCCCTTGGTTTTCTGCATGAGCTGGCCGACAAAAAAGCCCATGAGCTTGGTCTTGCCGCCCTTGAAATCGGCCACCTGCTGCGGGTTTTCCTGCACAATC
>JAHIVT010000064.1 GCA_018816555.1 Pseudomonadota bacterium
GAGAGATTGACAAAATATTGTATTCCCCCCTCGATATTCCCCGCTGCCAGGGCGGTTTTCATGCCGTTCCATTTGCCTTTGAGCAGCCCATCCAACGCTTCTTTATCCATGACCAGAATGGCGGCGGAATCGGTGTAGACCGTGCTTGCTGAGTCAGTAACCTGAGCAGTGACCAGATAGAGCCCCGGAACGGAGAGCATCGTTGTAAAATGTTCACTGTCGGTAAATGTCACCGAGCCCATGGCAGCCGGGCCGAAGGCGCTCACTTCTGTCGTGGCTGTGGCCATATCAAAGGTAGCAGTGATGCTGAAGTTTGCAGTGAACGGCGCAATGCCTGACTCTGCGTTCGGGATAAGTTCGATAAAATCCGTAGCCGGCTGGCAGGTGACGTTGATGGTTGCCAAGGCAACATTGCCTTCCATATCCACGGCCATGACGGTGATGGTGTTTGCCCCTGTCATCAACGGCACACGATTGGCGGCAAACAGGCCGCTGTCTATTAAAGCGGCAACACCGTTTGCCGTGACTCCGACTTCTGTGGGGGTTCCATCCACCGTTCCCTGCACCAGCACATTGGAACTGGTGATTGTTTCCCCATCAGCCGGAGAAGTGATTGAAATTGACATAACCGACAGCGTGTTAAAAGTTCCATCGGTCGATAGTGCTGTTACTCCGGCAGCATTTGCTGACGTGATTTGGAAATGATATGTTGTGCCGCTGAGAAGACCGGTCAAGACAATACTGTGCTCTTCAACAAGCGCCGTATCAGCTGCGGTGAAACCGTAAGTTGCTGTCGTGCCATAGTGCACCAGGCTTGTCGCGGGTTGATCCGTTGTCCAGTTGATGGTGGCAGATTGGCCGGAAACAGCAGTGATGGAAATATTGCTGATAACGGGCGGGATCGAGTTTTGGTAATCGCAATCTTGTCTGCCGAATTCAGCGGCAAGGCTCGCGGCGTCTAGCGCAGTGATATGAGAGATGCTGTAGGCCAGATCCGCTCCATCAACATCACCGTCGTTATTCGTATCATGCAAACAGGCAAACGCTTCGGTTGCAATGATTAAAGAGAAGAGGAAGGGGAAAAATATTAACAGTTTCGTAGGGCACCACTGTTTTATCATTTCATCTGTCTCCTAAAGTTGACGGATTCGTAAAAACTGATAATTGACCACAGAGTGCACAGAGCCAGCAGAGCTAACTAGCTGTAATAAAAAAAATATTTCTCTGTGATCTTCGTGTGCTCTGTGGTGAAAATAGACTTTTTACGAAGCTATCAAAGTTTATATCGCAATTTTTATCGCACCTGTCGATGCGCTGCTTCGCAGCTATTCGTTGTTTCTGCAGGCTCAGCGCTTATGGAACAGGATTCCGGTGTCAAGCCCTGAATGGCATGCCATGAAATGATGTTGAGCAATTCGGCGGCATTCCTATCAGTTTCGGGAAGGATGGGGTGAGAGTCAATGCGGCAAATCGTCCCACCGGATCGACGAACAGTGGTGAAGGGGTATTTCGGAGAATTATTGAATCGCTTTGGGGATCTTTTAATCAAACATTTTCAGTGTTGATTCAGCTACCCTTTCAGCTAAGGCTATACATTGCCGGCATAGGGGAATGTCTGGTACAAAATCAGGCAACACACTGCCCAAGGGATATTTGGAAGGAAGATAGATTGAATCGAGAAGATCGCAATCTTCTGCGGTCAAGTCAATGTGCACCTGATGCTCGGCCAGCAATCTGATTAGTTCGGCAACAGAATGAGTTTTACGAATGGTGTTGGATTTTTCAAGCAGGATCGCTTTTAGATATTTTTCTATACTCTGCTGAACATTTTGCAGGCAGGGGTTGAGTAAGTTCTGCCCAAGCAAAATTTTAGCAGAGTCCAGGTTTTCTGTTGCGTAGGTCAGCCATAACCTGATTTCATCGTTCATAGATCACCTCGCCACGGGCGATCTCATCCAGCATGAAATTTCCAGCAGCCCCTGGTTTGAGAGGAAATATATCCAGGGGAATTCTGCGACTAATCATTCGGGTTTTTTTGCGGTATTTCATGGCCAGAGGCAAGTAATTCTGATCGCTGTCCTGGAAAACAGCAACATCAAGATCGTGGGGATCACTGGCGTTCAAGAAGGAGCCGAATATAACCAGCTTGATCACTTCAGGCTCATCGCGCAGAGCTGCGGCAAGCTCTTTTTTTAAATTTTCTTTGTCCTGCGATGATAAGGGCATTGGTTACTGGTATTTGTTGTGGAGCATGGAGTTTATCAAGATTATTCAACTCGAAGATTACGGCATCGGGGAAAGTAACACAAGTTTTTTCGTTTTTATGTACGTGTATCCCGCATGATGGATGGAAGGGGGCTTGCGTTTGCGGTTAATACCTTGAGGGTGCATTTTTCTCAGGCGACTTCCGCCATACACGATAACCAGTTGGTCCCCTTGTCTTTTGCAAATGGCCTCGTTCTGTGGCTGGACATCGATTCAGGAGGAAAAATCCATTAAACATGCATAGTAAGTCTAAAAAATATCGACATACTATGCTCGAATATGCTACAAAATGGAAAAGGGAGCGAATCGCTGCATGAGAAAGAATCAATGATCCAGCGCATCAGAAGGCATATTCCACACGAAGAGTTTGACTATCAAACGCTTTTAGGAGTTCTTAAAGACTACGCCAACCCACGTGACAAGATAACCGATTTTCTGCGCAAAAAGGTGATTGTCCGTGTCAAAAAGGGGCTTTATGTTTTTGGCGAGGATTATCGA
>JAHIVT010000065.1 GCA_018816555.1 Pseudomonadota bacterium
CATGCAAATTTGACGCAATATCGCTGACCGTGGGAGGCATCCCCCTGAGATCCGGCGATGTGCGGAAATCTGCAGTAAATAAAACTCTATAAAAGTCTCAAGTCAGGTGTGAATAATGAAACAGATTGTTCTGACAATTCTGCTTCTCTTGTGCTGGATAGCGGTATCTCAGGCAAAAATGGTTAGTATTGTTGGAGACATGGTTAACATGCGCTCCGGCCCGGGCAATAATTACGAGGTGGTCTGGGAGCTTGGGCAGGGATACCCCTTAAGTGTCATAGATCAGCAGGGTGACTGGCTGAAGGTCGCTGATTATGAGGGTGACATCGGCTGGGTGCAGCAAGATCAGGTAGCTGAAAAGGCCTACCTGGTGGTGAAAAAGAGAGTCGTCAACATCCGCAGTGGACCTGGCGAAAATTATCGCGTCATCCGGCAGGCCCATCAGGGGGTGGTTTTCCGTACCCTGGGGAAAAAAGATGACTGGGTGAATGTCAGGCATGAGGAGGAAGATATTACCGGCTGGGTTCTGCGGAGTTTGATGTGGGGCTGGTAAGCTTTTGCCCCGGCCGGCGTTTACGCGTTAGCGCCTCACGCCGTCTGCGGCGGCGGTTTATCATAAAGTAACTTGGTCGACCCTTCGAAATTGATAAAGGGGGGTATCCACTTAGCGCAAGTAGCCCCAATAAATAAACATATAAAGGCCTGGAGAAATACAACCAAACTTATCGTTGGAGTCGACCATCTGCGGATATTACATGATTCAAATTATTTTTCCAAAACTATGTTTGCAACTCATTAATATCTCGTTGATTTTCGTTTCCCTAAGGCTGTCAATGCACTGTGTGCGGGGCAAAGAAATATGCCATTGATGATGGGTCAGGCACAAAGAAATCAACTTGCGCTAAGCGGATACCCCCTATTGATAATTATAACAAGCGGCAGCCGAACTGAGGAGACCGCATCGTCATTGGAGCCTTGTGCCAGTTTTTGGAAGCATGGTCGAGGGGCTGTGGCCGTATCACTGGTGAAGCGTGGCTATCCCGCTAATAAAGGTACTTAATTTATCACCCTCCCCTTCCTTGACTGTCATTCCGCCTAATAACGTAAATTCAAATTGCTATCGTTTTTTCGGGCACTTCTGTTTGCAGGATTGCTGTTAGGGAGAATTATTCCGGTAGATTTAAATTTTTTTATGGTGTTTTTGGGGGGAAGGAGAGGGGCATAAAAAAAGACCCATTCTGTTGCAGAAATGGGTCTTTCATCCATGGCGGAGAGAGAGGGATTCGAACCCTCGGTAGAGCTTTTAACCCTACACTCGCTTAGCAGGCGAGCACCATCGGCCTCTCGGTCATCTCTCCGTAATCAGCGGCATCAGCAAAAAAATGGCGGAGGAAGTAGGATTCGAACCCACGGAACTTTCGTTCAACGGTTTTCAAGACCGCCGCCTTCAACCACTCGGCCATTCCTCCCCTTGATTTGACCCGTTATTTACCATCTCAAAATTTTCATGTCAATGTTAGATGTTCCTTTCCGTGCTAATGAAGGGAAATTTTTGCCCCTGGAATCTTTGGTATTTTTGCATCAGCCTCTGCAGTTGCGGGAAAGGGGAGGCGCTTTTTTTATAAACCGGAGATTGCCGCCAGGGCATCGCTTAGTTTTTCCACCGGAAAGACGGTAAGCCCGGAAAATTTTTCCTGGGGGGCATTTGCCTTGGGAATGATTGCCCGGCGAAAGCCGTGCTTGGCTGCTTCTTTGAGCCGCTCCTGGCCGTTGGGGACCGGTCTTATTTCTCCGGCCAGACCGATTTCGCCAAATATTATCAGATCGGTTGGCAGCGGCTTGTCACGAAGGCTTGAGGTGATTGACAGGAGTATGGCCAGATCCGCGCCTGTTTCATTAATCTTCACCCCTCCCACCACATTGACGAAGACATCCTGATTATAGGTGATGATGCCGCCATGGCGATGGAGAACGGCCAGAAGCATGATGAGACGGTTCTGTTCGATGCCCACTGTGATCCGGCGAGGATTTTCCGCATGGCTCTCATCGACCAGGGCCTGGACCTCAACCAGCAGGGGGCGGCTTCCCTCCCAGATAACCATGACAGCGCTGCCCGGCATGGGTTCGGCAAGGCGGCTCAGAAAAATAGCCGAGGGGTTGCTGATTTCTTTCAGGCCATTTTCAGTCATGGCAAAGACGCCCAGTTCGTTTACCGCCCCATATCTGTTCTTGACAGCCCGCATGACGCGGTATCTGCTGTCGCTATTGCCCTCAAAATAACAGACCACGTCGATGATGTGCTCCAGCACCCTGGGGCCGGCAAGATCTCCTGATTTCGTCACATGGCCGACAAGAAAAATGGCCAGATCGTTGTGTTTGGCAAAGTGGGTGAGCTGGGCGGCGGACTCGCGGACCTGGGATACACTGCCGGGAGCTGAAGAAGTGGTGGCGGTATGCATGGTCTGAATCGAATCAATAACCATGACCTGCGGTTGTTGCTGATAGGCGGTTGCGCAGATATTTCCCACCTCTGTTTCCGCCATGAGCAAGAGGTGCTGATTAGGCAGGCGGAGTCTTTTGGCCCGCATGGCAATTTGCTGGGGAGATTCTTCGCCTGTGACATACAGCACCTTCATTTCTTCGCTGAGTCTGCAGCAGACCTGCAAAAGACAGGTGCTTTTGCCTACGCCGGGATCACCGCCTACCAGAACCACCGAGCCTCTGACCAGGCCACCGCCAAGCACCCGGTCAAATTCGGACATGCCGGTGTTGATGCGTGGTGTGTTGGTGAGAGTGACTTGGGAAATCGTTTGTACTGGAGAGAGTGCTCCGCTGTATCCATGGTAAGGGGAGGAGGCCTGGGTCTCTACCTGCTCCTTGATGGTGTTCCATTCCTGGCATTCTGGGCATTGACCGGCCCATTTGCTAAAAGTCGAGCCGCAGCTGTCACAGGCAAAGAGTGTTTTCGCTTTGCCTTCTTTCATTTAATTTTTTTTAGTTCTTTTTCTAATTCGTTTAACTTTTTTTTGTAATAACTCAGGCATTTTCTGATATAGCGGCCATGTTGCCAGTTGGAATCGAGGTCGCCTCGTTCGACCGGGGCGTCTTTGCAGGCAAGAAGGTGCAGCGCAGGAGACAGCCGCTTGTTGCTCAAGCAGGCTATTTTGCTTTCGTAATAGAGCTTATAGGTCTGGATCCGGGCCAGCTCCCTGCTCTTTTCTGTTTTCGTTTGCGCTGTTGGTTCGGTCATAGGGTCACCATATCTCACATTATAAAAGATGCAAAAAAAAAGCCAACGCTTTATTTGCAACTTGCTGCAGACTTTCCGGGAAATCGGATCGACTTAATCCGCTTTTCCTGTTTTGCGAAAAAATATGTCCGAAAAGAAATGAAATAAGGAGAGGGAGTTGGCGCGCCAGGGTTGGCTTGCTGGCCAATATACCGGAATTATAGGTGTTCTTCTCTGGCTGGTGTTGATGGTCCGGAAATTGCTTTAACCTATAAGCAAGTTTCAAACATGCAAGGGAGGACCGCTATGACACCTCGACAGGCAATCAGAGTTTTGATGCTGAGCCCCATATACTTTCGGCTGGATGTTGCTGCAAGAAGAAAACTTGTGTATGAATTTTGTGCTTTGTATGACGGGCTTGCCGGATAATCCGATACGATGATCAACCAGTTATCATGCGCTCGGCAAGTCCGATGATGGGCATGAGTACCTTCTGCAGGAAACCGGTGTAAAAGAGGGCCAGCAGGATGAGAAAGCCGAATGGTTCGAGTCGGGCAAAGGTGGCTGCCTGGCGGGGCGGCAGGATGCCCATCAGGACTTTGCTCCCGTCCAGCGGAGGAATCGGCAGCAGATTGAAAACCGCTAAGACAATATTGATCCAGATGCTCGCCCCCACCATCTGAAAGAGGGGAAAAAGAATGGCCTTGGGGATAAAGGCCGCAAAGAGACTAAGAAGTTCAGCCACAAGGCTGCTGGCAATAGCAGTCATCAGATTTGCCGCTGGCCCTGCCAGCGCGACCCATATCATATCTTTCAAGGGATTTTTGAAATAACGCGGATTGACCGGCACAGGTTTGGCCCAACCTATTTTCATGATGATAAAGGCCAGCACGCCTAAAGGGTCCAGGTGCTTCAGTGGGTTTAAGGTCAAGCGTCCCAGATTGCTGGCTGTTGGATCGCCCAGGCGGTAAGCCACCAGTCCATGGCTGTACTCATGGATGGTAAGCGCGAAGAGAAAGGGCGGCGCCAGTATGATGATTTGTTGTATGATGTTCATTTGTTATCCTTATTTCTCTCTGGAGGCAAAGGGTACTCTCTGTCAAGAAATCTGCACTCGTCCTCTCTGGTGTGCAATTCTCCGTTCAGCTTATTTTCCAGAAGATGATTCAGTATCGTCTGGTATTGCGGTCCTGGCCGGTATCCTAGTTTTTTCAAGTCCTCACCCCGCAGGTAGGTTCTCATGTGGCGCAGTTGCGTTACATAGAGCGAGACAGCCTGTTTCCCCATTTTGTTCCGACAAAGCGCCATGACAAAAAGCAGCCCTTCATGGGTTAAACCCTTGAGCAACCAGTAGATTTCGCTGGGACACAGGTGCGCGCGTCGTTCCAGGATGCGGACAATCCGTTTTGCCTCAATTTTTTCCCTGATTAAGATCTGGGTGTGTCTTTCCGGTACCTCGAATTTCCGGCAGAATGCAAGCATTGCCCGGGTCTGGATTCGGGACATCAGGGCCAGCAGATAAACAATCCATGGCTGGCAGTTTTCGGATAGATAGAGGAGTTTGTGCCAGGAGATGGCTCGCTGGGTTTCTTCCAGGATTTGGCTCAGCCGAGGATCAAGTATTAATGAGTGATGCAGAAATTTCAGCAGGTCGAACTGGGCCATGCGCTGGATTGCCGGCAGAGGACTATGCTCGGAAAGAATCAGCTGGATCTCGTGAAAATAGCGGCGTCCCAGTTTCTGGTCAAACAGGTTCATTTTTACTGCGTTCTTCAGCTGCTTTTCCGTTAATTTTCCAAGAATAAAACCCATGCGCTGCTCAAGGCGAATGGCGCGGAAAATCCGGGTTGGATCTTCAACAAAACTTAAATTGTGGATGATGCGGATTTGTCTGTCTTTGAGATCGTTCTGGCAGTTGAAGAAGTCGACAAGGATGCCGAACTTATCCGGATTCAAGTGGACAGCCATGGCATTGATGGTGAAATCGCGGCGGAAGAGATCCAGCTTGATGGAGCTTAACTCAACCGTGGGCATGGCTGCCGGATATTCATAATATTCGAGACGGGCCGTGGCGATATCGATTTTAAGACCATTGGGCAGCTTCACCATGGCGGTATTGAATTTGACATGGGTACGCAAGGAACCGTCTAAGGCCTTGGCCAGCTTTTTAGCAAAGGTGATTCCGTCGCCTTCGACGACGATATCCAGATCATAATTTTCAATGTGCAGCAGCAGGTCGCGGACAAAACCTCCCACGGCATAGGCGGTAAAATGGTTCTCCCTGGCCACTTCACCGATGGTTTGCAGGAGAATGAGCATTTTCCGGTTGAGTGACTGGCTGAGCAGGTTGGTCAGATTCCTGTTGCGCTCTGCCGAGGGCTGGCTCTGGGTTATGTTCAGGCTGGGGAGATAGGTTGGGTCATTGACCAGCAGGTTGAACAGATCCGTTCTGGTGATTACCCCTTGCAGGCAGCCCTCTTCCACAATGGGAATGAAGCGTTGCCGGTGCTCAATAATGAGTTCCTGGATATCGCCAAGGGTGGCGGATGGCGGCAGGGTGGCGAATTCCGTGGTCATGAACTCCGTGACAGGCAGATGGCCCAGATTATGGTAAATTGCTTTGCTGGCATCCCGCCGTGAAAAAAGTCCCAGGATTTTGTTGTCATTTATGATCGGCAGCATGGTGATGCCGTAGCGGATAAGTATGTCGTTTGCCTCTGATGTCGTCAACTCCGGTCCCGCGGAAATAATGGGCGAGGACATCAGTTCCCAGGCCTTACTCTCGGGTCGAACATGCTTGTGCAGGAGGCGGATGAGCTTTTCTTCAGCCTCAATCAGGGTCATGTCGTTAATCGTTGCTGCTGCGGCAGATGCATGTCCGCCGCCATTGAATTCCATGGCGATCTTACCCACATTGACCTCGGGGATTCTGCTTCTGGCAATCAGGTAAATCCGTTCTCCCATGCTGGCCAGGGCAAAGATGACGTTCAGGTTTTCCATGCTCATGAACTGGCGGACAATAAGGGAAAATTCATCAACATACTGGCGACAGGCAATCCGGGTGACGGTAATGGGTATGGACTGGATCGTATAGGTGGTTGCTGACTTGATCAGTTCATGCAGCAGGGAGATATCGTAACTTGTCAGCTCATGGATGATATACTGGGAAACAGTGTGCAGCTCGGCTCCGCACCCGAGCAGCCAGGCCATGGCGTGCAGGTCGGCAGGGGTGGTCGTGCTGAAGGTGAAGGAGCCGGTGTCTTCATGCTCAGCCATGGCCAGCAGGGTGGCTTCCTCTTTGCTGATGGAGATGCCCCGTGCCTGAAAAATTTCGATGAAAACAGTGGCGGTGGAGCCGACGGGTCTCACCACTTCCACATCACCTTTCATATCTCCGGGGGCATCGGGATGGTGGTCGTACAGGTGGATTTGTATGCCGGGATTCTCCAGACATTTGGCAAAGCTGCCGATGCGTGACGTCTGTCTGGTATCGACTACGATCAGTTTGGTTACTTTTTCCAGATCAATGTTTTTCAAGCGCTGGAAATCATAAATCATCATAGACTGCACAAAAAATTTGCGCAGGTTTTTTTCCTGGGATCCGGAAAAGGCCAGAACAGCCTCAGGGTAGAGTTTTTTCGCGGCAACCATTGAGGCCATGCCGTCGAAATCGGCGTTTAGGTGAGTTGTTATGACTTCCATCGGCAGTTACGCTCCCATGCTCGCATAATGCTTGATGTTGCCCGGAAAGTAAAGAGGCTTGTTGGCGGAGCTTTGGGTCACTTTTTCCTGATGCTGCGTGGATGGAATTTCTGATGGATGGCCTTCAGCCGGCTGCTGTCCACATGGGTGTATATCTGGGTTGTGGAGATGTCGGCATGGCCGAGCATGAGCTGCACTGATCTGAGGTCTGCACCGTGCGCCAGCAGATGGGTGGCAAAGGAGTGGCGCAGCATGTGGGGGCTGATTTTTTTGGCAATGCCGGATTTGTATGTGGTTTCCTGGATTATCTGCCAGAAGCGGAGACGGGTCATGGTGGAGCCGCGGCTGGTAACAAAAAGGGCGCGGCTTTTTTTTGCGCCCAGCAGTTTGCCTCTGCTGTTCTGCAGGTAAAAAAGAAGCTTCTCCTTGGCCTCCTCGCCAAAGGGGATCAGTCTCTCTTTGGTTCCCTTGCCGATCACCCGGACAAAGCCTGCGTTCAGGTTGATCGCCATGAAGGGTAGATTGACCAGTTCGGAAACCCGCATGCCGGTTGCGTACAAAAGGTGGAGCATGGCTGTGTTGCGTATGCTGAGAGGTGTTTTGTCTCCTTGGCCGGCCAGAAGCTTGTCCACCTCGGCAACAGAAAGGTCTTCCGGGAGGGTGCGTCGGCTTTTGGGGATTTCCAGGATGCTGGTGGGGTCGTGATCAGTGATTTTTTCAGCCAGAAGAAAGCGAAAAAAGCTTCTAAGGCAGGAAAGTCGCCTGGCATTGCTGCGGTTTGCTATCCCTTTTTTTTTGCTGGCGGAGAAATAGTCCCTTATGTGGGCAGACTCTGCCTTCGGAAGCGAGATATTGATACCGGCAAGAAAGGAAAGAAATGACTCGAGATCAGCCTGGTAGGAGCGGATCGTATTGTCGGAAAGTCTTTTTTCGGACGCAAGATAATGCAGAAACAGGTCCTGGCAGTGATGCAGTTCCGCAGGAAGGACGCTGCCAGGAGACCTGTTCTGATAAAGGGGCGAAGACGGTGAGGGAGGTTGGAGGATTCCCCGATTTTTTGTCATCCGAGGAATGCGGGAATTACCCTTCCCGCTCGATGCGGTACATGACCTTGCGGAGTTTTCTTTTTGCTTCCGCTTGTTTCCGCCGTTTTCTCACGCTGGGTTTTTCATAGTGCTCCCGGCGTTTCAGCTCTTTTTTGATACCGTCAAGCTGCAGTTTTTTCTTCAGCTGACGAATGGCGTATTCGATGTCTCCTCGTACCTCAACCTCGATCATGGTAACTCCGAAAAATAAATTATGTTAAGTTGTGTAACCTAGTGCAAAAGGCTTACTCTTTAAAATTCCGTAAACAGAAATTTATAATCTACCAGCCGTTATTTTGTCAATTGTTTTTTACTTGTCATTGGTTGGGAAAAATCTTTCCCGGGTTGAGAATGTTGTTTGGATCAAAGTATTTTTTGATACCTCGCATGACCTCAAGGCTTGCCGCGTCAAGTTCCAGAGGGAGATACGCAGCCTTGGTAATGCCGATGCCGTGTTCGCCGGAGAGGGTGCCGCCAAGCTTGATTACCTTCTCAAACAGGGCTTTTGTGGCGATTTCGGCTCTGGCAACTTCCCGGGCATCATTTTTGTCAAGCATGATGTTGACGTGGATGTTGCCGTCCCCTGCATGGCCGAAGGTGAAAATGGTCAGGCCGTGTTCTGTTGCCAGGCTTTCCACAAAGAAGGCCAGGTCCGGAATTCTGCTGCGGGGCACTACCACGTCTTCACTGATCTTATGCGGTTTTAAAGTAAAGGCGGCAGGTGAGACTGAGCGGCGGGCGGTCCATAGGGCGTCAATTTCATCGTCCTTTTCGGCCTGCATAACCGAGAGAAGATCCCCTTTCGTTGCCAGAAATTCTTGCAGAGCAGCTGCCTGGATGGCAACTGAAGGCGCGTCGCCATCCACCTCGAGCAGCAACAGGGCTTCTGTGTTCTTGGGTAGGCTAAAAGGCAGCTTGTCTCTGACGATTCGAATCGCGGTGCGATCCATGTATTCTAAAGTGCAGGGGCGGTGTCTGGCCAGGATCTCGGCAACCAGTGAGGCGGCTTGCATGATGCTTTGGCACAGAATGAGATATGTTTTTTTTGCGCTGGGGTGTGGGATGAGTCTTACCGTTATTTTGGTGATTATGCCCAGTGTCCCTTCCGAGCCGATAAACAGCCGGGTGAGGTCATACCCCACCACCCCTTTGGCTGTTCTGGCCCCGGTTTGAATAATCCGGCCATCGGGCAGGACCACCTCAAGGCCGAGCACGTAATCGCGGGTTACCCCGTATTTCACTGCGCTGGGCCCGCCGGCGCATTCGGCCACATTGCCTCCCATGGTGCAGAATTTCAGGCTGGCCGGATCAGGGGGATAATAGAGACCTCTTTTTTTAAGTGTTTTTCGTAAATCTCCGGTGATGACACCCGGTTCAACCACTGCGACCTGGTTTGCCTCATCGATTTCCAGAATGCGGTTGAGGCGGGTGAGGGCAATGACCACTCCGCCTGCAATCGGCAATGCGCCCCCAGTCATGCCGCTGCCGGCCCCGCGGGGCACCACGGGAAAGGGCGTGGCGTGAGCCAGTTGCATGATGGCGCTTATCTCTTTAGTGTTAGCGGGAAAAGCTACGGCTTCAGGGGGGTATTCCCGGCCGGTGCCATCGTAAGAGTAGCAGAGCAGTTCTTCCGGGGCAGTTGTCAACTGTTCCTTGCCGACAATGTCTTTCAGCTTGTTGATAATTTCACGTTTCATCACCTTGCCAATGTATAGTGGAAAATGTAATATGCAAGCCGAAACAGGATTATCATTAAAGAAATGAGGAAGATTATGACGAATAAATTACGGCTTGCCCTGCTGGCCGGCGGCAAATCCGGTGAACGTGAAGTATCGCTGGCCGGCGCACGAGGTGTGCTGGCCGCTCTTGATAAGGAAAAGTATGCTGTGCGCCAGTATGACCCGGCCACGGATCTGGTTAGGTTGGCGGCGGATGCGGCGGATCTCGATGTTGCCTTTATTCTCCTGCATGGCCCTTTGGGCGAGGATGGCTCCATGCAGGGTTTTCTTGATCTGCTGGGTCTGCCCTACCAGGGGTCCGGGGTGCTGGGCAGCGCCCTGGCCATGAATAAAAATCTGGCGAAAATTCTCTACAAACAGGCAGGGTTGCGGGTGGCAGACTGGAGTATGGCCTCTCTCAGGGATATCGACAGTCCGGAAAATCTTTCGGCCCAACTGCGCTTCCCTCTGGTTGTGAAACCTGTCGCTCAAGGTTCCAGTCTTGGCATGAGTATCGCCCATGATAATACTGCCCTTGCCACAGGTCTCAAAAGGGCCTTTGACTATGACAGCGAGGTCATGGTGGAGGAATTTGTCCGCGGTCGGGAAATAACGGGTGGGGTTCTCGGTAATAATGATCTGCAGGCCCTGCCGCTGGTTGAAATCATTCCCGGCAAGGATTATCAGTTTTTCGATTATGAGGCCAAATACAAGGCCGGTGCCAGCAGAGAAATCTGTCCCGCTGATTTTCCCGAAGAGATAACCATCAAGGCCCAGGATTATGCCTTACGAGCTCATCGTGCCTTGCATTTAAGAGGTTACAGTCGGACGGATATGATTGTATCGGAAGAGGGGGAGGTGTTTGTTATTGAAACAAATACGATCCCCGGTATGACGCCAACCAGTCTCCTGCCTCAGGCCGCTCAGGCCGTGGGTTACAGCTTCCCTCAACTCCTTGATCAGTTGATCGGGCTGGCGCTGGGAGAGAAATAACATTACTGCGCCTCGCAGAGGGCTTGGCTGTCGATTCGTGAGGGTTTGATGGTGTAGCCTGTCACCAGCATACCCAGCGGGGTGCAGACGTAATGCCATTCTATGTCTTCACTGGGGTAGACCCACACACCTTTTGGTGCTGCCCCATCCGCTTCCGGGCTTTTCATCCATATCTGACCGTTCTCTCGGGTAAACATTGCATGCTCCTCTATGCTTAGGTTTTTTGTATTGTATAGAGAGCTATAAGCAATAAAAGTGCCACTTTGTATTCTGTTGTGTTTTTGGGCTATCATTTACAAAATAACTGACTGATATTAAAGAGTTTAATCGGTTTGTTTTTTAGTGTGGTCTAGTGGGGTGGGACCTTCGCGGTACAGGAGTTGCTGGGTGATATGCCCAAAAAAATGAGGATTTCGCCAATGGGGAGAGGTGGGTTCGGGAGATTTGGCTAGTATTGGGTGTCAGGTTTCGCCTGCCCGTCAGTGCAGGGGATAAAAAAAGGCGGAGCCGACCGGCTCCGCCTGGGGAAAGAAGAGGATGAAGGTGTTTGTTTTATGCTTTTTTGAACTTGCGACGTTGAAAGGCTGCCAGACCGCTGATGCCGGTGCCGAAGAGCAGCATGGTTGCCGGTTCGGGCACCGGAGCGGCAGCGTGTCCGTCAATGGCGTCGTTGCCGCATGACATTGTCCAGTGGGCGTCCAGAGCAGCGAAATTGCCGATTGATGTAATGTCAAAAGACACGATACGCCAGTAGGAATCGTTGTATTGGCCTTTTGATGTTGTGCCGTTGGCTGAACTTATCAGGGTGCCGGACTCCATGGCAAATGGATTTGAGATCACATGGCCTGAGTATACGTCGGTGTTCCATTTTGTCACTTTATATAGTCCGGCATCGTTTATTCCGTCAGTATCGCCAACCATATCCCCTTGGTAATCCTTGGTGAGCAGACCAAAATCAAAGCCATATTCGTAAGTGGCAGCATTGCCGGTTGAGGCATTTCCGTCAAAGGAAAGTGCCAAGTCCCCGGCATAGTACCATTTGCCGCTGTAATATACATCGCCGTCGACAAGGTCAAAGCCGGCCTGTAGTCCGATAGAAAGAGTGTTTCCATTTAATTTGTAGTAGAGGTACTCTGCGTCGAATGCCTGGCCGCCCCCTCCTGGGCCAACTATTCCATCGTCATTGGCTATTTGAGTCCAGCTTGAGTCAAAAACAGTGGTGATGGGATCAGCATTTGCTGTCTGGCAGGCCGCACTTGCCACCGCCAAGGCGGCAATAACCCTGACTGCGTATTTTTTTGAAATCCCTAACAAGGTTTTTTTCATTTTTATCTCCTTATCCTCAGTTACTCGACTGTTGAAACATGGTTGTATTGTTTTCTTGCAGAGACCCTCATTATCTCATTAACAGATTAACAAAAGCATTATTCGTGCCAATTGTCACTAGTGAGACATTTTGCCGCGTTATCGATAGGTTGTCGATCTTCATCGGTGTGGGCTTGGGGCGAGTAGTGGTAAGGTTTCCATGTTTTTGGAGCCTGGATTCCAGAAAATCGGAAAAGCAGAAAGGGGCGGGGAGGGTTGTTGGGGGGGATGAGGCAGGGTTCCCGTTTACCCCTTTTTGGGAGTGGGTAAGCGGGAACGCGATGCTGTTTCGTTTAATCAGGCGAAGCGATTGGCAAAATAGGGGGCAAGCACTGCCGGGAGTTTGATGGTGCCGTCTTCCTGCTGATAATTCTCATAAATTGCGGCCAGGGTGCGGCCTACAGCCAGGCCGCTGCCGTTTAAGGTATGCAGGAGCGCGCTTTTTTTCTCGCCCTTGGGGCGGTAACGGATGCCCCCTCTTCTGGCCTGAAAATCGAGGAAATTGCTGCAGGATGAGATTTCCCGGTATTTGTTCTGGGCAGGCATCCATACTTCGATGTCATAGGTCTTGGTGGCGGAAAAGCCGATATCGCCCGTGCAGAGCACGACAACTCTGTAAGGAAGCTGTAAGAGTTGCAGAACCTCTTCCGCGTCGGCAAGCAGGGATTCGAGTTCGGCCTCGGAGGTCTCCGGCGTGGTGAATTTGACCAGTTCCACCTTGTCGAACTGGTGCTGACGGATGAGGCCCTTGGTGTCTTTGCCGTAAGAACCGGCTTCCGAGCGGAAGCAGGGGGTGTAGGCGCAGTATTTGATGGGCAGATCATCGGCGGCCAGGGTTTCGTCCCGGTGGATATTGGTAACCGGCACCTCGGCCGTGGGGATAAGATACAGATCCCAACCTTTGGCATTAAAAAGATCTTCCTCGAATTTCGGCAACTGGCCGGTGGCGGTCATGGTGGCGCTGTTGACCAGAAATGGCGGCAGAATCTCCTGGTAGCCGTGCTTCTGGGTATGAAGATCCAGCATGAAGTTGATCAGGGCGCGCTCAAGCCGGGAGGCAAAGCCTTTCAGCAGGACAAAGCGGGCTCCTGATATTTTGGCAGCCCGTTTAAAATCAAGGGTGCCGTCCGCTTCGCCAAGCTCCCAGTGGGCCTTGGGCTGAAAGGGGAAACGGGTGGGTTCTCCCCATTTTTTCACCTCAACGTTGTCGCTGTCATCCTTGCCCACAGGCAGCGAGTCGTGGCAGATGTTGGGGATATCCATGACGATCTTCTGCAGATCCTCCTCGATGGCTGACAGGCTTCCTTCAATCTCCTTGATCCTGTCGTTCACCTTGCGCATCTCCACAATAAGCGTTTCCGCGTCGGCCTGCTGTTTTTTCAGGGCAGCTATTTCCTGGGACACGGTTTTGCGGCGGTTGCGCAGGTCTTCAACCTCGGCGAGGAGTTCACGGCGGCTGCGGTCAATATCTACAAATTCATCAATACGGCTGTTGGTAATGCCGCGGAGTTTTATTTTCTCTTTAACCAGGTCGATATTTTCCCGGATGAAACGGAGTTCCAGCATGTTCTCTTATCCTTTTTTGCTGCTTTTCTTAATGGCCATGGCGGCAAAATCACGGAAAAGCCGGAGGGCCTTGATGCGGTCTTTGTTAAGTTTGGGCCTGCCTGCCTTGCGATCCATATACAGCAGGGCAATGGCCTTGTTGTTGATAACGATGGGGAAAAGGTAAACGGTTCTGCCTTTGACCAGGTAATGCATGTTTTCAGGAAAAGCTTCCAGCGCCTCAACTTCTACGGCAATATCCTTGCACTGCTTCATGGCTCTCGGGATCACCTGATCCACATTGGCCAGAGGCTGTTCAAAATTGGCAATATCCTGGGCATCTATGTCGCCTAAGCCGAAGCGTCCTGCCAGCACGATTTTAGTTGTCTGGATACTCATCACGCAGAGGATTACCCTGTCAAAGCCCACACCCCGGTATATGGCTTCCAGCAGGTTCGCATAGAATTCATTGAGTTGAAAGGAACCCATCAGCGTCTCGGTCATTTCTTTAATAAAATCGTTGATGGATTTGTCTGAGGACGGTAATTCGTCCAGTTCCTCAATGTCTTGCCCGGTTTTTTTAGCCTTCTTGGCTGATTTTTCCTGTTCGGGTGAGGCGGTTTCGCGTCTTGCGGCCTTTTCCAGTCTGCTGTGAATTTTAAGTTTCGATAGACCGTAGCGGATGGAGTCGGAGATGTCCTGGGATGCCTCCACGCCTTTATTCAGCAGTTCCAGGGCTTGTTCCTGATTAATGGATAGGACTTCACCATAGTGGAGCAGTAGTTCGCTGGTATCTTCGTCGTTGCAAACCAGGTCGACAAAGCGGTTGCTGAAATCGGCGAGATTCTGCAGGTATCCTTCGGCGTCGTACCCGCTTTTGGGTTTGGCCGGATGGGTTTCCATGGAGATAACGACCTTGTGGGAGAGATTCCAGAATTTGGCAATCTCCTTCCCCAGGTCGGAAAAGGTGAGATCTTCGAGAAGTTGCCTGGTTGCAGTTTCTTCAGGGATCCCCAGTGCAATATTGCCCTCGATTTTTTTATAGATATCGGGCATGTAGATAAAGGTAATAATCTTGCCGAGATTGTGGAGCAGGCCGCAGATGAAAGCCTCTTCCGGCAGGACATTGAGCTTTTTCTCGCCGGCAAGGTCCCGGCAGTGCAGGGCGCTGAGAAAGGAGCGGGTCATCAGTTTGGTGACCCCCTCTTTTTCGACCCCGGATTTGATAAAATCTTCAAAAATTGCTATGGCGGTGGCAAGATCGCGCACGGCGTCAAAGCCGAGAATGGTGACAGCCTTGGAGATGGAGCTGACCGATTGCCCCAGGGAGTAGTAAGCTGAATTGACAACCTGCAATACTTTGTTGGTCAGGGAGTAGTCTTTCAGGATAACCCGTGACAGGTCGTAGGAGGCGCTACGGCTGCTGTGCACCAGGGAGATGAGTTCCTGCACATTAGTGGACATGGCGGGCAGTTCGCTCATGTTCATCTTGGCAAAGATTTCAGCTAATTTCCCTGATGGCTTACTTTTCGATTCTGTCATTTTGTGATGTTGTGCTGGTTAAATAATTATACCCTGCCCGGATAAAATGGTATTATACGTGAAAAAAAAAAGAATTGCCACACTATAGGTTCAACATTCTCAGCCGGTTAACCATTCTCCCGCAAGCCGGGAGCCGCAATCCGGGCAAGGGTGCCGTATACCTTGCAGGTGTCAGGTAGGAGTTTGCCGGGGTGCTGCAGTGGTATTTTGCAGGCGCCTGGTGCGGCGTGCCAGGAATGGCCGTAGCCGGCGACAATGAGCAACCGCATGTTTTTCTTATTCCTGACCAGGTTGTTGAACAATGAAGCAAGCGCAGGAGTTTTTCAACAGCCTAAGAAGTAACAGTATATGAAATTTTCTATCATGAAAAGAGGACAATGAGCGATTCACCCAAAGCGTTTTTTAAACTTGTTGCCGGTGGAGAAGAACATACCTGGACGCTGGTCGGGAAGAGCACCTACCGCGTGGGGCGTGGTGAAGGCAGTGATATTCTCCTGCCCTATCCCTGGGTGTCCCGCCAGCATGCCATGGTCCAGGTGGAGTCGAATTTCAGTCACAATATCGTTGATCTCGGCAGTGCAAACGGTACCTTTGTCAATGGACGGCGGGTCTATACCCCCACCAAGTTGAACTCCCTTGATCATGTCAAGATAGGCAAATCGGAACTGATTTTTCAGCAGGAAACCCTGGTTGCCCCCCCGTCCGGTGATGAGACAGATGGCACCGGCGATGAAACCGTCGCCTTTCTGCAGAAGAATCAGGTGACCATTCTTGTTTGCGATATTCGGCAGTTTACCCCGTTGTCGGAAGAGGTGGGGGCAGGTCCTATTTCGCAATTTCTGGCCCTGTGGAGCAAGAAGGTGGATGGGATTGTGCGGAAAAACGGTGGCCAGGTTGACAAGTTCATCGGGGATGCAGTGCTTGCCGTGTGGCCCGAGGGAGCGGATTTCGCCGCGGTGTCCACGGCTTTGCTTTCCGCTCTGGAAATCAGTATCCTGACTGGCAAACTCGGCCAGAGTGTGCCGGGGATCAGCCGGGCGTTGAAAATCGGGGCAGCCTTAAACAGCGGTGAAGCAGTGATGGGCAATATCGGTGTCGACGGACAACGGGATTTCACCATTGTCGGGGATGTGGTCAATGTGGCCTTCAGGTTGCAGGAAATCACCTCCCGGCAGAAAATAGATGTGATTCTCGGGGAAAAAACCTATCGGCAGCTCCAGGATGCCTCGTCATATTTTACACCCCAGACGTATACGGTCAGAGGAAAGACTGAATCCGTGCTGACCTATAGTGCATCGTTTGAAAATTTACGGCAATATCTGTGCAAATGGAAATCTTTGTTGAAAAAATAAGCTCGGGAAATGACATTTGTCAAATTGTGTGACATAGTTGGGATAGGAAGAGTGTATCCGGAAGATATCCGTCGCATGGGAAGGTGAAGTTAACCCTATCGGAAGGGAAGCGGAAAAGGATGTCAAATTTTAATTTCGGCGCAGCGGCTGGCAGAGGAGTGTACTATGGCTGTATGGGCAATTAAGCTTCATGACAAGGTTGTTAAGCAGTTTGCCATTGAGGATGGTGAGCGTCTGGTTATCGGCAGGAGTTCTGAAGCGGACGTGGTGGTTGATAATACGGCTATTTCCCGCAAGCATACTGCTCTTGAAAGAAGAAGCGGGGTCTATTTCCTGGAGGATCTCGGCAGCCTGAACGGGACCATGGTCAATGGCAAGAAGATCGATTCATGTGTGCAGCTTTTTGATGATGATGTCATCGAGGTCGGAAAATTCCTTCTGCTGCCTGCCGAGGCTTTGAAGGATGCCAAATTCGTTTCCCAGAGCGCGCCGATGGATTATGGCGATGAAACGGTTTTCGTCAACCGTGGCACTCGTTCGGCCGCTGCCCCGAAGGCCAAGGAAAAAGGGAAAGCCCCCCATCATCTGACCGTGATAAAGGGCAATGGCAGTCCGGCGGAGGTTCCCCTGCTTGGCCGCAGCAGCGTCAAGATCGGCAAGGACATCAACTGCGACCTGCGGGTATCCGGCTGGTTTGTGGCCCAGGCCCAGTGTTATGTCATCAACCGTGATAAGAAATTTTATCTCGTCCCGCAGCGCAGCTGGGTAAAGACCTCAGTCAACGGCAATGCAGTGCGAGAGGAGCGGGAACTGCACAAAGGTGACATTATTGAAATTCGCGGGGTACAGATACGTTTTGAGTAGCGGCTGCAGATTTCGCCATATTCCGAGGTGATGCTGCCTGTGCCCTTGGATGCAGCAATTGTACCGCAACATTTGCGGTCTGTTAAAAAAGGTCTTTCCCCACTATGCAGAAAAAACCACTGAAGGTATTTCTTCTCCCTGTATTGACTGTCATGCATATGGGTTTGTGAAATCATGCTCACCCGTTTTTTTAAAAGAGCAAGCAGGGGTTTCAAAGGATTGGAGGCTGTTGAGCCATCACCTCCGGCCGATGCCACCGAGATGATGTCCGAGTCTGCTGTCGCCAATCACGTCAACCACCTGAACTGGCTGCCTGGTGAAGTTGTCCAGGACCGTTACCGTATTGATCGTATCTTCAGCGGCGCCATGGGCAAGGTCTATATTGCCGAACATCTGTCATGGGGCATCTGGACGGCCATCAAGGCTCCCAAACCGGAGGTATGGGCAGACCGTGAAGGTTTGCAGCGTATCCTGACGGAGGCCAACAGCTGGATTCGTCTGGGCCTGCACCCCAATATCGCCTCCTGTTATTACGTCAAGTCAATTGCCGGCATACCCCATATCTTTATCGAATATGTGTCCGGAGGGACCCTTGAGGAATGGATCAACAGGGGACGTTGCCAGGACATGCGAACCGCCCTGTCCATCGCCATCCAGTTCTGTAACGGCATGGAGTATACCCATTCCAAGGGGTTCATCCACCGTGACATCAAACCCCAGAATATTTTGCTCTCCAAGGACGGTCTGGTAAAAATCACGGATTTCGGCATCCTGCGTCTCATTGATGATACAAGCAGGGAGGTTGATGCTCCGCAGAAAAAAGGACAATCCAGGGACGACACCGTCGGGTTCCGCGGCACCCCCAACTATGCCTCACCGGAACAGTTGCGTAATGCCCATAAAGTTGACCGGCGGACGGATATTTTTTCCTTCGGCCTCTGTCTGTGGATGATGTTCTGCGGCAAAAGACCATATAAGCACAATGCCCAGGGGAACTGCCCCGAACCCGAGCCGGCAAAACCGGAAATTGTCCTGCCTGAGACGCTGAAAGATATTCTGAAAAAGTGCGTGGCCTTTCAGCAGGACGACCGTTTTCAGGATTTTACCGAACTGAAGGAGGCTTTGAACCAGGTTTATCTCGAACTTTTCCAGGTGTCATGCCCCTATGCCATTATGGGAAAAATCGATCTGCGCGCTGAGAATATGAATAACCGGGCGGTTTCCCTGGCGGAACTGGGCAAATACAAGGAGGCAGCCGGGTATCTTGACCGTACGCTGGAGATTAATGACTCCCTGACCGAGGCTCTCTACAACTCGTATATGATGAGATGGTGCAAAAGCACGGAAAACCCGGAGCGCCTGCTGCGCCGCATCGAGGCCAGTAAGAAGAGATTTCCCAAGCTCTCCATCTTTGACGATCTTGAAAAGGAGATTGCCGAATTTATTGAGCATGAAGGCGAGGTGCAGAGAAAAGAGCGCAACAGGGAACCCCAGCTGCTGCTCTGTTTTCCCAAGGCGCCCATGGAGATATTCCGTGATGCCCAGCTGCGCAGCTCGGTGCATCATAATATTCTTACTCTCCTGCAGAACAGGCGACTGACGGAATGCTATGACACCCTCCTGGTCAGCTGGAGTAATGAACAGTTCAAGAAGGACAAGTTTTATTACAAGATCTATGAGCAGCTGCTGCCCGAGGGACGTAAACGGGCGCTGTCCACGGTACAGAGGCTGATGACCCATACCGATGCCGATGCCGGTCCTGTTTCCTTTCTGGCCAGTCTGCCGGCAAGAAAGCTTGTTTTTTTCGTCGTTTCCGGGACCAGAGTACAGGTGCGGAGCGTTGGGGAGAAAAAAAAGAGTGTGCTTTTTACTGAGACGTCAAAAGCAATTACCGCACTTGCTGCCGGTCTGACCGCCCTTGCCGTGGGCCAGGAAAACGGTGCGGTCAGGTTCCGTTCTTTTAAGAGCGGGGAGCAGCAGGATGTGGCATTCGGTAAAAGCGCCATCCTGTCCCTGGCCTTCACTCCTGACGGCAGACAGTTGTTGGCAGGGATGGCGGACGGCAACATCATGCTCTTTGAAACGGCGGACGGCAAACTGAAAAAAGTTGGCCTGTCCAAAGGAGGAGGGGTGCGCGGTCTTGCCTGGTTAAAGGATGGCAATTTTGCCGCCTCCTGTGAGGACGGCTCTTTGCGATTTTACGATGGCCGCTCAGGTGAGTGCCGACGGGAGATCGAGGCCCACGCCCTGCCGGTGACAACGATGGCGGTGAGTGCTGATGGGACAAGAATTGCAACCGGCAGTGCCGACCGGCTGGTCAGGATCTGGGATTGCACGGCAGGCCGATGCCTGTTGACAATTGACGGTCATCAGGACGCGGTGACCGCGGTTTTATTTCTTGATGACGGGCAGACGGTCATTTCCGGCTGTGAGGACGACATCATCCGCCTGTGGAACTGGCAGTCCGGTAAATGCAACCAGATTCTTGATGCCCGGGGAGACGGGGTCTCCACGCTGGCTCCGGGGCCGAAACCGCATACCTTTCTTTCCGGCCGCCAGGACGGGGCTATTGTCATGTGGAGCGTCATCTATCACCTGGAGTTTGATGACGGGCTGCCCTCGGCATTGCGCAGCTTGTAGCGTTTGCCCGCGAATAATTTTTTGATGGATTCGTAAAAACTTAAAATTTACCACAGAGAGCACAGAGCTGACTGACTCTAATAAAAAATGTTTCTCTGTGATCTCTGTGTGCTCTGTGGTGAAAAAAGACTTTTTTCGAGTTGATCACTTTTTACTGTATGGAAAATTTTACTCCGTAAGGACCCGCAAAAGGGACATGTGGCGACATATGCCCACCTGCCCTTACCATGGAGGCAGCATGCTGCAGTTTCTTAAAAAATTCTTTGGAGCTCCCCAGAGCAGCCTTGGCTGTTTTGGCCGCACGGATACCGGCATGGTGCGGAAAAACAATGAGGACAATTTTGCCATTCTGGTTGAGCGGAACCTTTTTGTGGTTGCGGACGGGATGGGAGGCCATCAGGCGGGAGAAATTGCCAGCCGGGTGGCAACGGAGTATCTGATAAACTATTTTTCCGCAGAGAAAATCCGCGAAATACAGGGCAATCCTGCGGCCATCCAGCATGGACTCATCGCGAGCTTTTATAAAACCAATGACAAGGTGATGGGCATGGCGGCGGAAAACCAGGATCTGCTTGGCATGGGCTGCACCCTGGTGGCCTGTCTGATCGATAGCGGTGTGGCCTCTATCTGCCATGTGGGAGATGTCCGCGCCTATCTTGACGATGGTTACATCTTAAAACAGCTCACCACCGACCATTCACTGGTGGCGGACCAGACGCTGGGGCTGGCGGATGGGGGGAAAGCGGTGGGCCGTAATATCATCACCAGGGGGATCGGTTTTCCTTTTGCCGAAGATCCGGAGTTTCATCGGGTGCCGCTCTCTGGGGGCAATAAAATTCTACTCTGTTCCGACGGCCTGTGGGGCATGGTCAGTGATGAGGAGATGCACCAGACCCTTGAGCGGTCCGGTTCGCCTGAGGAGGCCTGTGATGAACTTGTCCGGCAGGCCAATGCGGCAGGCGGCAAGGATAATGTTACGGCGGTGGTGGTGTTCTGCTAATGCAGATGAACGGTCACCTTCTCACCGGCCCGGATTAAACGGCGGTTGCCGGGAATGAGAATGGTGGCGGTGGATGGTTCCGTCAGGCCGGCCGGCCGCACACAGAAGAGGCCTGAGCGGACGGTGGTGACGCCGCTTTTCAGATTCAGCACCCCTTTTTTGTGGATAACAATATCCTGTTCCAGGATGGCCCGCACCTTTTCAGGGGTACCCCGTTTGCCCTGCAGGGCGAAAATTGCCGGCCGGACAAGCTCGTTGAACAGGATATGCACCGCAGGCGGCGGTCCCGGCAGACTGAAGAACAGGGTTTGGTCTCTGACGCCGAAAATGGTGGCGCGCCCTGGTCTTACCTGCAGGGACCGGTAAAGGATTTTCACCCCGATCTTCTCCAGCACCTCCCCCATCAGATCATATTTTCCCGGCCCCATGCCGCCGGTGGTTATGATGACGTTGGGTTGACCCGCCTCCTGTAGTTTCATGGCGATTTGATCCGTATCATCAACTGCCGCGCCTAAATACCGGGAAATCCCTCCCGCCTGTCTGATCAGGCCATGGAGCATGGCGCGGTTGCCGCTGATGATCTGGCCCGGCAGGGGGCTTTTTTCGACAAGTTCACTGCCGGTGCAGAGAAAGAAGATTTGCGGTCTGGCAAACACCCGGACCTGGGCCATCCCCGAGGTGGCCAGCAGGTGCAGATGGAAGGGGGTAATGGCCTCTCCTTTGCGGATAATGAGCTGGCCTTTGTTCAGATCTGTCCCCACCTGTCTGATGTACCTGCCCTTTCTGCCGAATTTGAAAATGGTGACCCTGCCGTGTGCCTCCCGGCACCATTCAAAGGGAATGACCCGGTCGGCGCCGGCAGGAACCGAACCGCCGGTCATGATGCGGATTGCTTCACCGCCTCCCAGAGCGGAGATTGTCGTGCAGCCGGCCGCAATTTCTCCGACGATGGGCAGTTCCAGGGGGGGCTTGATTCCGGCCAGGCTTTTGCCGTTGACCGCGTAGCCATCCATGGTGGATTGGCAGAAATGAGGAACCGGTATGGTGGTCAGCAGATTACACGAAGGCCTCCTGCTCAGGCAGTCCTGCAGGGGGACTGTTTCCTCGCGCACCGGGCAGACATGGTTGGTGATGAGTTTTCTGGCATCATCCAGAGAGAGAGGTTCATCCACAGTTGGTCACTTTTTCCATGAGAAACTGCAGATCTCCCACCCGGTTAATATTGTGAAAGGTCGTGAGATCGCCGGTGATGGCAAGCACCTCCTGTTCGGTCACTTTGTGCAGCTTCAGCTGTTCCAGGGTGAGGCGTATTTTCCCTTTTTTTTCTCGCAGCTGCCTGTCGATAACCGGCAGGCAGCTTTTGCGGTAGACGGCATAAAGAGGTTCAGGCCCGGCGTCAAGCCATGGCACGGCGGCGTCCCAGTTGCCGGCAAGATTGCACAGATAGGAAATCAACCTGCTGTCAATGATCGGCATGTCGCAGCCGACAATAAATGCCTGGGCTGTTACCATATTGTGCAGGGCGGCCTGGATGCCTGCCAGTGGCCCGCTGTCGGTATGGATGTCGCCGACCATCGGCCAGCCGAGAAAGCGGTAGGTGTCCGGTGAATTGGTGACCAGCAGATGCTGCGGGAAGAGATTTTCCAGGGTCGAGGCCACATGCCTGATGATGTGGGTGCCGTGCAGCAGGGCCAGGGCCTTGTTGCTGCCGAACCTTGAGCTGGCGCCGCCGGCCAGAATAACGCCTGTTGTTTCTGCGGTTATTGTCGCCTCGGCAGACATATCAGCCCGGAGGCCAGGTCATTGTGCGGCCGCCCAGAACATGCATGTGGATATGAAAAACGGTCTGACCGGCTTCTGCGCCGTTGTTAAATACCACCCGGAAGCCGTCGCCGATGCCGTTTTCGCGGGCAAGCTTGGCGCCGATCCGCAGAACTTTGCCGATGAGCTGCTCGTCTTCACTGCCCATGGCTCCGGGGCCGGCAATGTGTTTTCTGGGAATGACGAGAAAATGCTTCGGCGCCTGGGGGGAGATATCCCAGAAGGCCATCACATCGTCATCTTCATAGAGTTTGCTGGCCGGGATGTCGCCGTTGATGATTTTACAGAACAGGCAGTTTGGGTCCATATGGTAACTCCTCGGTTGGGTGTCAGAGGGATATGATCTCGGGCAATTTGGCTGGAATGTACTGAAGCATGGTCCTGATGTCAATGTCTCAAAGCCGGGGACAGAATGATTTTCGCAAAAACCGCGAAAAAAATTCAGTCCCCTCAGTCTGAAAAACTTCTCGATAGGCATCTTTAAGTTGTTTGCGCAATCTTCCCCTTTGCGGTATTTTCAGGCCATGCACAAAGAAATTGTCATTATCAATGCAAAACTTTTCGCCCCTGACACGCCTGACGGGTTTGAGGCGGACGGGTTTATCGAGATCGGCGAGGGCCGCATTACGGCGCTCGGTCCCATGGCCCACTATGTGCCGTCCCCGTCTGCTGATATAATCGACGCGGGCGGTTCCCTGGTCATGCCCGGGCTGGTCAACGGCCATAACCATGCGGCCATGACCCTTTTCCGCGGCATGGCGGATGATCTTCCCCTCATGACCTGGCTTGAGCAGCATATTTTCCCGGCTGAGGCCCGTTTTGTCACGCCGGAGATGGTCTACTGGTGCACCAAACTTGCCGCAGCCGAGATGATCATGTCCGGCACCACCACCGTTGCCGATGCCTATTTTTATGAGGATGAGGCGGCCAGGGCCTTGGTCGAGACGGGCATGCGCGCAGTTGCCGCCCAGGGGGTCATCGATTTCCCGGCGCCCGGCGTGCCCGATCCCGCGGAAAATGTGGCGACCGCCGCTCGATTTATTGAGCGCTGGCAGGGAAGTGAACTTCTTACTCCTGCGGTTTTCGCCCATTCACCCTACACCTGCTCAAGCCGCACCCTGGTGCGGGCCAAAGAGCTGGCCCGGGCGCGTAACGTCCCCTTTTTTATCCATCTTGCCGAAACCGGGGCGGAGAGCGGATTGCTCGCCGCAAAGTGGCAGGGGTCACCCACCGCCTATCTCCATTCCCTTGACCTGCTTGATGAACAGACCGTCTGCGTCCATGCGGTCTGGCTTGATGAGCGGGATATCTCGCTGCTCGCCGCCAGCGGGGCTGCAGTGGTGACCTGTCCCCAGAGCAATATGAAACTGGCCGCGGGCATTGCGCCGGTTGCCGAGCTGCTCGCCGCCGGGGTGCGGGTCGGTCTGGGCACTGATGGCTGCGCCGGCAATAATGATCTTGATCTGTTCGGCGAAATGGACACCTGCGCCAAACTGCACAAGGTCCGCTCACTGAACCCGGCCGCGGTCAAGGCCAGGGATGTTCTGCGCATGGCCACCAGCCATGGCGCCGGTCTGTTGGGATTTGCCGGGGGCGGCACCCTGGCCGCGGGCCTGCCGGCCGATGTCATCCTTATTGATCTGGACCAGCCCCACCTCACCCCCTTTTATTCAGTGGACAATCTTGTTTATGCCGCCGGGGGCGCGGATGTGCAAAGCGTCATCATCAATGGCCGGCTCGTCATGGCTGACAGGAAGATATTGACTTTTGACGTGGCCGAAGCTATGGAGATGGTGACCGGCATGGCAGCAGAGGTCAGAAAGATTCGCTAAGCAGAGCCATCATTCCAACAATCATTAAACAATCATCAAAAACCAAAAGACGGATATATGAACCACGACACAACAGCGGCGGCAACACCCGCCTGGCATATTCACCGCAGGCTCTACGACTGGGTTCTGCACTGGGCGGACACCCCCTATGGCCTGCCCGCCCTCATGCTGATCTCCTTTGCGGAGAGCAGCTTTTTCCCCATCCCGCCGGATATTCTGCTCATCGCCCTGGTGATGGGCGCCACATCGCGCTGGTGGCGCTTTGCCCTCTGGTGCACATTGGCCTCGGTTGTGGGAGGGATCGCCGGCTACGGCATCGGCGTGTTTGCCTGGGAGACGCTGGGTAAGTGGATTGTGGAAAATATCACTCATGTGCAGCTGGTACCGATCAACGGCAGGCAAGATATCGCCCTGCCGTCATACATCGTCAACACCTTCGGCCAGAGTCTGGGGGGGGAATATCTCTTCCAGGTATATGACAAGTGGAACGCCTGGATCGTCTATATCTTCGGATTGACACCGCTGCCGTACAAACTGGTCACCATCACCGCGGGCGTAGCCAAGATCAATATGCCGATTTTTATTCTGACCTCGATTGCGGCCCGGGCCACCCGTTTCTTTGCCGTGGCCTGGGTGCTGAAAAAATGGGGTAAGCCTGCCAAGGCCTTTATTGACCGCTATTTCAACCTGCTCTGTGTCGCCTTTGTGGTGCTGCTGATCGGCGGCTTTGCGGTACTGAAGCTGGTGATGTGATTGGGAGGTGGCTGCTACGCGGCCCAGCCCGCACTGCCGATCAGGCTGACGAAACGGACCTTTTCTATGCATTTCTCGGTGATGACGCCGTCGATTTTGGTGACGGTGAGGAGATCCTGGCTGACGCGGTCGCCGACCGGTATCACCAGACGACCCGGGTCAGTCAGCTGTTCCAGTAAAGGGGAGGGGATCTGCGGCCCGGATGCCGTGACGATGATGACGTCATAGGGACCGTGTTCCGGCCAGCCCAGGGTGCCGTCATCGATTTTGCACATGATGTTGAGCAGTTTCAGCCGGTCAAAGATGCGGCGTGCCTTGATGTGCAGATTCTTTATCCGCTCCACCGTATAGACGCGTTCGCAGAGACTGGCCAGAATGGCACTCTGATAGCCGCAGCCGGTGCCGATCTCCAGGACTTTTTCATGGCCCTGCAAACCAAGGGCCTGGGTCATGAGGGCGACGATATATGGCTGGGAAATAGTCTGTCCTTCACCGATGGGCAGCGGGAAATCCCCATATGCCTGGCTCTGCAGGGCATCCTCGACAAAGAGATGTCTGGGAACCTTGTCCATGGCGTGCAGAACGCGCTGATCCGTAATGTCTCGGGGAATAAGCTGTTCCCGCACCATTCTGGTTCTGGCCAGTTCGTAGTTATTCGCCATCAGGAGCATTGTGTGAGGTGATGCCGGATTTTTTGAACTCGTCAACTGTGAGCGACCGGTAAGCGCAGGCGGTAATCTGGTCCCCCTCAAAGCGGATGGTTACCACATCAACATCTTCCGTACCTAATCTGTCGCCGATAAAGGGAGCTTTACGCAGCAGGCTTTTGTTCACCTGATAATAAATCCACATTTCTCCATACTGGTCAACCTGCTGGTCATCCGGCGGGCCCATATACCTCGTGACCTCCTGCCGGGTGGTGCCTTGACTCATCAGGCAGACATCGGACGCCAGATGGCGGACCGGAGCTTTAGAAAAACAGCCGGACAGGAAAAACAGGCCAAGGATGAGCAGCGATGCTGAAAGGATTCTCTGTATCATGAGTTCGATTGTTCGCGCGGTAAAGGTTTTATAAGGAGTGAATGATTTTTCTATAAATATCCTGTAGGAGTGATTTTTGCAAGATTTCAAAGCACGGCGCATGGTTAATCGTGGGAAAACTTTAAAAAATGGAGGCGCCTGACCGGGAATGTCTTGACCTTAAGGTGTGGATTATAATAATTTATTATATATTTTTGAAAAAATTCTCTTTTTCACTGAGAAATCAGTACCCCGCCCTGATGATTGAGGGATTCGGACAAGGAAAATTTGTTCATAATAATTTATGAGGGACAACTGCCATGCGCTGCCCAAAATGCGGATATATCTCTTTTGATCAAGAAGAAACCTGTGCCAAATGTGATGCAAGCCTGACTGAAATAAGCAGAAGCCTTGCCGGAACAGCGGTCAGGGTTCACGAGCATTTTTTCCTTGCTTCCATATTAGGCCAGGGGGGGGAGCATGAGGCTGACGAAGAGGTGGAATTCGATTTGTCAGAGGCGGAGTCCGGGTCTGAATCCGATGTGGAAATTGAATTTGGTGAGGAGGAAGAAGGAATTCCCCGGGTGGATCTGTCTCCCTTTGAACAGCAGGAGGAGACTGCCGTCGAGGAGGAGTCCGGCATCAGTTTCGCCCTGCCTGAAGAGGAAGCGGAAGAGGAGCGGGTCGTTGAAGTTGCGGATGAGGAAGAAAAACCTGGCGTAGAGGGCACCATAGATTTTGCCTTTGGCGAAGAACCCATGCAGAAAGAGGAGCCGCCGCCTGCGGCCGAGGAAATTGCGGGGCTTGATCTTTCCCTGGATGAAGCCGGAGGCGAAGAGGCTCTCGAAGAGCTGGGCGGGTCCATGCTCGTACAGGATGAGGAACCGGAGATTGCTGCTCTGGAAGCAGAGGAGTCCCTGCCTGAACTGGAGCTTGAAATGGACGCTGAGGCGGAGCAATCGCTGCAACTTGATGCCGGCATGCAACCTGATAGTCAGGGAGAGCCTGGTGCGAAAGGTTCCAGCCTGGATCTTGATATTGATGTCAATCTGGAAGCAGACGAGCCTTCTGAAGAAGAGATGGTCTTTAATCTGGAAGATATCGATATGTCTGATCTTGTCATCGATGAATCAGGAGGAGCGGAGGAGGAAGCCGGACGGCCGGAAGATACGACACTTGATCTGGAAGACTTCCTCAGTGTCGGCAAGGGAAGTGATGCAGGCGCCCCCATGGATCTGACCATGGAAGATCTTGATCTGGAAGAAGATGAGCGGGATAAACAGGATAAAAAGCCTGCGGATCTGCCGGATCTTGATCTGTAAGGGCTGAAGAAATGATAGAGAACGATTTGCCTTCCTCAGGCTTTGCCGAGCCCGAGCCGGATCATGTTGAGCTGAGCGGGACGGCGGCCGATTTCAGTTCACGCTGCATGGCCCTGCTGATTGATGCTGTTTTTCTGTCCTGTCTGGTTGGCTTTACTCTTTTTCTTTTTGTCAGGGTGGTCATGGTTCAGCCCCCGGCAACCTGGCAGAGTCTTTTCTATCTGCTGATCTCCTCCATGGCTCTGTTTATGGTGTGGCCTCTTTTTCTGGCGGCATTTTACTTTATCGTGCTGCACAGTTTCGGCGGCCAGACCCTGGGCAAGGTTTTTATGGGCATCAGGGTCGTTTCCGACCAGGGCAGCATGCTTTCCATCGGCTCTTCGTTTCTGCGGCTGGTGGGCTACCTCCTGTCAACCGTGCCCCTTGGGGCGGGTTTTCTCTGGGCTGCCGTGGATCAGCAGCATTCCGCCTGGCACGACAAGCTGGCCTGCAGCCGGGTCATTTATCTGTAACCTAAGAAAAAAATCTTGACAAGGACACGGGTTTTCGCTACTTTCGCCCTTTACGCCGGGATAGCTCAGTCGGTAGAGCAACGGACTGAAAATCCGTGTGTCCCTGGTTCGATTCCTGGTCCCGGCACCAGATATTAAAGGGTTTGCAGCAGAAATGCTGTAAACCCTTTTTTCGTTTTCACCATCTCCAACGTCAATTCCCGCCTGTCCAGCTTTTGCCTCCCTTGCGCCTATCATTTTGATTGTAAATTATTACCTTAAAGAGAATGCGCTGTCATTTTTTTTGAAGCCCCCATTCCCCGCAGTCTCCCTATTCCAGGTAGGTCGAAGATAGTCGCTTCCTGCAGCGTTTTCTAATAGAAAGTTGCGTTAATTTCTAGTAAATGATACCGTTAATTTCTACAAAACAAACTTGTGAGGGGAGGAAGTAAAAAATGCCTCGAACCAGAAAAAATCCTCAACAATTTTTCGCCGAATCCCTGAAAGAAGCACGATTAATTGCCCGGGATGGAATAGTAAAGTCTTCTGATCTTGATAGAAAATTCCGGGAAAAACTTATTGCCGAAGCCTGCCTCGCAGAAATTATAAAAGGCTGGTATCTGCTGACTCCCCCTGGAGGAGAAGGGGAAAGCAGCGCTTGGTTTGGAGGCTTCTGGTCCTTTCTTAAATACTATCTCTCGGAAAGATTTGGGAAAGCCGGCTTCTGCTTATCGGCAGAGTCTTCTTTGAATGTGCATGCCGGGAATACGGCTATCCCGAAGCAAATCATAGTCCTTACTAAGAAGGCGAGTAACAAGAGTATAAACCTGCCCCACGATACTTCAATTCTCCTGCTGATGGATGTAAAGAATTTCCCTGAAGATACAGAAGAGTGGAATGGTGTGAGGATAATGTCGCTACCCTCTGCCCTATGCCGTTTGGCTCCGGTTTACTTTCAGAAAAATCCGAGGAATATTGAGATTGTATTGAAAATATCCTCTTTGTCAGTGCCGGAAATTTCGAGAAATATTCTCCATACTGGAGCAATCGCATCCGCTGAAAGGATTATCGGTGCATACCGGCACCTCGGAGAAGAGGTAAAATCAAAGCAAATACAAGAAGACTTGATCACGGCAGGATATCAGCTCAAAGAAGTCAATCCGTTCATCGAATACGAGCCCAAACTTGGATCGACCTTGAGCGCATCTCCTTATGCCGGACGTATCCGTATGATGTGGAATTCGATGAGAGACGAGGTGTTGCATATAATGCCCGCTTCACCCGGGATGAGAGGAGATGTCCAGGATGCGCTCAAATCCATTCAGGAAAGATATAGAGAAGACGCCTATCACTCCTTATCCATCGAGGGCTATCAGATAACGGAAGAGCTGATTGAGAAAATTGAATCCGGCGAGTGGGATCCAGAGAATGTTGCCGCGGACAGGAGGCAAAAAGATGCGCTGGCAGCAAAAGGTTATCAAGCCGCCTTTAAAGCTGTTCTGCAGAGCATAAGCAGGGTTCTTGATGGAGATAGGGCCGGCAAGGTTTTTGAAGAGGACCTGCAAACCTGGTACAGGCAACTTTTTGCGCCTTTATTGAAAGCAAACATCCTTTCTGCAGAAAATCTTGTCGGGTATAGGAACCAACCTGTTTATATCTCCGGATCAAGGCATGTTCCCCCGCCCCGGAATGCTGTCCCGGATTGTATGGAAGCCCTTTTTGACTTACTGAAGGAGGAACAAAATGCCGCCTTCAGGGCGGTTCTGGGCCATTTTATCTTTGTCTTCATTCACCCGTATATGGATGGAAATGGCCGGATTGGAAGATTTTTGATGAACCTTATGCTTGTGTCCGGGGGATTCAGCTGGACAGTGATAAAAGCGGAAAAAAGAAATGAATACATGACTGCTCTGGAAAAAGCTTCTACAGAAGAAGAGATCAAACCCTTTGTCGAATTTATAAAGAAATACTTAGAATCCTGATGCCCAGGAGAAAATGCTGAAAATCCGTGTGTCCCTGGTTCGATTGCTGGTCCCGCCTCTGCCTCCTTTGCGCCTATCGTTTTCATTGTAAATTATTCCCTTAACCCGGATAATTCACGAGGCGAGGGTTCCTAAAATTGCCTATCGTTTCTTGGTAGAATCGTTAAATCCTTAATGATGTGCTGTTTTGCCACACCCTTTGAGTCATTTTCCCCTTGCATTTTTGTTAGGGAAACACAAAGGTGATTTATTTGAAATGTTCTTTGAGAACGGAAACGGTTTCAGGTCTTAGCATATGAGTTTGTAATATTTCAAGACTTGATCCCGTTCCGTGTGTCCTTCCGGCCCGCATGGAATCCACGCACAACAATCAGGACGGAGTTGGGGTCTTAAAAATGAATTTTGAGAATTTTGTTTTGAAAAACTTATATTTCAAGACCTGACCCTCTCCGTGCATGGAATCACGCGCACAACAATCAGGACGGAGTTGGGGTCTTAAAAATGAATTTTGAGAATTTTGTTTTGAAAAACTTATATTTCAAGACCTGACCCTCTCCGTGCAAGACCTGACCGTATCCGTGTGACCCTATCCGTGGCTCACAGGTTAGCTCGGCGATATGTATATAAAATGGAGATTAAATCATAATGGAAATAGGAATACTACATCTGACAGATATGCATATCTCGGAACAAACTAATTTGGACAACAAAATCACATCGCTTTGTAAAGCCATATCATATGATTTTGCCAATATTGATACTTCATATCTTGTAATTAGTGGCGATATAGCTAATACAGGTAAAAAAGAAGAATACGAGAAGGCAAAAAATATTATCAACAGAATCCAAACATATGTTTTTGAGCAGCATCAAAGATTAGAAATTAAAATAATTCTAGTTCCTGGAAACCACGACTGTGACTTTACTTTCGACTCTCAGATAAGAAAAAACTGCATCAATAAAATGGATTATAATGTGCTTGGCAAAGACAATAGTGTGTTGGAAGCATGCCTTACTGTTCAAAATAATTTTTGGGAGTTCTATTGTAATTACAATGAAATGCCAAAAAATAAAATTTCATATGAAGTGATAGGAAATGTTGGTAATGAAACAATATGCTTTCATTGCCATAATACTGCATGGGTGTCACAAATAGATGAAAAACCAGGGACTCTATTTTTCCCAGTTAAAAACATTATCAATAATAAAGATATTGCTTGCGATATTAATATATCAGTTTTTCACCATCCGATTAATTGGTTTAATCCAGATACTGAAACAAACAACAAAAGAGAATTTCAAAATTATTTAGATAAAATATCATCGATACAGCTATTAGGGCATGAGCATGAATCTGTTCACGAGAAGAGAGTAGATCTAGATAACATAACAGACACGCTAAGTTTTTCAGGAGCTATACTGAATAATAATTCAGTACCTAATCAATCAGGTTTTCAAGTTTTTAAAATTTCAACAACAACGAAAAAAGGAATAATAAAAAAATATATTTGGAATGAGAATATTTATAGCACAGAGGATGATCTAACATTTGATTATAATAAAGTGATAAGAAGATGTTTCACGATAAATAAAAATTTTTATACGCAAATTAACGAAATTCAAATTCCATTAGCAATTAATAACGGAAATTCCAAACTTTCTGATATTTACATTTTCCCAGACCTAGAATCTTTGGATGTTAATGAAAAGTATATTGATTCATATTTAGATTCAAAGTCATTAGTCGGCAACATGAAATTAAAGAAATGTATTCTTGAGGGAGAAAGTCAGGTTGGAAAAACGAGTTTATTAAAAATGCTTTTTTTGGAGTATTACAATAGAGGATATTATCCGTTAATTATTGATGGTAAAGATATTAAAAAAAATGATTTCGATTTAATATTAAAAAGAAAATTTATTCAAACATATTCAGAAGAATCAATTGAATTTGATAGATACAAGCAACTTGAAAAAAATAACAAGATATTGCTAATTGATGATTTTCAACAAATGACTTTTGATTTGCATAAAGTACAACAAATTATTAATCAAATTTCACAATGTTTTGATCAAATAATAATTGTAATCGACTCGTCTTATGGAATTTTTCCACAAATTCAAGCAGAGCTTGATGGATTTTATTATTTTTTAATTAAACCTTTTGGCTATAAAAAAACAAATGATTTAATCATTCGTTATTTTTCAAACAAATGCTATTTAAGTTCTGACAAGCAGGAATTATTGCAAAAAATAAGATTTACATTTGATCAAGTTAGAAATATTTTGGGGAACAAATTTATACCGTCATATCCTGTATTTATTTTGTCAATTATTCAGTCACTTGAAAATGCATTATTTGATTTAAACAAAACATCTTATGGTTATTGTTATCAAACTTTAATTCATTATGCTCTTTCAGGCAAAGCCAACGTAAGGAATGAAGATTTAGGTTCATATATTGTAACCGATCACGGGGTATGAATTTTTCACGGGCGACATGAATTCCGTTATGTTATGGTGCGCTCCATAGACTGGAGGGCACTTTCATGGAACAAACATATCATATCCGTGGCCGGGATATCACTCCTGGCGATCTC